>JADFPE010000076.1 GCA_022562495.1 Acidobacteriota bacterium
GGTCCTGTCTCTGTGATCGGCGCGGGCCAGCGTGCGCGTGGGACGCTGCACCGTGAATCCCAGTTGGTGCATGAGTTTTCTCACGTGACCCGGATGGTAGTCGACACCGAACTCCTCATGGACGACGCGCGCCACCATCGGTGAGGTCCACACGCCGGAGGTGAAGTCATAGGCCACCGGACCGCTCTCGAGGATGTCCTCCAGCGCGTGCTTCTGCGCACTGGTCAGCGTGGGAGGACGCCCGGGCCGGTAGCCTTCCAGCAGGCCGTCGTAGCCGTAGTCGTCGTAGTTCTTGAGCCACTCCGAGACGCGCGACCGTGGCGAATCAAGCAATCGTGCGATCTCACCGCTTGTGTGGCCCGCGTGGTTCAACAGGACTGCATGATGCCGTCGCGCCACGCGGTAGACGCCGTCGACTTCCGCTTCGTTCCTGAGCCGCCCCAGTTTCTTGGCGGTCATCGGATGCAACTGCAGCACACGTGCGCGCATGGCAGACCTCCCTGGCCAACCGGCCTGCCCTATCCTATACCATGACGACGCGTATGTCCTGTTATTTATGCACGGATATATAACTGGGGAGAGGCCGCGGCCTACGCCACCTGGCTGGTGGGAAGCCTGCCTAGCGAGGCACAGTGGGAGTTCGCCGCCCGGGGGGAGGAGGGGCGCGAGTACCCGTGGGGACCGGGACCTGCGCGATCGGGAACTCACGGCAACTGGAATTCGGACGAGACGGTGCCGGTCGGTTCTTTTCCCGAAGAGGCGACACCGCTGGGTGTGCATGACATGGCGGGCAACGTGTGGGAGTGGTGCAGCGACCGGTACGGCACATACTTGACGGATGCGCCGAAAGATTACGAAGGTCCTGATGAGGGGACCACCGGGTGTTGCGGGGCGGGGCGTTCTACTTCGACGAGAGGTACGTCCGCGCCGCCTACCGCTTCAGGTACGATCCCGTCGACCGCAACATCGGCCTCGGGTTTCGTGTGGTGGTGTCCCCATTCTCCTCTGGACTCTGATCGGCCAACCCGTCCCGCTGTGGTTGGGGGCCGGATGGGTCGGTCATCCCGAGTCTGTCGAAGGATGGACCTCTGATCTCTGATTACTCTGGACTCGGATGGTAGCAAGGGCCTTCAGGCCCGTTAAATGGAACACCCACCCGAGTCCACTGAGCCGGCTTGTTTCGGCGGGCCTGAAGGCCCTTGCTACCACGTTACGCACGACGGTGGACGGTGTGCTAAATACCGCCCGGTCACAATTCCGGAGATGTAATCGGCCCATCACCCCTCAGCTCAGGGGACGCCAGACCCGTAGCGGCGTATGACGCGCGGCGTGGTGGAAGTCTTCATCAGTGGTCAGCATCTCCAGATCGTGGCGAAGGCACAGACCAGCGAAGAGGGCATCGATGGTCCCGAGTTGCACGCCCTGGCGCCGGCACGTGTTTCGGATGTCGACCGCCGCGATGTGCTCGTCGCGACCCGGGACGATCATCGGTAGCGCCGCGAAGCGCTCCACGATCGAATCGCGAGCCTTGGGGCCACCGAAGCCCTGCAGCAACTCTTGCAGCACGAGCCCGGTGGTAAAGACCACCTCTTGAGATGCCAGCGCCTCGCGCAGACGGCCAATCTCGGGACCGTCACCCGACGAGTCTCGCCGTAGCGCGAGAGACCAGACGCTGGTGTCGACGAACAGACTCATGAGCGCGAGCGCTCAGCCTTGTAGTCGTATGTCGGATCCCAGTCGAGCGTGTTGAACAGCTCGAGCAGACGGCGTTGTTCCCGCCGCGCAATGAACTCCTTCAGCGCGAGGGTCACGGCCGCGGTCTTGGTTTTTTCCCCACTCAGCTCTACGGCGCGTTCCAGAAGGTCTGGGCTGATTGCCAGGTTCGTCGCCATGTGCGAATTGTCGCACATCCATCCGCACAACACCATGGAACCCCCTGTAGCTGATGCGGCCGTTCCGCGGCGGTACGAGACGCGACGCACGAAGATGGAGGTTGGCGCCCAGGCTACCCGCCAGAGACCGAGTGAC
Organism: Acidobacteriota bacterium; assembly: GCA_022562495.1. GTDB lineage: Bacteria > Acidobacteriota > Vicinamibacteria > Vicinamibacterales > UBA8438 > NP936. The sequence goes on from JADFPE010000076.1 coordinate 2,029, forward strand.
TATCGCGCCAAAGGCGAGGGAGACCGGTTCGTCGACCCGGTGTGCGGACCGAGGTGCACGCCGCCAGACCAAGGGGGCTCGATCGCCTGCTGGCGTCTGGCGAGGTTACGGGCTTTGGGCGCTCGGTCGCTGGGCATCAGAGGGTTCAGGCTCGTCCGGGTAGAGGCTGTCGGTCGCTTTCGGCGCCGCCGATCTCTGGCGGCATCATGTCGAACAGCGTCGGCTGGGCCGGCGCGGGCCGGCTGAAGTAGGCAGACAGTTGCTTGCGCAGCCACACGATGTACCGTCGGTTCGACCGCCGTACTTCGATCGCGCGCCGGCACAGCTCGCGGACCGCGTGGGCGTGGCTTCGCCACTTTCGGCCGTCGCAGTTCATTTCCAAGTAGCAGGGCTTTTCATCCAGAAATAGCGGGTCTCTGGCCAGCGTCCAGATGTCGCATTGCACTTCGCCGCTCGGTATCAGGGGAAGGCCCGGCGGCTGCACGAGGTGGGTCAGCTCATGTCCGATGGTGAAGTAGGGCACCTGCTTCCGGCGGTACGGGTTCAGGCGGATGAGCCGCTCACTCGGGTAGGCCAGGCCGTCCAGCCTGCGACTCGCGGTCACCCCCACGGTGACTGGCTCATCACCCAGCTCCGGGAAGAGTGCCAGGGCCCGCGCGAGCCGTGAGACCAGCTCGGGTGTGGCCACTGCCGCCATCGGCGCCGTCAGCACCAGACGTGCCATAGAGCTTCCACGATGCTAGACCAAAACGCGCTTGTGTTGATATTTGTGAGGCAAGGCTTCAGCCTTGCCCCGCAGGCCTGCGCCACATTGCAACCCACGTGCGCTTCGAGCTAGTCCGGCAGGACACACGCGAAGTTCGCCGCGTCGTCGGTGCTGCCGGTGCCGTTCCACCGGGCGACCTGCGGGTACGGGCAGAGTGGGCGGGTGCGCACCACCTCGCCGTCCTCGAGCTTCGACGCGATGATCCGGTCCGGCGCGGTGTCCTCCTCGACCCATCGCTCGAGCGCCGTCAAGGCGTCGAAACGGTCCGGTCCCGGACCGCCGCGGCAGTGCCCCATGCCCGGTACCATGAAGAGCCGGAAGAACTCCTGCGTCTCGGCGAGCGCGGTCGCTCGATCCTTCCCACCACCGAGCAGCGCCACGACCTCGTCGTAGTAGGCAATGGTGCCGAGCGGGGAGATATCGGCGTCGCTCCACCCGTGATAGAGCAACAGCTTGCCGCCGCGGTCCCGCAGCGGTCGCAGGTCGGGGTCGGTGGCGTCAATCGCCGGGCCGGTCTTCGCCAGCGCAATCGGCAGGTCGCGGTCGTAGTCCCACGTGCGGAAATCCCACTCCGGGTCGTCGAACACCATGTTCTTCATGAACCCGTCCGCTGCCAGCCAGTGCAGCCCGGTGAACGGCTCCCGCCCGGTCACCCAGCTCGACCAGCCACCCGGACCCGCTTCGCCACCCGGCACCAGCCCGGGATAGAGCAGCTCGCCGGCCGCGTTGCGCGGGCCGCTCCAGATGTCCTTGACCGCCTGGACCTGCTTCGCCGTGAGGCAGGTGTCGCGGTCCTGGTCCACCAGGCAGGTCAACGCCTCGGGGTCGAACCGACACTTTCGGGGGTCGTCGATCACGCCGTCCTCGATGCCGTCCATCGCGTCGCACGCTGCCGTGACCGCGGTCCCGAGAATCGAGGCCTTGTCGGGCGGGATGTAGCTCTCCGGATCGTCGAGTGTCGCCAGCGAATACCAGAGATGCGCCCCGGCGTAGAACTCGGTCCAGGCGTGCGCCGGGTCTCCGATAACGAGACCGTCGAAGTCTTCCGGGTAGCGCTGTGCCTCCATCATCCCCTGCTGCCCGCCCTTCGAGCAGCCCACGTAATACGCGTAGGCGGGCGCGACGCCGTAGCGCGCCTCGGTGATCGCCTTGCCGTTGAGGACGGTCATATGCAGTGACCGGTGCCCGAAGTCTTCGATCAGGTCGGGCCGGTCGAGCGCCCAGCTCGCATCGAAGCCTCCGGCGGCGGGTCGCACGTGACCGGTGTCGGTGCTGGCGGTGGCGTAGCCGCGCTCGAGGGCGCCGGCCATCGCCGCGTAACTGATGACACCCGCCATGCCGCCGTTGCCGGCGGTGTGGAACTTGCCGTTCCAGCCCTCACTCGGCAGCCAGACCTCGAACCTGATCGCCGGGTCGGTCGTGGCGGCGACCCGGCAGAATGCCGGGACCTGCAGCGGCTGGGTGGCGCCGGGTGGTGTGAACGACCCGGCCGGCACCGACTCGGCCAGCGTGATGGTCGTTTCGGCGAGTGCGAGATCGGCAATCGCCTCGCACGACATCGGTTCTGCCGCCAAGACGGTCGCGGGAGAGGACCCACCAGCACCGCACGCCGCCACCGCCGCCAGTCCCACCGCCGTGGTGCCACAGGAAAGCATCGTCATCATCTGTCGCGTCATGTTGTTCTCCAGAGGTCCGTGGGGCGGGCCTGAAGGCCCTTCCGCGGGCTCTCCCGCTCCTCTATGCCCCCAGTACCGGCATCGCGCGGCGCTGCAGCACTTCCTGCACGGCCCGATGCGCCTCGAGGATGGCGGCGTCGGTGTGCGGGCTGGCCGCGGCGTCCGAGTTGGCGATCGTGATCTGTCCGAACGGCTGGCGACCGACCACGCAGGGGCGTTCGTTGGTCGAGGTGAACACCCACTCCATCGGGTCATACAGGCTGTTGTAGGTGTAAGCGTAGCCGTGCGGCCAGCGGTTCACCGAGATCGCCACGATGTCGCGTCCCGGGTCGAACCCGCCACCGCCCAGCACCCGGCCGAGCTGGTCCCGCAGCTTCCGCTCGAAGGTCTCGAAGGTCGTGCTCAGCAGATCCTGACGCCCGATCCGATGCTGCTCCCGACGTGGCTTGCCGGGCGCGGCCGGATACCGGGCCAGACTGAGCACGATCGGTTCCTCGGGCGATGCCGCATGACGCAGGTCACCCAGGCTGACCGCCTCGTCGAGCGCCACCCGCGTGTGATACATGCTTGGTGTGCTGATGCGGCTGACGCCGAGGTTCTGGAACGCGGTCCAGTTGCGGATCGCGATGCTGGTGTAGACCAGCGGTCCTTTCACCCCGAAAGCGAGCGCCGCCTTCTGACGGTCCGGCAGCTCCGGCACCAGATACGGAATCACCGTGTTCCAGCAGGCCATCACACAGGCGCGAGCCTTGACCTGATGGGTCTGGCCACCTCGAACGTAGCTGACCTCGACGTCCCGAGCCGACCCGGCGCCCCGGTGCCGCACGTTGACGACCGTGCTATTGAGCCGGATCCGAGCCGCCTGGTTCGATCGATCGAGCCGCCCGTAGTCGACCCGCGCGGTACCGACGTCCTCCTGCGTCGTTCCCGGCACCGCCGTCGGGATCAGCCAGCGCACCAGCAGCCGGGTGAGCGTCGCATTGCCGTCGGGGAAATGCACCGACCCGCCACCCGGCCGCTGGCGACCGTGGTGTCCACCCGGCAGGTCCGCGAGCACGCCGTCCGGGGTCGGCTCGAGATGCATGCCGCTGAACCCCGGCTGCCCCGTCTCCCAGGCGAACAGCGCCGGCAGCGCGTCGGCCCCGACGGCGAAGCTACCGTTGCCGGCGCCCTGGAAGAACCACATCACCTGCGGGTCGACCTTCACGACCTTCAGCATGAAGTCGGTGTAGCTCATCTTCGCGAGCCGGGCTTTCTTCTCGGCCGATGACAGCGCCGGCAGGTAGTCTGGCAACGTCCCGTTGTAGAGCGCCAGCAGGTCTCGCTGCGCCGTGGCTGTCAGCGGCGTCTTCGAGAGGAACTCCGCCGTGTAGCCCCGCCCGCCGTCGCGCTTCACGAACCGGTCCGCGCCCCAGGTCTCCGTGTCGAAGAAGTAGGCCGACCCCAGCCCCAGGCGGCGATACAGGCCCCGGCCCTCGGCGTTGTCGCTGCGGAACCGGTCGAGGTCGATGCCGATCGCGTCGAGCAAGGTCCGTGACGGGGCGTTGTAGCGCTCGGGCGACTCGATGTTCAGCGTGCCGCCGTTCAGCGCCAGCATCCGCCCGTTGTAGTGGAACTCGTTCCGTTTGGCATGTCCGCCAAAGTCATCGTGGTTGTCGAGCACCAGCACCCGGGCCTCGCGGCCGACATGCGTGATGAAGAAGTGCGCGGCGGCCAGCCCGCTGATGCCGCCCCCCACAATCACCAGGTCATAGCGTTCCCCGGTGTCCCTCGCCCCCGACAGGTCCCAGCCCCGCTGGTCGCGCATCCGGTGCCCGACCTCCCACGAGCCGTCGTGGCTGCCGCGCATGCCGGTCTCCGTGGGCGGGTAGTAGTCGGGCGCCTGCTCCGGCGCGCGCGGCTGGCCGAGCGCGCTCGCCCACCGTGGCAGGACCAGCGCGCCACCGACCGGGATCGCGACGCCGTTGATGAAGTCGCGTCGGGTGATCCGCCGGTGCATGCCGAGGTCGCGGTCGGATACGTTCGCCATAGAGGCTCCCTCCCAGGGGTGCGTGGTACCCGCTTATACCACAGGCCCCCTCGCCTTGCTCGGCTGGGTCAAGCAGAGGATCATCGCCTCATGGACACCGCCATCGACCGCGCGCTCGCTCGCTTTCCGCGCGAGATCCTGACCCGCACACCGACGCCGTTCGACCACCTGCCGCACGCCGGTGCGCGGATCGGGCTCGATCTCTACCTGAAACGGGACGACCTGACCGACCTGGCGCTCGGAGGCGACAAGCCACGCAAGCTCGAATACGAAGTGGCGAAGGCGCGGATGTCCGGTGCGACGGTCCTGGTCACCTGCGGCAGTGCGCAGAGCAACCATGCGCGTCTGACCACCGCCGCGGCCCGCCGGGTCGGGCTCGGCGCCGCGGTCGTGCTGAGCCGAGACGACCACCTGGTGTTCCAGGGGAATTTGCTGACCGTCTACCTGATGGGCGCCGACGTCCGGTTCGCCGACACCGACGACCACTGGGATCTCGAACGTCACGCGCACGCGGTGTGCGACGAGCTGCGTGCGAACGGCGAAACGCCGTACTTCATCCCGGTGAGCGGCTCGACGCCGCTGAGCTGTCTCGGATATGTCCGGGCCGGTCTCGAGCTGGCCGACCAGATTGCCACGGCACGGTTGCAACCGGCCGCCGTCTACACGCCGTTCGGGACCGGCGGCATCTTCGCCGGCGTGCTGTCGGCGCTTCGCGCGCGCCGCATCGGGTGCCCGGTCGTCGGGATCAGCGTGAATCGCACCGTCGACCGGTGCCGCGAGAGTCTCGACACCTGGTGGGCCGCCATCGGGGAGCTGCTCGATCTCGACCCGGCCCGGTCTCAGGGACCGATCGAGATTCACGACCGGTTCGTCGGCCGCGGCTACGGCGATGCGACGGAGGACTGTCTCGACGCCATCCTGCTGATGGCGGAAACCGAGGGGGTCCTGCTGGACCCGGTCTACTCAGGGAAGGTGTTCGCCGGTCTGTGCGCGCACCAGCGCGAGGGACGCTGGCAGGGGAACCAGCCGGTGGTGATGCTGCACTCGGGCGGCACGCCGGCGCTCTTCGCGTATCACGAGGAGATCCGCGCGCATCTCGTCAAACGGGGGGTCGAGGTGCCGGACATCTAGCTCTAGCGAGGCTCCGCCTCAGACCGTCCCGGCCCGGTTGAGCCGCGCGCCGCATGTGTCGAAACCGGGCGATTCTCGGCGCTGTCCCATCCCGAGTCAGGAACGGCCGTCAGAGCACCATATTGAATACTGGTATCTATACTGGTATATTCACGACATGGCGAAGCGGAAGATCACAGTTGAGGTGCCCGCCGCGCTGCTCGAGCGAGCCCAGGAGGCGAGCGGCAAGGGCGTCACCGCAACGGTGCGCGAGGGACTCCGGCTGATGGCTGCCGCGGAAGCGTACCGAGGACTGCGCCGGCTGCGGGGCACGGTGAAGTTCTCTGTTCCGCTCGACCGTTTGCGCGAGGACCGTCGGTGATCGCTCTCGACACCAGTTCGGTGGTCGCGTATCTCGATGGCTCGAAGGGTAAGGACGTGCTGGCTGTCGACCTCGCGCTCGAGCAGCACCAAGCGGTGCTGCCCCCGGTCGTGCTGTGCGAGTTACTGAGCGCCCCGCGACTCCCGAGACGTGTCCGGACGCTCTTCGAGCAGCTCCCGCTGCTGGACATCCTCGATGGCTACTGGGAGCGGGCGGGCCTGCTCCGAGCCCGCGTCCTCGCCACGGGACACAAGGCACGGATCGCGGACGCCCTGATTGCGCAGACCTGTCTCGACCATGACGTGCCGCTCATCACCCGCGATCGGGACTTCCGCCATTTCAGTCGACTGACCACGCTTCACATGCTGGAGTGACTCCACACGTGCGACACAGATCGCAGAACACAATCACCGTCTCGACCCTGTTCGATCTGACGGGCAAGATCGCCCTGGTCACCGGCGGGTCCACGGGCTGCGGGCTTCGGGATTCAGATGTCAGGCGCTCAGAGGGGTGACATCGTCAGATTGTCGCAGTGGGATGCGGATTACGCCTGCTGGTCCTCGGTGCGCGCGTCGTCCGGCGCGGATGCCAGTCCCAGCTCTCTGGCCGAGATCTCACGCATCAGATACTTCTGGACCTTGCCGGTCACCGTCATCGGAAACGCGTCGACGATCTTCCAGTACTTGGGAATCTTGTAGGTGGCGATGGCGCCGCGGCAGAAGGCGGTCAGCCCCTTGGCGTCGACGCTGGCGTTCGGCCTGGGTTTGACCCACGCCATGACCTCTTCTCCGTAGCGGGCCGACGGCACGCCGATGACCTGGGCCTCGGCCACGTCGGGGTGGGTGTAGAGGAACTCCTCGATCTCGCGCGGGTACACGTTCTCGCCGCCGCGAATGATCATGTCCTTGATCCGGCCGACGATAGCGATATAGCCGTCGTCGTCCATCGAGGCCAGGTCGCCGGTGTGCATCCACCGTCCCGGGTCGATCGCCGCGGCCGTGGCGGTCGTGTCGTTCCAGTAGCTCAGCATGACGCTGTAGCCACGGGTGCACAGCTCGCCGCTCTCGTTGCGCCCCACCACGCGTCCGCTGTCAGGGTCGACGATCTTGACCTCGACATGGGGGTGCACCGACCCGACGGTCGTCACCCGCTTCTCGACCGGGTCGTCGACCCGGGTCTGCGTCGAGACCGGCGAGGTCTCGGTCATGCCGTAGCAGATCGTGATGTCCGGGATGTGCATCCGTTCGCGCACCTGCTTCATCACCTCGACCGGGCAGGGAGAACCCGCCATGACGCCGGTTCGCAGCGACGAGAAGTCGGTGCGCTCGAAGTCGGGGTGGTCGAGCTGCGCGATGAACATGGTCGGGACGCCGTAGAGCGACGTGCAGCGTTCCGCTTCGATGGCCGCGAGCGTCCCTTTTGGATCGAACCCCTCGCCGGGCACGACGATGCACGCGCCGTGGCTCGTACAGGCCAGGTTGCCGATGACCATGCCAAAGCAGTGGTAGAACGGTACCGGCACGCACACCCGGTCGATTTCGGTGTAGCGGAGCACCTCGCCGCAGAAGAAGCCGTTGTTCAGGATGTTGTGGTGCGACAGCGTCGCGCCCTTGGGCGCGCCGGTGGTGCCGGAGGTGTACTGGATGTTGATCGGGTCGTCGAACGTCAGGCTCGCCTCGCGCGCCGCCAGTCGGTCGTCGTCGATCGACCCGCTCTCCTCGAGCAACGTCGTCCACTCGTCGTCGAGGACCACAGCCTCCCGCAGCGCCGGGCACTCGGGACGGACCTGGGCCAGAATCTCCATGTAGTCGGTCTGCCGGAACCCCCGCGACAGCAGCAGCAGCGTCAGCCCCGATTGGGTGAGCGCGTGACCGAGCTCCTGCACTTTGTAGGCAGGGTTGAGGTTGACCAGGATCGCGCCGACCCGGGCGGTGGCGTACTGGATGACGACCCACTCGAAGCGATTGGGGGACCAGATGCCGACCCGGTCCCCCTTCGCGACGCCACGCGCCAGCAGCGCCTTGGCCAGCGTCGTCGTGGCGTCCCAGAGCTGTCGGTAGGTGGCCCGGTACCCCTGTGCCGGCGCCACGAGCGCCTCGCGGTCGCCGTAACGGTCCACAGTGCGTCTGAGGTTGGCGCCGATCGTCTCGCCCAGGAGAGCGACGGGGCTGGCGCCATGCACGTAGGACGGCAGGCTGTGACGGGACACTAGGGAGGGCAGCATACTTCGCCCCCGCCGGCGATTGCAAAAGCCCGTCATGTCCGGAGCCTGGGACAAACTGCTGTCCCGGTGACGGCTCTCTGCGGTGTGTGACGTACCGACGGGCGATCAGTGCGCCAAGGCGCGGAACGGGTTCTCCACACGCAGGTTCCCGAACAGCTGGCCGTGCTGTAAATCCTCGGTGAGCAAACGCCGACAGCTGCGTGTCTGTCCCGCCTCCACGATCAAGGCATCCCAGAGCGAGATCCTGTGTGTGCGAGCACCGGCGATCGCCCGGAACACCATATCGACGTCGACGTCAACGACGTCGAGGCTCGCCAGGTCGCGGGTAGCGCCTTCCGCCTCGCGTTCCGACAGCGGCGTGCCCAGCTTCCGGGTGACTGTGACGTAGAACTCCTGCAATACCTGGGTGCTGATCACGAAATGCGTGTCGCCGCCGTCGCCCTCCAGCACTCGGCGGGCGACCGATTGCTTGGCCGGCGTGTCGCTGTCGAAGAGATAGACGAGGACGTTCGTGTCGATGAAGATTCTATCGGGCATGGATGTCGTCCCGGCTCCATGTCCGGCCACCGCGGCCGCTTCGCGCTCTGGCGGAGCGTCTCAGCAGCGACCTGATCGCCCTTTCGCGGCGATCGTCCTGACCGGCCCAGGTTCCCATGTACTCCCGCAGGACCGCGTTGACGGAGGTGCCGAGCTTGGCGGCGCGCACACGCGCGCGGCGCAGCAACTCGTCGTCAACGGCGATTGTCAGATTGGCCATGTGAGGAACCCGTGTAGCACGGGATCAGTGTAACACGGAGAGACCGAGGAGGTCCCCTTCGAGCTCCGGACGAGGATGGGATGTCGGGCCCCCCGGAGCGTCCGTCGCAGAAAGCGCCTTCAGGCCAGCGAAGGGAACGGTCAAATTGAGGGCATCCACCCTAATTCGATGCCCAACCTGCCGCGTTCACGACTGGAATCGACCGCAATATCTTGTGGGTCGATCACTCAAGTTTTACTCAACTTGACAATGCAACCCTCGAAGCTGATCGGCTCGTGGTCGCCCAGCACGAACCCAACCCACCGCATCAGGGTGTCCCATTCCTACACACGTCCGGTGAGCGAACGAGGGGGCTCAGGCGGTGGTCTTCGGGCGTTGCCGCAAGAGCCCTTCGAGCTCCTCGGTGTGTCCGGTGCGCGCGAGCGCCTCGCGGCGCTCGATCAGCCCGTCGTGCACGAGGCGGGCCAACGATTCCTCGAACGTGAACGACCCATGGCGGCGGGTGATGGTGATTTCCTGGTGCAGGTGCTGCACCTGGTTCTTCCGGATGTGCTGACGCGCACCGTAGCCGACGATCAACAGCTCGGCTGCCGGCACCCGCCCGCCCCCGACCCGTGGCAGCAGGGTCTGCGTGAAGACCGCCGCAAGCGCCATCGAGAGCTCCTGCCGGATGGTGGCCTGTCGTTCGTCCGGAAAGGAGTCGGCGATCCGCGCCACGGTGGAGGCGACATCGGTGGTGTGAATCGTCGACAGCACGAGGTGCCCCGTCTCACCGGCGGCCAGCGCGATCTGCATCGTCTCCGGGTCGCGCATCTCGCCGATGACCAGCACGTCGGGTGCCTGTCGCAGCGTCGAACGGAGCGCGGTGGGGAAGTCGACGACGTCGAGCCCGACCTCGACCTGCTCGACCACGCTCTTCAGATGTGGGTGCTCGTACTCGATCGGGTCCTCGATCGAGACGATGTGCTTGGCGTCCCGTCGGTTGATGACATCGACGAGCGCCGCCAGGGTGGTCGACTTCCCGGACCCGGTCGGTCCGCCAATCAGCACCAGGCCGTACGGGAGCCGTGTCAGGTGCTCGACGCGGGAGGGCAGACCCAGGTCTGACAGCAGCGGTGGCCGCGACGGCAGCGCGCGGATTGCGGCCGCGGCCCGGCCGCGTTCGCGATGCAGGTTGATGCGGAACCGGCCCTGTCCCGGCACGCGCAACGAGGCGTCGGCCGGCGCCCCCTCCCGATATCGCTGTGCGGCGCGCTCCGGCAGCACGGGGAGGACGGCGTCCTCGATCTCCGGTCCGTCGAGCGGGCCCTCTGGTAGTGAGGTAATCGTCCCGTCCACTCGTATCGACGGCGGCACTCCGGCAACCAGCAGCAGATCGCTGCCCCCCCGTTCGACCACGATGGTCAGCCAGTGTTCCAGCCGGGAGCGGCCGCCGCCGCCGTCGCTCTGCCAGGCATTCAGCGCGCCGGCAAGCCGATCGATGTCAGGGGCCTTTGTCATGGCTGCCAGGCTGCCGACACCGGTCGGCGGCTCCTCCGGTTTCAGGCTGCAGACGTCAGACTTCCGCCGGATGCGCGCTTCACCCTCATCACGCCAGCGACAACAGGCTCCGCCGCAGGGTCTCCGAGACGAGCGCTATCTTGTATCGGTTGCGCGCCAACGCTCGCGCACCCTCGACCGCGGCGGCGCCCGCGGCGGCGGCCAGCTCCGGGGTCATTCGTTGGCCCACCAGCAGCCGCTCGACCGGCTCGACCCGCCAGGGAATCGGCGCCACGCCGCCCAGGACGACGCCTGCGCTCCGGCAGACCCCGTCGCCGTCCAAGGTCAGGACCACCGCTGTGCTGACGACCGCGTGTGTCCACGCCTCGCGGTCCGTCACTTTGGTGTAGGCGCTGTGGGTGCCGGTGTGCGGCGGCAGCTCCAGCTCGGTGACGATCTCGCCGGGCCGTAGGATGTTCTCGCGGGTCACATCCTCGCTGGGCAGGACAAAGAACTCGCGGATCGGAAGCCAACGGTCACCGGTGTCGCCGACGATGTGGATCTGCGCGTCGAGCGCGACCAGCGCCGGCGCCGTGTCCGACGGGTGCACGATGTAGCTGGGACCGCCACCCAGAATCGCGTTGAACTGGTTTTCCCCCGTCCGGGAGAAGCATCGGCTGCCGCCGTGTTTGTAGCAGGGAAAGCCCTGGCGAAAATACCAGCACCAGGGGCGCTGCGTGAGATTGCCCGCCAGAGTGCCGGTGTTCCGGATCTGGGGCGTGCCCACCGACCCCGCCGCGTCGGCCAGCACCGCGTAGCGTTCGCCGATCACCGGGTGCCGGCTGAGCGCGCTGAGGGTGATCATCCCGCCGATCCGGACACCGCCGTCCCCCTGCGACGCGACGGCGTCGAGCCCCGAGAGCTCGGTCAGACGGACGAGCCGGTCCGGCGCGACCAGATTGTCCTTGATCATCCCGAGCAGGTCGCTGCCGCCGCCGACCGGTGCGGCGCGTGCCTCTCGCAGCGCGGCGGTCGCGGCGGCGACCGAGTCGGGGCTCACATGCGCGAACCGTCTCACGCCAGCGCCTCCAGGATCCGATCGCGCGAGAACGGCAGCTCGTGCAATCGCCGCCCGGTCGCGTTGAAGATCGCGTTGCCGATCGCGGCAACCACCGGGATAATCGGCGGCTCGCCGATCGCCTTGGCGCCGTACGGACCATAGGCGTCTTCCGGTTCCACGAAGTGGACCTCGATCTCCGGGGTGTCCAGATGCGTCATCACCCGGGCGCCGTAGTATCCGGGGTTCACCGGGATGCCGGTGGCCCGGTCGTAGCGTAGCTCCTCGTGCAGCGCCATGCCGATGCCGATCGTGACACCGCCCTTCACCTGGCTGGCCGATGTCAGCGGGTTGAGGATGCGGCCGCTCTCGTGCACGGCCACATACCTGACCACCCGGACATGTCCGACCGCCACGTCCACCTCGAGCTCGACGAAGTGCGCCGCGCTGGCGTAGCGGGCCATCCCCTCGATCCGTGGATTCGTCGTCGCCTCGGCCACGAGCACCGCGTCGCCTCGGGGCGGCCCCTGGACCACGAGCTGCTGCCTGAGATCCGCGGCCGCGGCGAGCACGGCGTCGCCGGTCTGCACCGTGGTGCGGCTGCCGGACTCGCCAACCGAATACGGACAGCGGTCGGTGTCGCCCCAGACCACGCTCACGTCGTCGAGACGCATCTCCATCGCCTCGGCGGCGAGCAGCGCCATGGTCGTCTTGGCGCCGGTGCCGATGTCGGTGACCCCCACGTGGACCCAGAGATGTCCGTCGCCATCGAGCCGCAGCACGGCACTGCTGCGGCCGGTGCGCGCGCTGAAGGCGCCGGTCGCCATCCCGACGCCACGTCGCACGGCCACATCCCCGGCGCCGGCGCGGCGCCATCGCGAGGCCCAGCCGAAGATCTCCGCTCCCCGCGCGATGCATTCGGGCAACGCCCAGCTCGTGTAGGGGGTCTCGTCCAGATAGGCGCGGCTCACGTTCTTCAGGTGGAACGCGACCGGGTCGATCTCGAGCTCGTGGGCCATCTGGTCCATCATCGACTCGATGCCCCAGACCCCCTGTGGATACGCCGGTCCGCGGAAGTTCGCACTGACCGTCATGTTCGTGTAGGTCGGGTGCACCACCCGCCGGACGTTGGGGCAGCGGAACAGCTCGATCCCCGCGATACCGCCGCTGCTCTTGCGGTGCGGACCGAGCCCGCTGTAGCCGCGCAGCTCGATCGCCTGCAGGGTGCCGTCTCGGGTTGCGCCCACACGGTAGTACTGCCGCGTGGGCCAGCGGCCGTGCACGCCGAGGAAATCCTCTTTCCGCGTGTACTCCAGCTTGACGGCGCTGCCGGTCTCGCGGGCCAACACCGCCGCGATCAGGTCGGAGTCCTGACACTGGTTCTTGTTCCCGAACCCACCGCCCATGTACTCGCAGACGACGCGGACGTCTGCCGGCGGCAGGTCGAGGTCGCGTGCCAGGTCGCGCTGGCAGTTCGAGATCCCCTGTGTCGGCGTCCAGACGGTCAGCCGGTCGCCATCCCACCGGGCGACGCTGACACGTGGCTCGAGCTGCGCATTGTTGATGTGCTTCGAGGTGAAGGCGTCCTCCAGCACCACATCCGACGCCGCGAAGCCCGCATCGAGGTCGCCACGCTCGTAGACCTCGGGCTCGCGCACGCCGCGGCCGCGCGGCGAGAGATTCCCGCCCGGCTGTATCTCCACGGCGCCTGGGCGCAACGCCTCTTCCGGGTCGAGCACGAAGTTCAGCGGCTCGTAGTCGACCACGATTGCCTCGAGCGCCTCCTCGGCGGTGTGACGGTCGACGGCCGCCACCGCCGCCACCGGGTCGCCCACGAACCGCACCGGGTCGTTGAAGAGAAACCGGTCGTTCCGCGAATCGCCGCTCGTCCAGACGACGTCACAGGTGTTCCGGCTGATCACAGCGCGGACGCCCGGCAGCCGCTCGGCGGGCCGCGTGTCCACGCGGCGGACCCGGGCGTGCGGATGGGGGCTGCGCAGCACCCGCGCGTACAGCATGCCGGGGAGTCGCACGTCGCCCGTATAGCGCGCTCGGCCCGTCACCCGTTCCGGGGCGTCGATGCGGGGGGTGAGGGCTCCGACCGTTGTCAGCGCCCGCGCGGAGGGGGCGTCCGCCGAGGCGCCGTCGAGCACCGCCTCGACATACCGGTTGTAATTCGAGCAGCGGCAGATGTTGCCGACCAGGCCCTCGCGGACCTGGTCTCTCGTCGGGTTGGGTGTGTCGTCGAGCAGGGCGCTGGCCGACATCAGCTGGCCGGCGGTGCAGAACCCGCACTGCGGGCCGTCGTGCGCGACGAACCGCTGTTGCAGCGCGTTCAGCTGGTCGCCGTCGGCCAGTCCTTCGACCGTGGACACCGCCCGGCCGTCGGCCCAGACCGCGAGCTGGCTGCAGGAGTAGACGGTGGTGCCGTCGAGCCGGACCGTGCAGGCGCCGCACTCGCCCCGGTCGCAGCCGACCTTGGTCCCGGTCAGACCCAGGTGGTCGCGCAGGACCTCGGCCAGTGTCCAGCGGTCCTCGACCTCGAGCTCGTGCGTCTCGCCGTTGACCCGCAGCGTGATGCGCGTCGTTGGCGCGGGGTCAGCCGGCTGGTCGTCGACCTGCTGCGCCGCGCCACGCAGCTTCAGCGTGGGCAGGGTCGTGGCGGCGGCGAGCGCCCCCGTCCGTTCAATGAACGAGCGTCGCGAAATGCGGCCCATCAGGTGATCCCTGATACTACGGGCGTGGTCCGGTTTGTCAACATCCGTGGGGCAAGGCTGTCCGCCTCCGGTCGCCCGTGCTGCATACGACCTACGGCGAGATCTCGCCGTAGCTTCAGCGTAGGCGGACAGCCTTGCCTCGCAGGCCTGCAGGCCTGCGCCACAGCGCCACACACTCTCTGCTCGACGGGGTCCCAGACGGGCCGCTACGGCTGGTCGTCGGTACGGTCGACGTATCCTCCGCCGGGCGTCCACTGCAGCCGGCGGGCGGGAAGATCCGACTCATCACCCAGCGTCTTCACGTAGACGAGCATCTCGTCGTCATCATCCCGGATCGGCTCGATCAGGGCGCGGGCGATCGCCTCGGTCTCGGCGAGGTCCTCCGCCTCGACCTCGATGACGAACGCGCCGTGGGCGGTCGCCATGTTCCGGATGTACCAGCTCTGGTTGACCAGGAGTGGCTCGCCGGCGTCGGGCGTGGCGGCCACCGGTCTGTCGCTGGAGACGGTTGGTGTCGGCTCGCGACGAGCAACCCAGTTCACGACGAGCAGGCCGACCGCACAGCCTGCCAGCGCCACCCGGATCTACCAGCAAAGACTGATGCCGGCCATGCCCGCACCCGTGTGTCACCGCTGCGATGGCGCCCCGGGTGTCTCCCCCAGATCGAGCGGCGCGTAATACGGCGTGTCGCCGAGATTCGCTCGTTTGTCTCGGAACTTCACGCCGGACGAGCCGTCCGCGGTGAACGACCAGTCCTGCCGGTGATAGTTCCAGCTGTCGGGATGCAGCTGCTCTGCGCGTTCCCAGTAGGTCCGCGCCAGCGTCTCGTCGCCCTGCTCGAAGAAGTAGACCCCCAGCTTGAAGGTCGGCTCCGCGCGCGCCTCCTCAGGGGTGCGCTGGCGGATCTTCGCGGCGACCTCCTCCGGTGTCCAGACGTAGGCACTGTCGGCACCGTTGACGACCCAGTCCCGCACCGCCGGCGCATACTCGTCGGTTCCGAACTCGAAGGTGCCGATTCGATGCAGCTCCGCGTAGGTCCCTTCGTTGATCCGCACGATCTGGCCGTCCTCATCGACCCAGATACCCGACGGCACGTTCACGAGGTTGAAGAGCGAGCTAATCTTGTGGGTCGTGTCGATCAGGGTCGTGTAGGTGGCCTGCGCCCGGTCGTACCATTCACCGGCGGCCGCCTCGCCACCGGTGTCCTCGGCGACGGCGATGATCTCGAAGTTCCGGTCCCGAAGCTCCTCGTAGATGGCCTGCCACCCGGGCAGGTCGAGTCGGCACCCTCACCAGGAGGCCCAGGTGAGGATCAGCACCTTCTTGCCGCGAAAGTCGGACAGGCTGACCGGATTGCCCTGCCGGTCCAGCAGGGTGAAATCGGGGGCAACCGCCGACTGCAGGAACGACTGGCGGGTCACCGGGATCTGGCCGAAGCTCCAGACCTGCCGGTCGTGGTCGACCGCGTAGGCCTGTTGCAGCCGCCGCGCGAGCTCGGTCACGTTGAACCAGCCCTGCCCGGCGCGGGTGACGAACATGGCGCTGTCCTCGTCCTGTCGCACCGGCACGCAGAACGTATCCAGACAGGCGCCTTCGGGCTTCAGCTCGAACCCGTTGATCCGCGTCAGGTCCGCCGGCAGGACCCACAGATCGTTCGGGTCCGCCAGGGTCCGGTCGACCCGGACGACCGCGTCGTCGAACAGCACCGTCACCTCGGCAACGGCCGGCCGTGTGATCACGGCCATCAAGAAAATGCCGGCAATGAGCCGGGACGTTATGGACATGCAACTCCCCTTTGTCTCACGACTTAACAGGCTGGTAACACATTCGTCCGGTTTCTTCCTCTCCCTCTGGGAGAGGGCCGGGGTGAGGGCCTAGCAGCCCGTGGTGAAAGTCCACCTGCATTCGGCTGGCGCTGCATCCGCCCTGGCGGCGTTGTTCCTCGGTCGAATACTGGCGGTATGCTTCCTCGTCTCGCCTTGCAGGGGCCCGGCGCGGCGTCGATCCCGACGACCCTCGGTGCGACGTGGGACTGTCACCACGGGCTGCTAGGGCACGCTCTCCCCACGATAATGGTGCAGAATAACATGAACGTGCTGTGACCTGCGGCGCCGGAAACAACGTCCACGTGTGTGGAGGAGCTGGACACATGATTACCACCAAGACTCGAATCGTGCAGACGGTCGGTGCGTTGCTGCTGGCGGGCGGGCTGTTCATCCCGGCAGCCGCGGCGCAGGCGCAGACACTCGAGGAGATCATCGAGGCCAGCCTCGAGGCGGCCGGCGGCCGCGAGGCGATGGCGCGCATCACGAGCGTCAAGCGCACCGGAACGTTCACCATGAGCACCGCCTTCGGCGACATCGAAGGTGACACCGAGGTCATCATCATCCCAAACCAGAAGGTCTATCAGGCACAGGACAGCGACCTGTTCGAGCAGACCAGCGCCTGGACTGGGACCTCCGCCTGGCAGTCCGACACCATGCAAGGGACGAGAGACCTCGAGGGCGCACAGGCGGTCAACCTGCAGGCGCAGACCCTGCTCCACTACTTCTTGCCATACAACACGCCGGAGCTCGGTGCAGCGGAGTATCGCAAGCTGGACGACACCGAAGTGGAGGGGCGGCCTCACCACGTGGTGGGGGTGTTGGTCGGGACCTTTGAAATAGAGATCTTGGTCGACGCGGAGACCAAGATGGTCACACGGGTACGGTTCGAGATGGACAACCCGCAGGGCGGGACGGTCGAGGCCACCGCGGACAGCCTGGCCTACGAGGCTTTCGACGGGGTGATGATGCCGACCCGAACCACCTTGGACATCCCTGGGATCGCGACGATCGACACGCGCTACACGACGACGGAGCTCAACGTGGAGGTGGACCACTCGATCTTCGAGAAACCATAGGGGCGAGGCGCCGCAAGCAGATCGACGCCTATTTGGCTATGGGCTTTGGGCCATGGGCTCGAGGCGCTCCAGTCAGCGGGTGCGCGCGCGTGTATCGGTCGCGGTGGGCCTGACGGCCCTGGCTCCCGCAGCTGGCCGCCGGGGAACGGTGGCAAGACCCTTCAGGGCCGAGGTGGAACGGTATCGCAAAGCCCCTCAGGGGGACCTTCGTGGAACGGTAGCAAGGCCCTTCTTCAGGGCCGTCGTGGAACGGTAGCGAGGCCCTTCAGGGCCGTCGTCCTTGGGCGCCCAAACCCCAAAGCCTCACGGCGCTGGGCACAAGGGCGCCTGCTCACACGTGCAGATTCCCCCGCCCGGGGGCGACGAAGGC
>JADFPE010000306.1 GCA_022562495.1 Acidobacteriota bacterium
AATTCGGCGAATTATGCACTCGGCAGCACGACCGACGCGATGCGGCGGCTGGAAATCCAGGACGCACAGTTTGCGCAGGTGTCGGAGGAGATGCTCGACGCCCTTGCGCTCCGTTCGGACGATCGCGTGGTCGAACTTGGTATCGGCGCCGGAGCACTGGGACGCCGCATTATGCGACGACTCGGACCCGGGGGCGTCCTGGTCGGCGCGGACTACACACAAACCTTTTTGGATCAAGCCACAAACAACGTTTCCGGGATCAGCGAGGCAAAATTCGAACCGGTATTGGCCGACATACGTCAGTTGGGTCCGTGGTTGGAAGGCGCGGACGTCGTGGTGGGACGAACCATCTTGCACCACATTCCGTTGGTGGAAACGTTTCTGGGAACTCTGCACGGCATTGTACGGCCCGGGACGCGCATCGGGTTCATCGAGCCGGAATTCCGGGCGTTGTTGGGGCGGTTGTCGGCGCTGGAGGCCGCAGGACGCAGCGATGTCACGCCTCTGGGCATCTGGGCCCGGGGCATTGCTCGATACTATCAAGCCTGTGGCCTTTCTCCTTCCATCGGAGCCGGCTTGGCACTGACACTCGAATCGGCCGGCTACCGACAGGTTTGTTGCCGGTTTTCGGAATGCCCCACGGATCGTACGGTCATTGAGAACATGCTGCTGTTCTACGACGAAGTACGAGAGAAGTACGAATTGCTGGACATTATGACCGGCAGCGAAATCGATCGGAACAAACAAGAGCTGGCGTCGCTTTCTCTGGTCGACCTGCCAGCCGTTTGGGGGAACTACTGTGTGACATGCGTCACGTGAATCGGCGCTGCACCATCACGTTGAGGCTCGTCACATAGAACACCCCGAACAGCACGGCGAACAGTCCGAGCACCACATACGCGATTGGCGACACGAAGTACGCCCGCAGCTCCTTCTGCGCGATCGTCAGGATGTTACCCATCGAACCGTTCCTCCGTGTCCGCGTCGTCCCCGGTCCCGGGCGCCGTCTCGGCCGCGTCGTCTGTCGTGAGCTGCAGGAAGATGTCCTCGAGGCTCATCTGTTGCGGCCGTAGCTCCAGCAGCCCCCATCCGTTCGTGATGACGGTGCGGGCCAGCTCGCGCCGGATGTCGTCGCCGCGGCCGCTGTCGACGTAATACCCCGCGACACCGTCCCGCTGGTCGGCGAGCGTCACGCCCACGACACCGGCGAGGCCTTCGAGCGCCGGGATCGGGTCGGCGCCCTGCGTGTCGACCTGCAGATACAGGGTCTGCGACCCCTGCAGCCGCGCCGTCAGGTTGTCCGGGGTGTCGACCGCGACCACCCGGCCCCGGTTGATGATGACGACGCGCTGGCAGGTCTGCGACACCTCTGGCAGGATGTGCGTGCTGAGGATGATGGTGTGGTCGCCCGCCAACTCGGTGATCAGTTTGCGTGTTTCGATGATCTGTCTCGGGTCCAGCCCCGCCGTCGGTTCGTCGAGGATCAGCACGTCGGGGTTGTGCAGGATCGCCTGGGCCAGACCGACACGCTGTCGGTACCCTTTCGACAGCCTGCCGCAGTAGCGGTCGCCCATGTCCGTGATGGCGGTGCGCTCCATGGCGGAGCCGATCTGGGCCTGACGGTCACCCGCCGGGACGCCGTTGATCCGTGCGATGAACTGCAGATACTCGGCGACCGTCATCTCGGGATAGAGTGGCGGTGTCTCCGGGAGGTATCCCGTCCGGCGTTTGGCCTCGATCGGCTGGTCGAACACGTCGAACCCGGCAACCTGCACCCGGCCCTCGGTCGCCGGCAGATAGCCCGTCAGAATCCGCATCGTCGTCGTCTTGCCCGCGCCGTTCGGACCCAGAAACCCCAGGATCTCTCCCCGCTCGACGCGGAAGCTGATGTCATCGACCGCCGTCAGTGGCCCATAGCGTTTGGTCACGTGCTGCACTTCGATCACGATACGGTTCCTCCCGAGAGCTGACGCGCACCCGTTGTTGATGATACCCGCCGGCGTCCAGACCCGTTCGGTGGGCCACGACCGGTTCTGGATATCGTGAGATGCAGCGTCTGGAGCAAAGACGCTGGACAGTCCAGGGTGCTCTCCATGAACCTAACGGCACGGCCGGGGGGTGTCAAGACACTCACTCAGGCCGAGACGCGTCCAGATCACTCTGATCATGCCGGTCGACATAGTCGTCGACGGCGGTTTGGTCGCCGGCATCCACCTGTTCGAACTGCAGTCCCATGCCGACCTGTCGGTCGCTCCACACCACCCGTGAATCGGCGCCGATCTCGCGGTCCGAGCCGGGGAGCCGGAACCGCGCGTGCACCTCGGTGGAGACCGCGAGCGTGCTCATCGTGCGGATGGCCAGCCCGCCTTTGCCGAGGTTCAACGTCAGTGCGCTGGCGATGGTCGTGTCGAACCGGTAGGACACCGGGATTGCGAGCACGACCCGACGGCTGCTGCGCCGGTCGAAGCGGTCGGGAAACAGGTGCGGCGCCAGCGCCGGCAGAATCTGCTGGGCGTCGAGGTGCTCGTTCACATAGCCGGTGACCCCGAGCGCCGCGAGCCCGCGCACCTCGTCGGCGCTGGTGATCGATCCGCTCAAGACAATGATCGGCAGCGTACCGGCGTGGTCACGCACACGCCGGACCAGTGACACGCCGTCGCCGTCGGCCAGCCCGAGATCGAGCAGCAGCAGGTCCACGGCGGGCCGGTGGGTGTCGACCGAACCGAGCAGGTCGGATGTCTGCGCTGCTTCGAGCGGCCGGTGACCGGCCTGCCGGAGCGCCTCGACGAACCGGTCCCGGACACCGGTCGCCGCCGAGGCGATCAGCACGGTGCGCGAGCTCGCCGCTGCAGTGATCATCATCAGGATGCTCATCGATCCCGCCGTGGCGGAACAGCGGGCACACTCCTGTTCTTATGTTACCGGCGTTGCGAGGCACTCGTGGCCCGCAGAGGGCGAATCAGTACCGTTCGGCCGGGTGGGGCATCTCGCACCAACTGCGTTGCGGTCCGCCTCGGGTTCCCGCTATAATTTCGCCTCACACCCCGCTATCCGGCGATGTGGGGAGCCGGTCTCGGGCGTCGGTGTCGTCGGCACGCGGTCCCGTGGGAGCCGCGGATGTAGGATGGCGATCTGTAGCGAGTGCGAGGCCGATATCGATGTCGACGAGTTCGATGTGGACCGTGGCGACCAGCTGAGTTGCTCCGAGTGCGGCGCTACTCTGGTGGTGTCCGGGTTGTCGCCGATCGTGCTCCAGCTGGTCGACGTGGAGTCTGTGGGCGACGTCGATGAGCCGGCGGACGAGGATAGTGACGACGATCGGGACTGACTCTGGTCCAGAACGTACCGTTCGCAGGACGGTGTCTCGGATACCGAGACCCGCGTGTTCGAACGCCGGTGGCAATACTGTGAATTGACACATTTCGCCGTTCCTTTGTAAGCTGTGCACGTCTGGCCGAATGGGCGCTCCGTTCGAATTCGGTATCTGAACCAGAAGGCATACGAGACCCGATCCGGAGCGCGGAGACAGGAGACGCCGCTAATGAAGTCCGCTTATCGCTATCTGCTCGCCGTATGCCTGACCTTGGTGCTCGGTTTCGGCGCGCTGGCCTGCGCAGACAACCCGCCGCCTGAGCCGCCGCCACCGCCGCCGCCGGCACCTGAGGCGCCACCGCCACCACCGCCACCGCCGCCTGAGCCGCCACCGCCGCCGCCGCCAGCGCCGCTGACTCCCGAGGAGCTGTTTGCGCGGATGTCGCTGGAGGAGCTCAACAGCACCTCGCCGCTCGATCCGGTGTTCTTCGACCTCGACATGGCGGAGCTGCTGCCCGACGGGCAGGCTGCACTGCGGCGCAACGCCGACTGGATGCGCCAGTGGGACTCCACGCGGGTGAGGGTGGAGGGCCACTGCGACGAACGCGGCACCAACGAGTACAACCTCGCGCTGGGCGAGCGCCGCGCGGCTGCGGTCAGGGACTATCTGGTGAGTCTTGGCATCCCGGCGAACCGGATCGCGACGACGAGCCGGGGCGAGGAGTCGCCCTTCTGCACTGATTCACACGAGGGATGCTGGTCGCGCAATCGGCGCGGGCACTTCTTCGTCACGGCCAAGTAACCGGTCGCCCGACCGGCACCGTTCTGAGCGTGTGTGCGGGGATCGCTCCGCACGCATGCTCATCCCGCCTGCGCCCGAGTCAATCTGCGAACGAGGTCGGCCTCGTCGATCCGGTGCCGCACGGTCTCGAC
>JADFPE010000077.1 GCA_022562495.1 Acidobacteriota bacterium
AGAGCACGGTCATCGCGATGAGCAAAGGACTGAACCGCCAGGTCATTGATCCGCTCCTCACTCCGGCGGAACGGCCGCGCGGCCGCACCGGAGGATATGTCGGTCGTGGTCTGGTGTCGCCATTCTACGGGGTCAGATGGCCGAGAGCAGTACCTCCACCCGGCGCGCCGCCTCGCGGACGTTCTCCGGGATCACCTGCGGCTCGATGTCGCCCGTCGCCCCATACGCGTCGATCCGATCCAGCTCGGCCACGAGACGGGCGGCGAATGCCGCACGGGGACGGTCTCGGTGCGTCGCCAGCGAGCCGGCCGGCGGACAGGCCCGCACGTCGACCTCCGGATGCTGCCGGGCAAAGGTCGCTACACACCGGCGCATGACGAACGCCTTGGCCACCAGCAGCGCCGAACGCGGCGTCTGCCCGGCCGCGTGCACCGCCGACATCCCGAACCGCACGTTCTCCAGGGTGTTGCCGGCGTGCACTTCGGTCGTGATGGCGCTGGCGGGCACGTCGAGCCTCGTCAGCTCGTTCGAGAACACGAGCGCCTCCGGCTTGTCGAACACCCGCTCGGTCATCGGGCCCAGCCGCCCGGAGACAAGCACCCGGGACGACAGGCCGGCCGCGTAGAGCGCGGCCGCGCGGCGCGCGACGCCGAGGTCACGGCTGCCGAACACGAAGATGACGTCGCTGGGCACCGGGTCGTGCGTCAGGGCCAGAAAGTCCCAGATCGGCGTCAGGAGCGCAGCGTAGGCGCTCTCCTCCAGCGACTCGACCGACGGCGGCACGCCGATCTTCTATCACGAACGGTTCGCGTGACGCTCGTCGAGCCGGCATGCCTCTCGAGCTCGTCCGTGCCGCCGGGCGGGCGCCACGGCGCACGCGCGCACCCGGGCGGCGGCGGGCCGGTCGAGCCCGCCCCGTACGCTATGATGCTGCCAAGGGTCCGGTCGAGAACACGTTCGCGTTCGTGGGCGCCTTGACGTCCGTGGTGCGTCACCGTCATGACGCACCAGACCACCTGGGTGCACGTCTCGACCGGCGGTCACATCTCCATCCGCACCATGCTGCGTTCGCTCTCACTGACGGTCTGTCTCGTGCTGTTGACAGCGGGACCGGGAGGGAGCCAGACCCCAGACGAACCGCTCACGCTGCTCTCTTCGGAAGGCCGACGACCGCTGCCGACGGTGGCGTTCGACGGTCGCCGGATGATCGACCTGAGGGAGCTGGCGGCGCCGTTCGGCCTCACGATCGCCGAGGACCGGCAGCCCGGTCGCCTGACGGTGCTGGCCGGCGACCAGGTGATCGTCCTGACCGCGGATCAGGGTCTGGTGTCGGTCACCGGTCGGCTCGTGTCGCTGCCCTTTCCACCCGTCGAGCGCTCAGGTGTCTGGTATGTGCCGATCGACTTCATCGGACGGGTGCTCGCATTGGTCCACGACCGCACGGTCGAGCTGAGACGCCGCTCGGGTCTGGTGGTCCTCGGCGACATCCGCGTGCCCCAGGTGGTCGCCCGGTATCAGCGCATCGGCCCGCAGTCGCGGCTGCGCCTCATGATCACACCGGCGACGGACCACGTCATCGAGCAGGCGACCGGCCGGCTCGTGATCACGTTCGAGGCCGACGCCCTCGACTTGGTGCTCCCGGACATCGCGCCGGACCACCTGGTGACCGGTCTGCGCGGTGTCGACACGCGCCCCGCGCTGACGATCGACCTGGGCGACGCGTTCGGCACTTATACGTCGAGGAGCGAGCCGGCGATGGGCGGCGGTGTCGAGCTGGTCATCGACCTGCAGCCGACCTCGGCGACCTCGACCCGCGTCGTCCCGCCGCCGGCCCTGACCGCGCCGACGCCGGTTGACGCCGCCGCGGACGCCGACCTGCCGACGTTGTCCGCGCTTGCGCCGCCGCGGACCATTCGCACGATTGCGATCGACCCTGGTCACGGTGGCGACGACACCGGCACCCGTGGACCCAATGGCACCTTGGAGAAAGACATCACCCTCGCCGTCGCGCGCCGGCTGCGCAACAGGATCGAGAGCCAGCTAGGGATCCGGGTCGTGCTGACCCGGAACGCCGACACCACCGTGGCGCTCGACGAGCGGGCGGCGATTGCCAACAACAACCGGGCCGATCTGTTCATCAGCCTGCACGCGAACGCGTCGGTCCGCGCATCGGCCACCGGCGCCGAGGTCTTCTATCTGAGCCTCGCCGAGTACGACGAGGAGGCGCGCGACGCATCCGGATTCACCGGCCAATCGGTCCCGGTGGTCGGCGGCGGCTCGCGGACGATCGACATCGTGCCGTGGGAGCTGGCGCAGCTCGCCTACGTGGACCAGTCGGCCCGCTGGGCCTGGACCGTGGCCGACGAGCTCAGCCTCCGGGTACCCATGAGCCCGCGCGGGCTCCAGCAGGCGCCGTTCCGGGTACTGGTCGGCGCCAACATGCCGGCAGTGCTGGTGGAGATGGGGTTCATCTCCAACCCGGACCAGGAGGCGCAGCTGACATCGACGACGTTTCAGAACGCCATCGTGAGCGGCTTGCTGCGCAGCATCATCCGGTATCGGGACGAGGCGGCGCGCGGGGTGCCACCGCCCGGGCCGGCAACGATTGCGCCGCCCGACGGGTCGAGCGTGACCCCGGGGTGACACCGGTGCAACGCGATTACTGGAATTACGGGGCTCTGGCCGCCGCCGCGGTGCTGGGCGCCTGGGTGCTGTTTGTGGGGTTGCCCCGCTGGTATCCACCCGATCCCCCTCCGACTGCGACCGGGGCGACACCCAGCATACCGACGGAGGGTGAGCTCGTCGACGCGACGCTCTTCTACATCTCCGACGACGGGATGCGGCTGGTCGGATTCGAGCGACGGCTGGAGCGGCGGGCGGAACCGGCCGCGCAAGCGCGGGTCATCCTCGAGGCACAGCTCTCCGACCCACCGGCCCCGCTGTTGTCACCGATTCCGCCCGGCACGCGGCTGCTCGCCCTGTATCTCACCGAGCGCGGCGATGCCTTCGTCGACCTCAGCGAGGAGGTCGCGCTGGGTCACTCGGGCGGCTCGCTCGAGGAGCTGTTCACGGTGTATGCGATCGTGAACGCGCTGACCACCAATCTCCCGGCGATCGACGCCGTCCAGATCCTGATCAATGGCCGTGAGGTCGATACCCTGGTCGGCCATGTGGATCTGCAGCGCCCGCTCGAACGGAACATGCAGTGGGTCGCCGACCCCGAGGCGGAGCCGGCGCCCGAGCCGACGATATGACACAGCAGCCACGCAGCGACGGACGCCCGGCGGACCAGCTCCGACAGACCGTGCTCACGCCCCACTATCTCGAGTACGCCGAGGGATCGGTGCTGATCGAGGCGGGGCGGACACGCGTCATCTGCACGGCGAGTGTCGAGGACAAGGTGCCGCCCTTCCTCCGCGGTACCGGGAAGGGATGGGTGACCGCCGAGTATGGCATGCTGCCCCGCGCGACCTCCACGCGCACTGTCCGCGAGGCCAGCCGAGGCAAGGTGGGTGGACGCACGCAGGAGATCCAGCGGTTGATCGGTCGGTCCCTCCGGGCGGTCACGCAGCTCGAGGCGCTGGGCGAGCGGACAATCTGGATCGACTGTGACGTGATCCAGGCCGATGGCGGGACACGCACGGCCGCGATCAGCGGCGCGTTCGTGGCGCTCGTCTTCGCGCTTCAGCATCTGAAGGAGGGGGGCGTCCTCAAACGGATTCCGATCGCCGACTATGTCGCGGCCACCAGCGTGGGCATCGTCAACGGCACCCCCCTGCTCGACCTCGCCTACGACGAGGACTCGAAGGCCGAGGTCGACATGAACGTCGTGATGACCGGCGACGGCCGATTCATCGAAGTCCAGGGCACCGCCGAAGGGGCGCCGTTCTCGCGCGCCTCGCACGATACGCTGTTGGCGCTGGCCGAGACCGGCATCGGTCATCTGGTCACGCTGCAACGCGAGCTGGTGGGAGAGTTTCTCTAGCCGGCGATGCGAGACGGTCGCCTCTCCACCGGCTTCGCCCTGCAGGCGTCGGGCTGCAGGCACGCTGGACAGTCTCCCCCCGATCCAGCGCTCGTGACGACACGACCAGAACACCGCAGGCCGTGCTCCATGGTGTCGACGCAGCCGTGACCGATTCGCGCACGTCCCGCTTACTGGTCGCCACCACGAATCCGGCCAAGCTCGACGAGATCCGCGACATCCTCGGTGCGTTGCCCCTCACCATCGTCACCCTCGCCGACCATCCCCCGGTTCCGGAGCCGGAGGAAACGGGGTCGACGTTCGCCGAGAACGCGCGGCTGAAGGCGCGCTACTACGCCGACGCGACCGGCGAGGTCACGGTCGCGGAGGATTCCGGTCTCGAGATCGACGTGCTGGACGGTGCGCCCGGAGTGCACTCGGCGCGGTTCAACGGCGAGTCCTACGCGGAGAAGTTCGCGACGATTCAGCGGATGCTCGCCGAGTGTGGGACCGACTCGAGCCCCGCACGGTTCGTCTGCGCGCTGGCGCTCACGCGCACGGATGGGGCCATCTGGGAAACGACCGGTGTCGTCGAAGGCCGCCTGCGGTTGCCGTCACGCGGGGACGCCGGCTTTGGCTACGACCCGATCTTCTACTACCCGCCATACGGCCGGACGCTCGCGGAAGTCACCGTCGACGAGAAGGCGGCCGTGAGCCACCGCGGACAGGCGTTCCGCGCGCTCCGTGCCTATCTCATCACCTAACGCCAGGGGCGCGCACCTGCGTGCCCTGCGGACGCAGAGTGGAGCAATGGGGCCCCGCGAGCGGCCGCGTGGGGCTCGGGGCGCAGCCCCGTCTCGCAGTCCGTGATGAACCCCCGCGTCGCACCGAGAACCGTCGTGGCAATGCCGCGCACGGCCGGTACAAGGCGCGCCGAGGGAGCATACCGGTCTGTATTCGACCGAGACGCAACGCCGGCAGCCGGGATGCAGCGTCGTGCGAATGCAGCGGGGCTTGCACCACGGGCAGCTAGGTACTAGAACCGGACGATGACGGCCACGTGCGGTCGGGTCAGGTAGCTGTTGGGCATCCCGGCCGGCACCGCGAGCCGTTTGGAGATGTGTAACGTCAGGTCGAGGGTCAGGTTCGACAGCGGCACATAGGCCAGGTTGATCATGTGCAGCTGTACGTTGGTGCCCGGGATGTCGCTGAACATGAACGGGGACAGGACGGCGTCCTGCTCGATCCACCCGAAGGTGTACCCCACGGTGTAGCTTCGCGGCAGGCGTGACCCGCCGTACTCCGCCTCGAACCAGATGCCTGTGTCGAGGTCCGACGCCGCCCTGGTGTTGCGCACGACGTCGGCTAGCACGCGGAACGGGTACCGATCGCGCCCGGTGTCGAACTCGGCCTGGGCGATGACGTCGACCATGTTGAAGTCGGAAACGAGCCCGATGATCACGCCGTTGGCGTCCAGCTCGAGCTGGTTGGTGAGAATGCTGTTGAGCGGTCCGGTGGCGCGCCCGACCGCTACCTGGTCGACGTTGCTGAACCCGTAGTCGGCCACCGAGAGCCGGAACGAGTGGCGCCCGACCGCCACGCGCACCTCCCCGTAGCCGGCGAGCATATACGAGTCCTGGTCGCTGCTCACCTCGTTGACCACCGTCTGCAGCGCCACCAGCTTCACACCGACCGTCTCGGTCGGGCTCCAGGCCACCTGCTCGTACCCGCCCTCGACGTTGACGTCGTCATCCCAGGTCATCTGGGTGCGACTGATCGGGAACCCGAATTTCCCCATCCCGAACGTCAGCGCCCGCGCACCGGCGGGGTTGTAGGCGATGTTGGCCCGGTCGAGGTTGAACGGCTTGGGCCGGAAGAAACTGGAGAACGTCTGGTTGGTGGACACCGGTGTGCCCGGGTCGCCGCTGGCGATCTGGATCTGCAGGTGGGTGTCATCGTTGATGTCGCTGTCGATGCGCAGGCGGAGGCGCAACCGGCTCCGGTGCCGCGTCGTCCGGCCGTCCTGATAGAACCCCTCGTAGCGGGAACGAAAATCGCCGCCGAACTCGATCCGTTCGTACCACGGTGTGGGTTCCGCGTCGGCGCTCTGTGCGAACCCAGAGCCCGCCATCGCACCGATGATGGCCACGGCGAGCCACACCGGGCCACCCCGGGAGCACCAGCGAGCCTTGCGAAGTCCAGCTGTGCGTCTGTGCATACCGGTGTCGAAGTTCACACTCGTGACGAGCAGGAAAAATGGGTAGCCACGGAGGGGAAGGGACCTACCGTGACCAGACAGACATCGTCCATGGGCGACATCGCGACAATCGCAACAAGTATTGGGTCGCGCCGGGACGAAGTCTAGCCCCCGCGTAGCGGGGTTGTGAGAAACGCCACGTCAGTCTCCCCCGGTAAAGCCGGGGGAGACTGACTGTACACGTGACTTTCGGGTAGGTCATAGATAGGATATCTCCTGGATGTGTGTGCCAGCACGGGAGGCTCGGATGCGAAGACGTTGGCTGGCGTGGTCTGCGGCCGGACTGGCCGTGGGGGTCCTCTGGGTCCCGTATCTCAGGGCCGCCAGCGCTGCACAGCAGGGCGCGCCGGCGACCGCCGCCACCGAGCAGGCCCTCGTCGACCAGTATTGTCTGCGGTGCCACAACGACCGCGCCCTGCGGGGCGGGCTGTCGCTCGACGGGATCGCCCTCGACGCGGTGGCCGACCACGTCGAGGTGTGGGAACGCGCCGTGCGCAAGCTGCGCGCCAGGGCCATGCCTCCGGCGGGGGCACCACATCCGGACGAGACCGGCTACGCCCAGCTGCTCACCTATCTCGAGACCGAGCTCGACAGCATCGCCGTCGCGACGCCGCACCCGGGCCGGACCGAGACCTTCCGCCGGCTGAACCGCACCGAGTATCGCAACGCCATCCGCGATCTGCTCGCGCTCGACGTGGACGTCGCGGCACTGCTGCCCCGCGACGACGCGAGCTTCGGCTTCGACAACGTCAGCCTGGGCGGTGTGTCACCGACGCTCATGGAGCGCTACCTGTCGGCCGCGCAGAAGATCAGCCGTCTCGCGGTGGGCGGCATGACGAGCGCGCCGGGTACCCGCCTGGTGGTGCTGCGGGCCGATCTCACGCAGGAGACGCACTTCGACGGGCTGCCGTTCGGCACACGCGGCGGCACGGCGGTGGAGCACACCTTTCCCCTCGACGGCGAGTACGAGATCGAGGTGCGATTGGCGCGGAACCGGAACGAGAACGTCGAGGGGCTGAGCGAACCGCACGTGATGGAGGTGACGCTGGACGGCGAGCGGCTCACGCTGTTCACCGTCACGCCGAACCGGAACCGGTTCGGGAGCTACTACGCCGACGAGGGGGTCGACAAGCATCTGAACCTGAGGATTCCGGTGACCGCCGGACCGCATGTGCTGGGTGTGGCGTTTCTGCAAAAGAATTCGGCGCTCATCGAGACCGAGCGACAACCCTACCGGGCGCATTTCAACCAGGACCGGCACCCACGGCAACAGCCGGCCGTGTACTCGGTGTCGGTGGCCGGGCCCTTCGACCCGACCGGCGCCGGCGATACACCGAGCCGGGACCGGGTCTTCAGCTGCCGCCCCGCGACGGCGGCCGACGAGTCGGACTGCGCCGCCTCGATCATCTCGACGCTGACGCGTCGCGCCTACCGGCGGCCGGTGTCCGACCGGGATCTGGCAATGCCGCTGGCGTTCTACGAGCAGGGACGCGCCGAGGGTGGGTTCGAGGCCGGTGTCGAGATGGCGTTGCGGGCGCTGCTCACGAGCCCGCAGTTCCTGTTCCGGATCGAACGCGACCCGGCGGACGCGGCGCCCGGGAGCGTCTACCAGATCAGCGACGTGGAGCTGGCCTCCCGGCTGTCGTTCTTCCTCTGGAGCAGTCTCCCGGACGACGAGCTGATCGACCTGGCGGAACAGGGCAGCCTCTCTGACCCGGCGGTGCTCGAGACCCAGGTGCGCCGGATGATGTCCGATCCGCGGGTCGAGGCGCTGACGACGAACTTCGCGAGCCAGTGGCTGTATCTGCGCAACCTGGACGCCGTGAACCCCAACCTCCGGCTGTTCCCGGACTTCGACGACAACCTGCGCCGGGCGTTCCGGCGCGAAACCGAGATGCTGTTCGGGAGCATCGTCAGCGAGGACCGGAACGTCCTCGACCTGCTGCGGGCCGACTACACGTTTCTGAACGAGCGGCTCGCGCGGCACTACGACATCCCCAATGTCTACGGCGACCACTTCCGACGGGTCGAGCTACCCGAGGACAGTCCGCGCCGGGGCCTGCTAGGCCATGGCAGCATCTTGACGGTGACCTCCTACGCCACCCGCACGTCGCCGGTGCTGCGTGGTAAGTGGATCCTGGACAACCTGCTCGGCATGCCGCCGCCGCCACCGCCACCGAACGTGCCGCCCCTCGAGGAGCCGGAGCCTGGCATCGCGGCGCGCTCGATGCGCGAGCGGATGGAGCAGCACCGTGTGAACCCGGCCTGCGCCGTGTGTCACCAGCTGATGGACCCGGCCGGGCTGTCGATGGAGAACTTCGATGCCATCGGCCGGTGGCGGGACCGGGGCGACGACTGGGTCCCGATCGACGCGTCGGGCAGCGTGCCGGGCGGTGGCAGCTTCGATGGCGTCACCGGGCTGCGCGAGGCGGTGCTCGCCCGCCCGGAGGTGTTCGTCGGGACGATGACCGAGAAGCTCCTGACCTACGCCCTCGGCCGCGGTCTCGACTACCACGACGGGCCGGCAGTACGGCGGATCGTGCGGCGCGCCGCCGGCAACGACTACCGGTTTTCGTCTCTCGTGCTCGGTATCGTCGAGAGCACCCCGTTTCAGATGCGGAGAACCCAATGATCATCACCAAGATGGCGCTGCCGCGCCGCACGTTCCTGAGGGGCCTGGGCGCATCCCTGGCGCTCCCGTTGCTCGACTCGATGGTGCCGGCGCTGTCGGCCCAGGCGACCACCGTGGCCAACGCGCCGCGCCGGCTGGGGTACGTCTACATCCCGATGGGGATGAACCCGGTGCCCTGGACCCCCACGGAGGTCGGCCGGATCACGGCGCTGTCGCCCTCCCTGGCGTCACTGACGCCGTATCTCGATGATGTGACCGTCGTCACCAACCTCGAGCTGCGCAACGCCTACACGACCGGCAACCACGCCTCATCGAACTGTGCGTTCCTGAGCTGTCTGAAGGCGAAGCGCACCGAGGGCAGTGACTACGAGCTGGGCACAACGGTGGACCAGATCGCGGCGAAGCAGATCGGCGGCGATACGCCGATCCCGTCGCTGGAGCTCGGCACCGACCTGATCGCACAGGTCGGGAACTGCGACAACGGGTATGCCTGCGTCTACCAGAATAATCTGTCGTGGGCGTCGCCGACCTCGCCGCTGCCGACCGAGGCCGACCCGCGGGTGGTCTTCGAGCGGCTCTTCGGCGATGGCGGCACCCCGGAGGAGCGCCGCGCCGAGATGCGCAAGAACACCAGCATTCTCGACTGGGTGCTCGACGATATGGCGCACCTCCAGCGCACGCTCGGGAGCGTCGACCGGACCAAGGTCGACGAGTATCTGAGCACCGTGCGCGAGGTCGAGCGCCGCATTCAGACGGCCGAGCGGCAGACGCGCAGCTCGCCGCTGCCGGATCTGACCCGACCGACCAGCGTGCCGGCCGACTGGGAAGACCACGTCAAGCTGATGTTCGACCTCCAGGTGCTGGCGCTGCAGGCCGATCTGACGCGGGTGATCACGTTCCAGCTGGCGCGGGAAGCCAGCACGCGGACCTACCCGCAGATCGGGGTGCCCGAGCCGCACCATCCGGTCTCGCACCACGTGAACGACCCGGAGAAGCTCGCCAAGCTGGCCAAGATCAACGCGTATCACGTGTCGCTCTTCGCCTACATGGTGGGCAGGCTGCGGTCGACCGAGGACGGCGACGGGTCGTTGCTCGACCACTCGACGTATGTGCTCGGCAGCGGCATGGGCAACCCGGATGTGCACAACCACACCAATCTGCCGATCATCGTGGCGCGCGGCGGCGGCGACAAGGCGTGGGGCGGCCGGCATATCCAGTACGCACAGCCGACGCCGCTGGCGAACCTGCACCTCGCCTTGCTCGACGACGTGGGTGTGCATCTCGACAGCTTCGTCGATAGCACCGGCCGGGCCGGCGAAGTGCTAGAGCCGCTCACGCTCTGACCTGGCTGCGGCAGCACACGGCCGGCAGACTGACACCGGCAGCTCGTGACGCAGGCCTTCAAGCCTGCGAGGCACGGCTGCAGCCTGGCCCCACGGATGTCCGCAGGACCGAGTTCCGATCGGGGACGTTTCGGGAGACACGGCATGACCCGCGTGACACGGCTCATCGGTGTGACGGTGCTGGGAGCGCTGCTGAATGGTGTGCCGGCCGCGGCGGGCCCGGCAGCCGATGTGCCGCTGGTGGACGCGGTCAAGGCAGGCACTGTGGCGGATGTGCGCGCCCTGATCGAACAGGGCGGCGACGTGAATGCGGCCGAGGTCGACGGGACGACCCCGCTCCACTGGGCGTCGCACGGACCGGATGTGGAGATGGTCCGGCTGCTCCTGGCGGCCGGTGCCGGCGTGAACGTCGGCAACCGCTACGGTGTGCGGCCGCTCTCGCTGGCCGCCATCAACGGCAACGCCCCGATGATCGCGGCGTTGCTGGATGCGGGCGCCAACCCGAACACGACGCTGATGGAAGGCGAGACGGTGCTGATGACCGCGGCGCGGTCCGGCAGCGTCGAGGCGGTGGAGCTCCTGCTCGACGCCGGCGCGGATGTGACGGTGCAGGAGACCTGGCGCGGCCAGACCGCGTTGATGTGGGCCGCGGCCGAGGGGCACGTGGCGATGATCCCGACGCTGGTCGCACACGGCGCGGACGTTGGGGCGACGTCGAAACGCGGTTTCACGGCGCTGCTGTTCGCGGCGCGCGAGGGGCAGATCGACGTGGTGCAGGCGCTGCTCGAAGCGGGGTCGAGCCTCGAGGAGCACCTGTCGATCAACTCCACACGGAGCGCCGGGGGTGTGGAGCGGCGCCGGGCGTCGGAGGCGGGGCTCAACGCGTTTCTGCTGGCAGCCGGGAGCGCTCACTACGAGCTCGCCGCGTTCCTGCTGGACCGCGGCGCGGACCCGAATGCCGCGCCGCGTGGGTGGACCGCCCTGCACCAACTCACCTGGGTGCGCAAGGCGGGCATCGCGGGCAGCAACAACCCCGCGCCGGAAGGGTCGGGCGACATGACCAGTCTCGAGTTCGCCCGCACGCTGGTCGCGCACGGCGCCGACCTGAACGCCCGGGTCACGCGGCGTCCGCCGGCCGGTATCACGGGGCTGAACTTCAGCGGCGGCACGCCGTTCCTGCTGGCCGCCCGCACCGCCGACGCCGAGTACATGCGGCTGCTGGTCGACCTGGGCGCCGACCCGCACCTGACCAACGACGATCACTCGACACCGCTGATGGTGGCGGCGGGGCTGGGCACCGCAGCACCTGGCGAGGACCCGGGGACCGAGTCCGAGGTGCTCGACGCGGTCACGCTGGCCCTGGAGGTCGGGCTGGACATCAACGCGGTCGATGACAAGGGTGAGACCGCGATGCACGGCGCCACCTACAAGCACCTGCCACGGGTCGTGCGATTCCTCGCCGACGCCGGCGCCGACATCGAGATCTGGAACCGGACGAACGACAAGGGGATTACGCCGCTGAACATCGCCGAAGGGGTGCATCGCGGGATGAACATCCTCAGCTCGCCCGAGACCGAGGCGGCGGTCCGCCAGGTGATGCGTGACGCCGGGGTCGACCCCGATCGAGCCCGGTAGACCAGCGCAGGTCCGCGTCACACCGACGCGTGAGACGGAGCGCCGTGTCGCTCGCTGGCTGCTCTGAGAGCCTCGCTACGGGGGAGGCCAGACATGTCCGGCGGGTGACACACAACGTGCTGCACACGTGATGATGTGTCCCGTGCACGATGCGAGGCTGACCACGCGACCCGCGACGCGCACCCGCGTGACAGCGTTGCGACGCGCGCTGCTGGACGCCACCGCTCTCGCCGCATCGGTGTGCGTCGTGGCCTGTGCCGAACCGTCCACCATGAGCACTGACACCACCGAGCCACACAACGCACTGCTGGCCGACTGGACCGGTCCCCACGGCGGGGTTCCAGCGTTCCACCGGATGGACCTCGACGCCCTGACGCCGGCGCTCGAAGTCGGCATGACGCGGCAGCTCGACGAGATCGACGCGATCGCGTCCAACCCCGAGCCGCCGACGTTCGAGAACACCATCGTCGCACTCGAGCGCGCCGGGCGTGACCTGGACCGCGTCTCGACCTATCTGGGAGTCTGGAGCTCGAACCTGTCGACCCCGGAGTTCCGCGAGATCCAGCGTGAGATGGCACCGCGACTCGCGGCGTTCCGCTCGAAGATCACGCAGAACGCCGCGCTCTTCGCCCGCATCAAGACGGTCTACGACGGTGAGGCGATGGCGTCATTGCGTGCTGATCAGCAACGTCTGGTCTGGATCACCTATGACGGCTTCGCCCGCAACGGCGCCACGCTGGACGCGGAGGCGAAGACGCGGTACGCCGCGATCGAGCGGCGGCTCGCCGAGCTGCACACCCAGTTCTCGAACAACGTGCTCGCCGACGAGGAGGGGTATGTCACCTATCTCACCGCCGACCAGTTGAGTGGACTGCCGGAGTCGTTCAGCCAGGCGGCGGCCGCCGCCGCGACGGCACGGGGACGCGACGGAGAGTACGCCATCACCAACACCCGCTCGTCGATGGACCCGTTCCTCGCGTTCTCCGACGACCGGGTTCTGCGTGCACAGGTCTGGCGCACCTACTACTCACGGGGCGACAACGGCGACGAGCACGACAACAACGCGATCATCGCCGAGATCCTGCAACTGCGTCACGAGCGCGTGCAGCTGCTGGGCTACGACAACTACGCCAGCTGGCGGCTCGAGAACCGGATGGCCAAGACGCCCCAACAGGCGCTGGACCTGATGGAAGCTGTGTGGCCGGCGGCGCTCGCCCGCGTGGAGGAAGAGGTGGCCGCCATGCAGGCGGTGGCCGATGCCGAGGGGGCGGCCATCACCATCGAGCCGTGGGACTACCGCTACTATGCCGAGAAGGTCCGGCAGTCGACCTACGACCTCGACTCGGACGAGGTCACGCAGTATCTACAGCTCGACAAGCTCCGCCAGGGGATGTTCTTCGTGGCCGGCGAGCTGTTCAACTTCGCCTTCACGCCGATCACCGACGGCTCGGTTTCCGTGTTCCACGAGGATGTGTCGGTCTGGCAGGTCAGCGACAAGACCAGCGGCGACCACGTAGGCGTCTGGTATCTCGACCCCTATGCGCGGCCCGGTAAGCGCTCGGGCGCCTGGGCCACGAGCTACCGCAGCCACGAGACGTTCGATGGCCCGGTCACGGTGCTCGGCTCGAACAACGCGAACTTCATCAAGGGCGCCCCGGGTGAGGCGGTGCTCGTCTCGTGGGACGACGCCGAGACGTTCTTTCACGAGTTCGGCCACGCCCTGCACTACTTCTCGTCGGCGGTCGAGTACCCCTCCCTCAACAGCGGGGTGCGCGACTACACCGAGTTCCAGTCACAACTGCTGGAGCGGTGGCTGTTGACCGACGAGGTGATCGACCGCTATCTCGTGCATCACGAGACCGGCGAGCCGATTCCGGCCGCGCTGGTCGCCCGCATCAAGAACGCGTCGACGTTCAATCAGGGCTTCGCGACGACGGAGTATCTGGCCTCCGCGCTCCTGGACATGCGGTATCACATGACCGACCCGACCGGGCTCGACGCCGACACGTTCGAGCGCGAGACGCTGGCCGAACTGGGCATGCCGGACGAGATCGTCATGCGGCACCGCAGCCCGCACTTCCCCCATATCTTCTCGAGCGAGGGGTATTCGGCCGGCTACTACGGCTACATGTGGGCGGATGTGCTGACCGCCGACGCGGCGGAGGCGTTCGCCGAGGCGCCGGGCGGATTCTACGACACGGACCTCGCCAGGAAGCTGGTCGACAACCTGTTCGCCGTCCGCAACGCCGTGGATCCAGCCGAGGCCTACAGGGCGTTCCGCGGCCGTGACGCCCAGATCGGCGCGCTCATGCGCGACCGCGGGTTTCCGGTGCCCTGACCGATCCCTGACCCATCCCGCTGAGCGAGCCCCAGCGCCGCTGCGCACCACCCGTAGGAGGTCGTGTCATCGCAAAATGATGGTATTCTCATGACATCATGGTGCGTACTCAGATACAGCTTACTGACGAGCAGCACACGCGACTGAAGCGGTGGGCACGGCGGCTGGACATCTCGTTCTCGGAGGCGGTTCGCCGATGCGTCATCGGGCACCTCGAGTCGGGAAGTGGCCATGTCGACCGGGCGACCATGGTGCGTGAGGCACTGGCGGTGTGCGGCAGCCATCGCGACCCCGGGGGGCGCACCGACGTCGCCCGCCGGCACGACGAGACGCTCGCCGAGGTCTACCGGCGGTGACCGCGTTCGTCGACACGTCGGCGCTCTACGCGTTGCTGGTCGGCACGGAAGCCGCTCACGAGCGCGTCCACCGCGCATTCGGACGGCTCGCGGCGACACCAGGGAACCTCCTGACGACGAGCTACGTGCTGGTCGAGACGACCGCGCTGCTCCAGCAGCGCATCGGCCTCGCGGCCGTGCGGGACCTCGATCAGCATGTCGTCCCGCTCCTCGCCGTCCGCTGGGTGGACGAGGCGCTGCACCGTCGGGGGATGCGACGGCTCACCCGCGCCGATAGGCGACGACTGTCGCTCGTCGATTGTGTCAGCTTCGAGACCATGGAGCGTGACGCGATCGGTACGGCGCTCGCTGTCGATGACCACTTCACCGAGGCAGGATTCCGTGTGCTGCCCTAGCAGCCCGTGGTGAAAGTCCCCCGGCATTCGGCTGGCGCTGCATCCGCCCTGCCTGCGTTGTTCCTCGGTCGAATACTGCCCGTATGCTCCCTCGTCTCGCCTTGACAGGCCGGCGCATCACCACCCTCGGTGCAACGCGCGACTTTCACCACGGACTGCTAGAGGCCAGCCCTTTCACGGTGTGATTATCGCTTTCGGTCCCATAGGACATTGTCAAGTTGGGCTGCGGGTGGCAGAGTAGGCCGATGATGAGCCAGCGGCCCAGCTATCGCGGATACCGATTTCCCCCTGCAATCATCAGTCACATCGTCTGGCTCTACCACCGTTTCGGCCTGAGTGTCCGAGATGTCGAGGATCTCCTCGCTGAACGGGGTATCACCGTGACGTACGAGGCAATTCGACAGTGGTGTCGGACGTTTGGGCTCGACGACGCTCGGCGCTTGCGGTGCCGCCGGGGCCGCATGGGCGACACCTGGTATCTGGACGAGCTGTTCGTGAAGAACCAGGGGCGGTAGCAGTATCTGTGGCGTGCCGTGGACGAAGACGGCGACGTAATCGACATCCTCGTGCAGTCGCGGCGCAATCGCCGCGCGGCCACACGATTCTTCCGTAAGCTGTTGACAAGACAAGGCCGCGAACCGCGTCGGCTGATCACGAACAAGCTGCGCAGCTACGCGGCGGCGCCCTGCACCGTGATGCCGTCCGTGATCCACAGTACTAGGCCGTACGAAAACAATCGAGCAGACGTCTCGCATCAACCGATCCGTCAGCGGGAGCGCCAGATGCGCCGGTGCAAGTCGGCCGCCCATCTACAACGCTTCGCGTCGGTGCACGGCGTCGTCCAGAATCTCTTCCGGGTCCCGGGTCGGCCGCCACCTGGTCCGGGCAGCTCACCACCGTCTCTTGAGGGCTCGCTCGTTCCGTTTCTGGGATGAGGTGACGTGTGCCTGCTCACCGAGCGCGGGCGCTCGGCGCCCAGGGAGAGAAACGCGCTTTGGTCGGCAACGTGACAATGCCCTGCCGGGATATGTGACGGCACGCTCCCTAAGGCTGCTTGCTGGCCAGCCCGGCTTCGAACCGTGCCTTGTCCAGCGCAAACCGCTGGTGCGTCCCGTGGCCGATGTCGTCAAAGGCGTCTTTGGCCGTCCAGGAGAAATCCACGTTGCGGCGGCCGACAGCCTCGACCTTCACCTCCACGGTGACTTCGACTCCCGGAGGTGTCGCGCCCGTATGGTTGATGACGAGCTGCGTCCCGACCGACATCTGCCCATCGTCGAGATGGGGTTCCATGACCCCGGCAGCGGTCGCTTCGATCAAGGCCGCAAGACTCGGTGTCGCATAGACATCCGGCGCGCCAGCGAACACTCCGCTCGCATAATGCTCCTCGGCGACCGTGACGCTACCCGTTCCGGTCATTCCCACTGTAATGTCGGCGACGGCCATTAAAGATCGCCCTCCCACTTGACGAGGTCGGGTGCGTACTCCCCCTGTGAGTACGCGTCGCAGAACGCTTCCTCATCTCCCTTGAACGTGGGGTCGGCCGCCACCACCGAGGGCAGCACCGCCCGCCAGAGCTGGCTCGAGCCACCCTGGTCCCAATTCTTACCGACCAAGACCATGTCCAGCCCGCGGTGGCCGACGATGAACTGCCCACCGGCCCCGGCCGCGTTCCAGACGCCGACGTCGTGCTCTTGATCGCAGTTGCCGTCGGCGCAGTCGCTCGACTTGGAGATGCCGTGCGGATAGCTGTTGTGGATGGCGCGCGGCGAGCAGGTCGTGTTGTTCATCCACGTGAGATAGCCATAGCGGGTGGAGCCATCCTCGAAGGCGGGGTGCGTCATGTTGTAGACGTAGCGGCTGTCGGCCAGACGTTCGCCGTTGTAGACGCCACCGCGCAGGATCACCTGGCCGACGCGCGCCATATCGAGGAGCGAGCCATACCAGGAATATCCGAAGAACTCCACGTCCCAACGCGAGTGCTCGAGCCCCAGCTTCGCGAAGAGCCGGTCTTTGGCCTCCACGGCATTCGCGCCGAAGCGGTGCGGATCCTGCTTGACCACGTGGTCGATGACGCGGATGAGCTGGTTGATCTCACGCCTTCCCGAGCCATCGTAGTCGTGCGACTTCTGACCATGGGAGAGGTCGTCGCTGTAGCCGACCATCGCCAGCACGTGCGCGACCGTGGCGTCCTTGTTGATGACCGCGCGGGGGGGCAGCGCGGTTAGGTCAATCCACTGGTCCATGCGATCGAACTCGCGCAGTGGCCCGGTCATCGGCGCGCTCGACTGCGCCAGATCGCGTGTCTGGTACATGATGGCTCCAGTCAGGAGCGCGCCCAGGGTCTTCGTCGCCGAGAAGAGGTGGCTCACGCCCGGACCGTCGGACGCGTTCTCGCCCGACACGAAGCACAGCCTGCCGTAGCGCACGACGGCGAACGACATGTCCTGGCGCATGGTCACCTGCTGGAGCAGCTCGGGGTCCAGTCTGCAGACCGCCTCCATGTCATCCTCCGCCACGGGCGCCCAGGCGCCCGTTCCCGGATCGGTCACAGGACGCTGTGCTTCTCCTGCGGCTGGACTCCAGAGCACGAGGGCGGTGATCAGAGACAGAACGGTGGTTGAATTGCGCATGGTTGGTCGCTCCGTGTCGGCGTGTTGAGCCTCGAGCCGAGGCTGTCGCTAGAAACAAAGGGTACCTCGATTCCTGGGCCTCCATTCTCTACCCACAGCCTCAAGTTGACAATGCCGCGCCAGTCCACCTGTCACAGAATGTCGAGCCAAGACCTGCGCTCAAAGCATCTGGAGGAATTCATGCAGTATCGATTCACCCGCATCGGTGCCAGCTGCCTGGTCGCGCTCACCTGCGGGATCACCGCCGCCGCACAGACGCCGGCGCCAGACAACATCCTGATCGACTCACCGACCTACACGTTCATTCCTATGGAGATCGACGTCGACCGCGCCGCGGCCGACGTGTGGGAGCGTATCGGAGGGTACTGCGATATCGGCGAATGGTTTGGGATTCCGTGCACGATCACGTCGGGTACCGAAGACGAATTTGGCTGTCCGAGGGGGCGCGACCCCGCTAATGTGGCCTATCGTCTTCTCGGTTCTCGGATCGCTGTCCGTTCATGAGTAAGCGTTGCCTCGGCTGCGGTGGAGCGGACCCGCCAGTGTATTGCCCACCCCGATTGCCTTGTGTTCCCCGCACGCCAGTGTATTGCCCACTCCGACCGATTGCATTGCATTCCCCACACGCCAGTGTATTGCCCCACTCCGGCCGAAGAACAGAGCAAGCCAACCTGTGACCTGTGGCCCTGAACCCGATCCCGGCCCTCCTGAAAACGTCACATTTTGTTACCTTGTGTAAACGCTCCGGGCGAAGACGTTCGCGTCGTCGCGCGGCGCAGTCGCAGCGCCGGTGCCATCCGTCGCGAGTCCGGTGCTCCATGGCGCAGCATCGGTGGCGTCGCCTCAACAGCGCGCACCTGCTGCCCCTGGTTCGCGCCGGGGTGCAGCTCGCTGACGGCGTTCAGCAAGAACGCAACACGGAGGAGGATCGGAAGGAGGCCGCCTGATCACGCCGATCGCCGATCCACAACTCTTGACAAGATCTCCCGAGTAGCGCAGGCTGGGGGCCTAGGATGGGCCGTCGTTGCAGCAACGCGTAGACACAAGGAGAAAACCATGCGGCTGCTCTACGCCCTCTCGGTCACTGTCGCCATCAGCTTCCCTCTCTCGGCCCAGGTCGAAGGACTGCAACGAGGCGACGTAGTCCGGATGGAAGACCCGCGGTGGTCGTCGATCGTCCGGCAGGTCATCGCCGTACCCGGTGATCGCGTCATGATGACCGAGACTGGCGAGGTATACGTCAATGACTCGTTGATCGACGTGCCCCAAGAAGCCGTCGCAGCGCACCGGCCATTCGGCCCGGCGGTCGTGCAAAAGGGCGGATACATAGTGATCCCGCTGACTGATTCGGACACGGGTTGGGGCTGGGGCTACGCGCTAGAACGCTACATCGTCGAGCGGATCGGGTGACGCACGGGCTCGCTTCCCGCGGACGGGCGCCACACTCTTGAGAGATCAGCTCCGCGCTGGCATCTGTCCGTCTCGAATTCGTCGTCAGGCCGCCATTGGGAGCTGGACTAGACCCCGGCAGTGGGAGGCCCAGCGCACATCGGTGAGATCGGCACGGGCGACAGTGCTTCGGACGGCGACGCCCAACGGCGTGTTGCCGGCCAACGACGCATGGAGGCGGGCCGCATTGTCATAGGCCTGGAAGTCGGCGAGCTTTCGTTCGAGGTCTCGTGCGTTCCAGAACAACACATGGTCGAGCAATTCTCGCCGCGTTGTA
>JADFPE010000307.1 GCA_022562495.1 Acidobacteriota bacterium
GGTTCACTCGACGGCCCGGCCGAGACGGTCGTGGTGTCAGGCCGCCATGCCTACGTCAGCGCCGGAGTCGAGCTGCGTGTCATCGACGTCTCCGACCC
This sequence comes from Acidobacteriota bacterium, assembly GCA_022562495.1. Taxonomy (GTDB): domain Bacteria; phylum Acidobacteriota; class Vicinamibacteria; order Vicinamibacterales; family UBA8438; genus NP936. The sequence goes on from JADFPE010000307.1 coordinate 99, forward strand.
GACGTCCCCGGTCCAGGTCGGCGCGTTCACCGCCCCCGACCAGATCTACGGCGTCGCGGCGGCCGAGGGCCGCGTCTATCTCGCCTGCGGGCTCCGCGGTTTGCTGATCCTCGACACGTCGGACCCGGCGAGGCCGACGCTGCTGGGCACGCACGAGACACCGGGACAGACCGTGTCAGTCGCGCTGGGCGACAACGTCGCGCTGGTCGTCAATCTGATGACCGGGCTGGAGGTCGTGGACCTGTCGGACCCGTCGGCGCCCACGCTTGTCGCCACCCGGGACACACCCGGCTACCAGCGTGACGTCGCGCTCGCCGGAACACTGGCGGCGGTGGTCGACCAACCGTCGGGCGTCTACCTCTTCGAGCTGCACGGTCCGGGGGCGCCGACGGCGCTCGGCCACCATCCAGCCCATGATGCGCCGGCACGCAGCGCCTCGATCGCCGGCGACGGCCGGTTGTATGTCGTCTACGACCGCACCGGCCTCGTCGAGATCCTGGACATCGCCGACCCCGACGCGCCACGGCTGCTCGGCTCGTATAGCCCACCCGGCAGACCGCAGCAGATCGCCGTGCGTGGTACGACCATCTACATCCCGAATGGTCGGGCTGGGGTGGAGGTGGTGACTGTCAGCGACCCCCATGCACCGACCCTGATGGGAACCTACGATACTCCCGGTGTGGCGCGCGGGATCGCGGTGGCCGGGTCGCGGGTGTTCGTGGCCGACAGCACGGCGCTCCTGGTGCTCGAACATGCCCAGTGAGGCCCCGGCACACAAGGGTCCGGTCAACAAAAAGTTCGTGCCTCGCAGGCCTGAAGGCCTGCGCCACACGGGACTTTCACCACAGGCTGCTAGTACGCGTGGTTCGTCCGATCGAGAGGAACCATGATAGAAAAACCATCATGATGTCCACTTCCCTTCGATGCTGTGTCATGACACTCGGGCTGGCGGTCGCGACCGGGTGCGGCCAGCCGGCACCGCCCGAACCGGGGGCGCCGGCCGCCGACACCCCGACCACCGCCCCGGCCACCACCGAAGACCCGATGCGCATCCGCCCGTTCGAGATCGCCGTGCCGGACGAGGTGCTGACAGATCTCCAGGCGCGTCTGTCGAACACCCGGTTCCCCGACCAGCTCGAGGGCGTCGGGTGGGACTATGGCACCGACCTGGCCTACCTCCGCGAGCTGGTCGACTACTGGCAGACGGGGTTCGACTGGCGGGACCAGGAACGACGGCTCAACGCGTTCGACCACTTCAAGACCACCATCGACGGACTCGACATCCACTTCATCCACCAGCGCTCGGCCAATCCGGACGCGCTGCCGCTGCTCGTGACCCATGGCTGGCCCGGGTCCATCTTCGAGTTCACCAAGATCATCGGACCGCTGAGTGACCCCGAGGCGCACGGCGGGCAGGCGTCGGATGCGTTCCACATCGTGGCCCCGTCGCTGCCGGGCTATGGGTTCTCGGACGCACCGCGCGAGCCGGGCTACGGCCCGGAGCGGATGGCCGCCATCAACGCCACGCTGATGGCCCGGCTGGGCTACGACCGCTATGGCGTGCAGGGGGGCGACTGGGGCGGCATCATCAGCCGCTGGACGGCGTTCAACGATGCCGAGCACGTGGTGGGCATGCACCTCAACTTCGTCACCGGCACCGCGCCGCCGGACCCCGACAACCCGAACGAGGGGGTCTCGGACGCCGAGCTCGCGCGGATGCGGGCGCGACAGCAGTTCATGAGCGCCGAGCGTGGGTACAGCGGAATTCAGGGCACCAAGCCGCAGACGCTGGGCTACGGGCTCAACGACTCGCCGGCCGGGCTGGCCGCCTGGATCGTCGAGAAGTTCCGGACCTGGTGCGATTGCGGCGGCGACATCGAGTCGATCTTCACGAAGGACGAGCTGTTGACCAACGTGATGATCTACTGGGTGACCGGCACGATCACCTCATCGACCCGGCTGTACTACGAATCGCGGAACGTCACCCCGTCGCGACCGATCGGCTACATCGAGGTGCCGACCGGCGCGGCGCTGTTCCCCAAGGAGCTGACGCTCCCGCCACGCCGGTGGGCCGAGACGCGCTACAACATCACCCACTGGACCGAGATGCCGCGCGGCGGGCATTTTGCGGCGCTCGAGCAGCCGGAGCTGCTGGTCGAGGATGTGCGAACGTTCTTCCGGGGACTGCGGTAGCAGGCCGCTCGACGGCGTCGGCCTGGCGGCACGCTCCTACGGCTTTGAGCGCTCGGCTCGCAGGCGGAACGCACTCGCCCAGACATCTGTAGGGCAAGGCTTCAGCCTTGCCTCGCAGGCCTACAGGCCTGCGCCACGTTCTTCCGAGCGGTGCGGTGAGTGTTTCACGGCCCTGAAGGGCCGTGCTACTCCGGCAGCCGATACGCCAGGAGCTCACCGGGGTGGCCTCCGCCGCTGACGGCGAGGACGATGTACTGCGCGCCGTTGTGCATGTAGGTCATCGGCGCGCCGGACACCGACGCCGGCATGTAGACCTCGCCAACCTCCTCCCCGGTCGCCTTGTCATAGGCGCGCAGCATCGCGCCGACCTCACCCGACGGCGTCGTGAAGGTCCCGCCTTCGCCCGCGATCACCAGCGTCTTCGTGATGAGCGTGCCGACGCGGCCTGGCCGGCCGGTCCGAGGGATGGTCACCCCCTGCAGGTCCGGGTGCTCCCGGACGTTGTCGGGCGTCTCGCCGTGCGCGATCTGCCAGATGATGTCACCCGTCTTCAGATCGATCGCACTGATGCGTCCCCAGGGCGGCTTGACCAGCGGCAGCCCTCGGATATTGAGTGACCGGTCGCGGGGAGCCACCCCTGCCGGATTGCCGCGGATGAAGTCCATGTCCGACCGCTCCGGGTCGTTCACCAACCCCAACGAGACGACGTTGGTGAAGGAAAACTGGTAGAAAATGCCGGTCTCGGGGTCGACCGAGCCGCCCGGCCAGTTGGTGCCCCCACCGGTGGACGGCAGCATCAACGTGCCGTACGGACCACTCGGGTCGGCGACCACCGGCGGGGTGAAGATCGGCCCGAGCCGGAATTTGGCCACGAGCGCGAGCGCCTCGGCCCGCAGCGCCGGCGTGAAGTCGATCAGGTCGTCGACGCTGATCCCCTGCCGGTCGTAGGCGGGCGGCCGGGTTGGAAACGGCTGAGTCCGCGCCAGCAGCTCGCCTGGCACGTCAGAGGCCTCCACCTCACGCTCTTCGATCGGCCAGATCGGCTCACCGGTCTCCCGGTCGAGCACATACAGCCACCCCTGCTTGCTCGGCTGCGCCACGATCTTGGTGATGCCGGGACGTCCCTCGATCTCCACGTCGACCAGCACCGGCGCACAGGGAAAGTCCCAGTCCCAGACGTCGTGGTGAATGACCTGGTAGTGCCAGAGCCGGTCGCCGGTCTCGAGGTCGACGGCCACGATGCTGTCCGAGAACAGGTTGTCCCCGTGTCGATGGCCCCCGTAGTAGTCGTTGGTCGGCATCTCGGTCGGCAGATAGACGATGCCGAGCTCGGTGTCGACACTGATCTGCCCCCAGACACCGGTGTTGCCGGTGTAGCGCCACGACTCGTTGAGCCAGGTGTCGTTGCCGAACTCGTCCCCCCCCGGAATCGTGTGGAAGATCCAGCGGCGCTCCCCGGTGTCGGCATCGAACCCTCGGACGTAGCCCTTGGTGTTCCGCATCGACACAGGTGCGCTGCCGGGCACGTGCGCGGCCCCAATGATGATCGTGTCGCCGGCCACCATCGGTGTGGCGTGCAGACCGATCGTGCCGGACAGCGGATCGATCTCCTGGTCCATGTTCTGCATCAGATCAACGATGCCATCGGTCCCGAAGCTCGAGACCCGCTGCCCTGTGGCGGCGTCGAGCGCGATCATTTGATAGCCAGGTGTCACATAGATAATCTGTCCAGCGCCGCCGTCGTCGCGATACGCTAGACCCCGACCCGACAGACGGCGCGGCGCGGCCGCCGCACGCTCGCCCTCGTCGAGCCGATGCATCCACAGATACTCGCCGGTGCCGGCATCTACCGCCACCACGGCGCGCCGGGTACCGGCCGTCGTGTAGACGACCCCGTCCACCATCAG
>JADFPE010000078.1 GCA_022562495.1 Acidobacteriota bacterium
CAGCTGCACCACCTGCAACCCGTTGACGCCGTCGGCGATGTAAGCGAACACGCTCGCGTTGGTCATCGCCACTTTCACGTCCCGCGAGTCGTTGATCGCGCCGCCTGCGTTGAACGTCTGGTCGAGCCGCGGCTGCTCGGGCCGCTCCACGTCGACGATGACGAGCCGCGGCCGCTCCGGGGTGGTGATGTCGACGACCTTCAGCCCGTCGGCGTCGGTGACGAACGCGTACCGGAACTGGATGGCGACCGCGCGCGGGTCGCGGATGCCGGTGACCTCTCCGGCGACCTGCGGGTGCAGCGGGTCGTCGATGTTCACGATGACCAGCCCGCGGTCGCACAGGATGTAGGCGTAGTGCCCGGCGATCTCCAGGTTCACGGCGCCGTCGAGGATACCGTTCGGATTGAAGGTCGCGGCGCGTTCCAGGAAGTTGTTCTCCGGGTTGCCGTCGAGCAGCGTCGCGGCGGTCGACAGGACCAGCCCTTCTTCCCGGTCCGTGATGTAGATGAAGGCGTACATCAAGTGGATCGGCTGCTCCTGGTTCTCTGGCAGCCGCACGCGTGCTGGGTCGACCGCCAGGGTGCTGGGTGACGCGACCGCCGTCGCGAACCGGGTCTTGACGTTGGTGTCCTGTCCAAATGGCGACACTGGCGCGGTGACGATCTTCTCCGAGAACCCCTTCTGGTAGATCTGCGCCACGTCGAAGACGCGGAACCCACCCTCGCCGTCGGCGATGTAGACATACTCACCGCGCATCTGTATGTCGAGCGCGTTGGTCGACCCGTGGTGCTCCGCCTCCTCGAGCGTGCGGCCACCCGCGAGATGCTCCGCGTACTCGTCCGGGTAGGCCAGGCGGTGCAGGTCGCTGCCGATCACCGCCTGCGGCTCGCTCTGCTCGGTCACCGAGACCGCCTCGACGCCGTGCTCACCGGTGGCCACCCAGATCCACCGCCCCATGAAGTTGACGAAGTTCGTCCCCTGCAGCAGGAGCTGCGCCATGATGGCGTTGTTGTCGCCCTCGGCCGAGACATGACAGTCGGTGCACCCCTTGGTTTCGGTGGTGCGCACGGTGTGCGGCACGTGGGTGTTGAACGCCTGGCCGGCGTAGCCCTCCGACGACACTGTCTGCTGCTGCGAGTAGACCCACTGCCGATTGGCATCCTGCGAGCTGATGACGACCGCGCTCGACGACCGGACCGGCGCGATCCGGTTGCCGGTCGTGGTGCTGTCGATGCCCAGCATGTAGACGTCGTCACGGATGACCTGGAAGTTGTATTCGGTCCAGTTCTTCGTGGTCGTGCCCTCGTAGTGGAGCATCGGCGTCTTTTCGTTGGCACGTTGCGACAGGTGACAGCCGAAACAGCTGGTCATCCAGGAGGAATGACACGCGTAGCAGGTCATCTTGTCGTTGCCGTGCGCGAGATCGTCCGGCGCGTCGGTGGTGCCCCAGGTCGAGCCGTCCCGCTGGATCGTCTTGGCGAGGCGCGCCCGCTCGTTGTAGTTGGCGCTGCCCGGTGTGATCGAGTCGACCACCTGGGGGACGATCCACTGCAGGTCTTCGTCCATCATCGAACGCTGGGTGATGCGTCCTGCCCGGCTCTGGAATCGCGGTAACCCGAATGGTGTCGCGCCCTGCGTGAGGTCGGTGCCGCCGGCTGGCGCCGCCGGTCCGGTGGTCAGCAGCGTCGCGCGCGCCTCGGCCGTGCCATGACAGTCCTCGCACGCGATCTCGATTGCCGCCCGCGTCTCGCCATACAGGTTGCCGTCGCCATGCACGTCGATCGAGAAGTGGCAGTCGACGCAGTGCATCCCGCGTTCGAGATGGATGTCCTTCAGATGTACGGGCACGCCGGGTCGTCCGGTCTCCCGTTCCTCGTCGGTCGGGTTCCGTAGTGACTCCCAGAGCAGGTTGCCGTCCGCATTCGCGACGATGTCGCCGGCCGCGTCGAGCAGGTTGCCCTTACGGTCTCGCTTGAAGACCGCCTTGTAGAGCCACCCGTGCCCGTGGAAGTCGGCGATCTGGGTGTTGGTGAGCTGCCGGTTGAACTGCTCGGAGCCGGCCTCGGCGAGGAACTCGGGGTCCGACCACAGCCCCCGGACCACGCTACCCTGCGGGTTGCGGAGCTGCACCTGGGCGCGCTCCGCGGCCGAGAGGTTCAGGGGTTCCTCCGGATAGAATTTGTCGCCGTCGGTCTCGTCGTCCCACCACGTGAAGCCGGTGTAGGTGGTGACGACGTTGGTGCCCGGGTGCATGTGACAGACGATGCACTGGCTGGTCGGGATCGAACGTGTCAGGGTGTGACTGATCGGGTGACCCGATTCGTTCGTCGGGATCATCGGGTCGGTGGTCTGTGACCTACCGCGGTTGCCCGCCGAGGCGTACTGCGCCGCATTCACCGGTGACCGGTCGTTGGCATAGACCACGTGACAGGCGGTGCAGCCGCTCGACCGGTAGTCGCCCGCTTGGTCGTTGGTGCCGAACATGTTCAGCGTCGGGTCCATCAGCCGGGTCTTCTGGATCCCGATGACCACCGGATCGGTGCGATTCAGCGTGCCGAACCCGCGGTCGCTGGGCCGGCGGTCGGCCGTGGCCCAGGTGTTCGGGTTCAAGCTGTCCGGTATCGTCGCCTGGCTGCTCTGGCGAACGGTGTATCTGATGAAACTGCCCGGGCTCGACCGGAAGCTGCGCGTGGCGACCGATTGGGCGCTCGACCTGTTCCTCCGGCAGGACATCGTGCAGCTCAAGACCGACCGCACGAGAGCGATCGCGTCGGAGCACTTCGACGAGGGGGAACAACTGGTGCGCCAAGGAGACTTCGGCGACAAGTTCTATGTGATCCGCAGCGGCCGGGTGGAAGTCTGCCGGGAGCGGTCGGGACAGGAACCGGAGCGACTGGCGGTGCTGGAGCCGGGTGACTACTTCGGGGAGGCCGCGTTGCTCGAGGAGGTGACGCGCAACTCGACGATCACCGCGCTGACCGCCGTCGACGTGTTGACGATCGGTCGGGGAGATTTCCAGACCCTGCTGGTCACGTTTCCAGCGTTGAAGACGGTGTTCGAGGACCTCGCGCGCGCCCGCCGGCGTCAGCCCGAGCCGACAGGTGAGGACACGAGTACTCGCCAACAGCCGTGATGACCTGCAGCAGATCGTTCGGCTGCGGCAGGATCGCGTCTTCGAGGTCCGGGTGATACGCCACGGGGCACTCGCGCGCCCCCACCCGCGTGATGGATGCGTCCAGAGACTCGAAGCGCTCCTCGGCGATGCGCATATGGCCAGCTCGGTGCAGCACCTGCACGTCAACTGGTCCTCACGAGTTCTCCGAGGCGATTCGACAGTGGTGTCGGACCTTCGGCCCGGCGTACGCGCGGACGCCGCGGCGTCCGCCGGCTCCGGCACGACGACGAAGATGCAGCCGCGCGCTTCGCCAAACGTGCCGACATGCGGATCACACGGCCGCTCCCGGCACTGCCTCCCGGGTGCCATCGAGTCGCGTGCCGTTCTTGCTGGAGTCTAACCCCGCGGAGCGGGGCTGTGAGCAAGGCTCGGCCAGCAGGGGGAGCCAACCGGGTCGGAACGGTCTGAGGCGGAGCCTCGCTGGACTGTCACCACGAGCTGTCCGCGATCTTCCGCAGCAGATGGTCGACCAGGCCGATCGGCAGCCCGACGACGTTGGTGTAGGGCCCCTCGATGCGCGTGACGAAGCGCGAGGCACGCCCCTGAATTGCGTAGGCGCCGGCCTTCCCCTCAGGCTCTCGGCTCCCGACATACCAGGCGATGTCCCTCGCGGTCAGCTCGCGGAACGTCACCCGGGTCGACGCGACCTCGCACCACTGGTCGTTCCTGGTGTGAAGCGCGACGCCGGTCAGCACCTCGTGGGTTCGGCCAGACAGCCGACCGAGCATACCGGCAGCATCCGCATCGTCGGCCGGTTTCCCCAGGACGACACCATCGATCACCACCACCGTGTCGGCGCCCAGCACGATCGACTCCGGGTGGTCCCGCGCCACGACGGCCGCCTTCTCTCGCGCAAGCCGGCGGACGTGCGCCGCCGGTGTCTCCTGGTCGAGCAACCGCTCGTTGATGTCGGCCGGCACGACCTCGAAGTCGTAGCCGGCGCTGGTCAGCAGGTCGGCGCGGCGCGGCGATCGGGAGGCCAGGACGAGACGCACGCGGCGGATGATACATTAGGGCTTTCCGGGCGGGGCATCCCGTCTGGCGGCATTGCTTCGGTCCCAGGGCGCGCACCTGCCCGCCCCGCGGGCGCGGAGCGGGGCGGCGGGGCCCCACGAGCGCCCGCGTGGGGTTCGGGGCGCAGCCCCGTCTGAGTGATGATCGCGGCACGGCACTGCGTGACCTCGGCGCTGCAAACGCTGCTGCGGGACCAACCGCTGTCGAAGGGCAAGGTCTCCCTGGCCTGGAGCGCGTCTGTCGGGCGCACGATCGACCGGGTCACCAGCGTCTCGCTCGATCAGGACGGGACGCTGACGGTACGCGCCGATGACCGTCACTGGGCCCGCGAGATCGGTCGTTCGAGCGCGTTGATTACGTCACGGTTGAATCAGCTCCTGGGCAACGGCATCGTCACACGTATCGAAGTCACGACATACCGTCTGCGGTGAAGACGCCGTCGTTCGAGGACCGGCCATTGGAGAAGCGTCATGCGAGAGTCTGTCATCGTCAGCGCCGTCCGTCTCCCAACCGGTAAGTTTCTCGGCTCGCTGAAGAGCCTGCCCGCCACGGAGCTCGGGGCGAAAGTGGTGCGCGAAGCGGTCCGGCGCGCCGGTATCGAGCCGGGGCTGGTGGACGAGTGCATCATGGGCAACGTCGTGTCGGCCGGCGCCGGCCAGGCCCCCGCCCGTCAGGCGGCGCTCCGGGGCGGGCTAGGCGACCACGTGGCCGCCTTGACCATCAACAAGGTCTGCGGGTCCGGGCTGAAGGCGGTCATGCTGGCGTCACAGGGCATTGCGACCGGGGACATCGACATCGCCGTCGCCGGCGGCATGGAATCGATGAGCAACTGCCCCTACATGCTGACGCGCGCGCGCGAGGGGTTCCGGATGGGGAACGCCGAGGTGGTCGACGCGATGGTCCACGACGGGCTCTGGTGCTCGCTGGAGCACTGGCACATGGGGCGGGCGGGCGAGGCGGTCGCCGAGCGCTACGCCGTGTCACGCGAGGACCAGGACACGTTCGCCGCGGCGAGTCATCACAAAGCGGCGCAGGCAATTCGCGAGTGCTGGTTCAAGGACGAGATCCTGCCGGTCGACATCCCACAGCGCAAGGGGGACCCGACCCGGCTCGAGTACGACGAGTCGGTGCGGCCCGACACCAGCGCCGAAGCGCTCGGCAGACTGCGGCCCGCTTTCAAGAAGGAGGGTGGCAGCGTCACGGCGGGGAACGCACCGGGGGTGAACGACGGCGCGGCGGCGGTCGTCGTGATGGCGGCCGAGAAGGCCGAGGAGTTGGGCGTCGCCCCGATGGCCCGCATCGTCGGTCAGGCGGTCAGCGGGCTGTCACCGAAATGGATGCTGATGACTCCGGTCCAGGCGGTCCAGAAGCTGATGGCGAAGGTTGGCTGGGCGCTCGACGACGTCGACCTGTTCGAGCTGAACGAGGCGTTCTCGGCCCAGGCGGTCGCGGTCATCCGTGAGCTGGGTCTCGACCCCGACAAGGTCAACGTGCACGGCGGCGCGGTCGCCCTGGGGCACCCGATCGGTGCCAGCGGCGCGCGGATCCTGACAACGCTGCTCTACGCAATGCGGCGGCGGAACGCGACACGCGGCGTCGCGACGCTGTGTCTCGGCGGCGGCAACGGCGTGGCGTTGGCGATCGAGCGCGCGTGATTGGGGCGCTCTTCTTCAGCCGTCAGCCCTCCATCTTCCAGAAGGCGATGCCGCCGGCCTGCTTGCCGACGTCGACGGCGCCTACCCGCTCGCCCGTGGACACCTTATACACCTCGACCGTCCCGGGGTCGCCGCCCACCCCTTCCAGGGTGACGAAGGCGTACTCGCCGTCCGGGGTCACGGCGACGCCGTGCGGGATCGTGCGGCTGGTAGCGGTGCGCGCCCGCTCACGCCCACTCTCCAGATTCCAGAACCCAACCGCGTCGCCGCCCTTGTAGGTCGCGACGAGGGTGGACCCGTCGGGGGTCAGGTCGAGATTGTAGGGACCTGGACCGGTCGCGAACGTCCGCTCCACACGCCAGGACGAGAGGTCTACCTCGAAGATCTTCGCGACGTTGTTGCCGGTCACGTAGACCTTTCCGTCGGCCGTCGGTCTGGTCGCCCAGGTCGGCATCACGCCGTCCCCGAGCAGCAGCCGCCGCCGCACCTCGAACCCCAGCGCGTCGAACTCCACCAGCTCGGAGTCCATCATGTTGACCGAGTAGAAGAGGGACCCGTCCCGGCTGAGGCGTCCCCCATGCGGGCGAACACCGGTGTCGACCCGCGCCACCTCCGTCATGGTCTCGACCTCGACCACCGAGATGCTGCTGCGCTCGAGCGGCCCATGCAGATTGAAGTTCACCGCGTACAGCAACCCGGTGGTCGGCGACACGTCCAGCGTCGCCGGAAACAGACCGAGCGTCACGGCGCCGACCCACTCGTCGGTCTCCGTCTGGTACTTGTGCACGCTGCCATACGGGAAGCCATGGGCAATCGAAACGTACCAGTAGCGCCCATCCGGGTCGACGCTGAGCCCGTGGGGCCCCTCGACCTCCGCCGGGATGCTTCCGACGGGAATGGTCTTGACGACCTCCGCACCATCCGGCCCATACCGGACAATTGAGACTTCGTCGTCCGACTCGGCCGCCACGTAGACGTAGTAACTCCGCTGCGGCCGGTCCGGCGCCTCGGCCACGCCTGCGGTCGTCGTGACGGCCAGCACACACAACGTGGCCGGTGTGGCGCAGGCCTTCAGGCCTGCGATCGCACGGCTAAAGCCGTGCGCCACAACGAGAGCTGTGGCCCGGCCGCAGCGATCTGGCTTCGAGGTTTCCTCAGGAGGGAGAGGGTGTCCAGGAACGCGGTGTGCTCTGACCATGGCTTACTGGGGCTCTCCGATGATCCGCCTGGGACCGGTCCGATCGGCCAGCTTCACCGCCCACAAGCCGGTGTTCCAGTCGGTGAAGAAGATGTGGCCCTTGAAGGGCTGTGCCCCCCAGACGAATGGAGCGTTGGCAATGAACCCCGCGGGGTCGCCCGGCACGAACATGGCAATCTCACGCCCTTGCTTGTACAAGTCGCCCATCAGCTCGCCGGAGATGTCCACCACCCGCAGGCCCCCGTTGTAGAAGGCGACATACATGATGTCGTCCTCGATCCACAGGTTGTGCGACCCCGCCTCGGGCACCTGGAACCGCGCCACTTCGTGCGGGTTGTCCCAGTCACTCCAGTCGATGACGTGGATCCAGCCCGCCGCCCTTGACGGAACGCCCCCCTGTGTCGGGCTATAGCCGCCATAGGGGAACGACTCGTCGCCGGCGAACACATAGAACGTGCCGGTCGACTGGCTCCTGTAGGGATACGCCGCGTGGTTCCAGCCGCTCGGGTAGGCGTAACGTCCGAGCTCGACCGGCCGCTCCGGCGTACCGCCGCGGCCGCCGCCGCCGACGTCGACCGCGACCACCCCGTCGGTCCAGTTCGACGAGAACGCCACCCCGTCGCTCACCCACACGTCGTGGATCCCGTGACCCGGGGTGTCGAGCTCGAAGCGCCCGACGCGTGTCGGGTTGCGCGGGTCCTCAATGCTGATGACGTCATAGCGCCGGCCCCCGCTCAAGGCGAACACGTGGTTCTCGGAGATGAACACGTTGTGGACGCCGCCGGTCAGCTGGTCGGTGAACTCGGCCAGCACCGGCACCCCTTCACGCGGATTACCCACACCGAGCAGCACGATCCCATTCTTCCGATCCGAGGCGCCTTCGCGGCTGATGACGGCGATGTCGCCATCTTCGGAGACCTTCACGTCGTTCACGGTGCGCGCGTCGACCTGCACCTCCTGCAGCTTTTCGATGTTGGCGGGGTCGGTCACGTCCCAGATGTAGGAGTGGCCATCGGCGCCCCACGTGCCGGTGATGGCGTAGTCGCGGCTGTCGGTCCCCTCCCAGATCCAGAGATCCGACGTGTGACGATCGAGCACCTTCCCGCGCCCGACCACCTCGACGTCGCGACGCACATCCCGCCGCTCGATCGACACGGTGCGCGCCGCCGAGTGGCTGCCCGTGCTGGCGACAACCGTGTAGGTCCCGGACCGCTCGGCGACGAACCGACCGTCCTCGGCGATCTGCGCCGCGGCACCCGCCGCGATGATGTCGGGCGCGGTCTGGCCACCCACGCCAAACTGCACCGGCACGCCGCGCACCGGGAGCCCACGCGCATCCTTCGCGATCGCGGTGAACCGCACGACGTCCCCGGTCCTGGCCGTCTCGACGCTCGCCTGCAGCTCGAGCGAGTGCACCGGATTGGCCTCGACCTCGATGGTCAGCGTGTCCGAGGCGTCCTCGGCGGTCGCGGTAATCTCGACGCGGCCCGGCTGGAGCAGGGTGAGGAACCCAAAGCGATCGACCCTGGCCACGTCGGACGCGCTGCTGGTCAGGGACATGGTGACGTCCGACCGGGTGTCACCGATCGCGTCGATAACTTCGACCACGATCCGCGGCCGTGTGCCGACATAGAACTTCGGCGGAACCCGGGTGAACGCGACCCGCTCGACGGGCGGCAGTGGCACCGTCACCGCCACCTCAACTCGGACCCGCGCATCCGGCCGCCGGCTGTCGTCCGCGGGGTCCTTCGGCACCAGCGCGATCAGAATGACGTCGCCGGACCGATACGCCTCGATCTCGCCCTCGCGCGTCACGCTGACACGGCGCCGCGCCCGGGAGAAATAGATCACCGTCGCGTCCTCGACGATCGCCCCGTCGGCGTCCCGCACGGTGGCGACCAGCACGGCCGTGTCGCCGATCCCGAGAGTCAGCCGGGTCGGGCTCACCTCGAGAGTCAGACCCTCGCCCTGCGCGTCCGGTTCCGGCGTCTGCGCCGAGCCTTGGGCCACGGCAAGACACGCCATGCCACCGACGATCAACACCAGCACACTGCGGAGACTTGTCACACGCCCTCCCTGCAACGTCGAAGACGTCCCGAACATCCGTCCTGTCTAGGCGAACCGCATTATTGTAACGCCGCCGCGCGACGCATTGCGCTTTTGGTGCCGTCCTGCAAAAGAACGACGCTCTGGTTCGACCGCAGCGCGCGGCCCGCATAGGTTCGCCCTCGACGACCCTTGGTGCGACGCGCGACTTTCACCGCGGACTGCTAGACATCTCCTACGGGTGCCATCGTAATGTCGTAACAAGTTTTCATGACACGCGGAGATGTCAAAACCCTGCGTAGCGGGGCCGTGAGCAAAGCTTCGCTAGCAGATCCTGCACGTGACCTGGGCAAGACACGGTGCAGTTCTGTGAACATCCGGATCCTTGGGCGAAAGTCCGTTCCTTCATAAGGTATTTATTTACAATGAGATGCATGAACATGTAATTCTATTTTCGCTTGACATTCGCCTGGCACGCCCCTAGAGTATAAACTTCGACACGAACACAAGGGGGTTAGTGACATGCATCGACAGGTCGAGAGGAAGCCAGAGATGACAGAAGATCGCCGGGCGCGCGACAAGGCCATCGAGATGGCGGTGGGACAGATCGAAAAGCAGTTCGGCAAGGGTGCCATCATGCGGCTCGGCCAGAGCGCTATCGCCGCCATTCCGCGCATCTCGACCGGGTCAATCAGCATCGACAACGCGCTCGGCATCGGCGGCGTCCCCCGGGGCCGCGTCGTCGAGATCTTCGGTCCGGAGGCATCGGGCAAGACCACACTGGCGTTGCAGGTCATCGCACAGGCGCAGCAGAGTGGCGGCACCGCCGCCTTCGTAGACGCCGAACATGCGCTCGACCCCACCTACGCCAGCAAGCTTGGGGTCGATCTCGACAACCTCCTGGTCTCGCAACCGGACAACGGCGAACAGGCGCTCGAGATCGTAGAGGTGCTGGTGCGCTCGGGCGGCGCCGACGTGGTGGTTATCGACTCGGTCGCGGCACTCGTACCACGCGCCGAGATCGACGGTGAGATGGGCGACGCGCAGGTGGGCCTGCAGGCGCGGCTGATGTCGCAGGCGCTCCGGAAGCTCACCGCAGTGGTCTCGAAGTCGCACACCTGTCTCATCTTCATCAACCAGCTGCGTGTGAAGATCGGCGTCATGTTCGGCAATCCGGAGACCACCACCGGCGGCCGGGCGTTGAAGTTCTACGCGTCGGTCCGGATCGACATCCGCCGGATCGGCGCCATCAAGGACGGCGACCTGGTCATCGGCAACCGGACCCGGGTCAAGATCGTCAAGAACAAGGTGGCCCCACCGTTCCGGATCGCCGAGTTCGATCTGATTTTCGGCGAAGGGGTCTCCCGCGAGGGTGACCTGCTGGATCTGGCCGTGGACCGGCGCATCATCGAGAAGAGCGGCACCTGGTTCTCGTATGACGGCGAGCGCCTCGGTCAGGGCCGCGAGAAGGTCAAGTTATTCCTGAAGCAGAACCCCGACATTTTCAACACGATCGACGCGCGCGTCCGCAAGGAACTGGGCCTCACGGCCGACGCGGAGCCCGAAACCGAATCGGTGTCCGTGTAGTGGAGCTCCCCCCAAGGAGAGAGGAGAGAGGAGGAATGTCTAGGGATATCCGGTCGTGGGCTGGTCGGATGTTGCAACGTGCGGGGCCTGTCGACCTAGTGTAGGTCCAAGTGTGCGGCCAAAAATCCGTACACGGCGATCTTCCCATCCGCCTTGTCCATAGTCGAATGCGTACGAAGGAATCCTACGCTGATCCCCGTCATCAAGCTTCAGCTCACCAGTGGTCCGGTCTAGCTGCCGCTGTAATTTGACCAGCAACCCTTGAAAGCCTCCGCCTGATGCCGTTGACGGGTCCTGCTTATCGAGGGTCGCAACCTCGGAGGGGTTCAAAATCACCGTACGCTCCATGCTAGATCCTTAGAGTTACGGCATCTTCAAAACTCAGGCGACTGTCAGCTCTTCTGACTGTCCAGATTTGGTCCACTCAACCTAGCCTGCTTCTATCACGGGCGTCGTCCGCGGTGTCTGGTGAACTCGACGGTTGTTCGGCCCAAAGAGCCCTTGAGCTACTCGGGGTTGCGGAAGAGCACGATCCGGTTGGTGTTGGTGCCCTTCCGGTTGTTGGAGATACCCCAACAGTTCGCGGTTTTCGTGAACCTTTGAGCGTTGATGACGACTGCCAGCGGCTCGAGCCCCACCGACTTCCCACAGGGGATGACCGACTCTTCGAGCTTGATCTTGCCACCCCTCACCTCGCCAACCTCAAACGCAACATGGCCGCCTGGCACCAGCACACGTCGAAGTTCCCCGAATACTTCGGTCATCGCCGACCGCCATGCGTCGAGCTTTCGGGCCATCGTGATCGGCACCGACCCCGCCTCGATGTCACAGAACCAGCAGCGCAGCCAGTTGTCTGTTGCGTAGTCGACGACGTCCAGGAAGGGGGGAGAAGTGACAACGAGATCGACCGAGGCAGATCGCAACTCGGGAGTTCTACTGGACGCCCGCACCAGCAGTTGCGCCCCCGGAGCGTGCGCCCCAAGCCGTTGTCTCGTGGCGTCCCCGCAATCCCGAAGCAGAGACTTGCTCTTCTTGATGATGAGTTGGACAACATCACGGACGGCAGGCGTCTGCTCCCGCCGAGCATTGATCTTCCGCTGCGAGTCAATCGACACGGCCTGATTCGGGGGAAGGGTATAGACGGAGAAAAATCCGCGAGAGTGTCCGGTGAGCCGATTCACGGCAACCATCTCGATCCACTCGTCGACCCCATCCATCTCCCCTGCCGTCTGTCGCTTCCGCAGATACGAACGCAGGGCGCAGATCGTCCGAAGGGTCTCCGGGTGAAAAAAGACGGTCAAATCCTCTCGATAGTCGTCACCGAAGGTCAGGTCGAGTGCGTGTAGCCGCTCTGACACCTGCGTGAGCGTTGGCGGCGCAAGACGGGGCTTCGTAAGCACCCGGCTCAGCGGATTCACGTCGCAGCCCGCGACGGCTCGATCCAGCAGCGCCGCCTCGACCACGGTCGTGCCTCGCCCCATGAAGGGGTCGTAGACCAGGTCACCAGGATCGGTGAGCCGCTGGACGAAGAAGTCGACGAGCTGCGGCTTGAAGCAAGCGCGGTAGGAGATCTCGTGCAGGCTGTGTCCCGCTCGCTGTTTGCTGGTCCAGAACTCGTTCGTGAAGGTTTCGACCCTGACCGTATTGCCGTCGTGATCGACCTCAGTCGTCTTGACTTCTGTGGGCTGGCCGTTCCACGCGAGCTGTCGTATGTCGTCCTTGAACGACAGGACTCCGGACAGTTTGCCGATGCTGGGATCCTCCAGCAGTGAAGGTTGAGCCTGATTCATCTCGGCGTACCGCAATTTGCGCGCTCTGCTGTTGGCAAGTGATGTTAGGGCGAAGTGACTTGACCGGTCAATGAAGGTGTCCGCGTGAGCGTGGGAGCCAGTCGTCCCGCCGTCAGTCCTTCCGGCTGAGCAGTCCATGGAGGAGCGCTCGATCCGACAGTTTGAGGCGCCTGGCGTAGAGCGCAAGGGCCTCGCCCGTCACCTGGCGCTGCGGCCGGCCGAGGAGCCGGGTCAAGGCGTCCAGCAACTCCTTCGTCTCGGGCTCGAGCCGAAGGGTGGTCTGGACGTAGCTCGTCGTCACGGCCAGTCCGCCCTTGCCGGCCGGGGGCCGGCCTGGGGGCCGTTTCGTCGAGAGCTTGGTGGTCCGTTTCATGAATACGGCCAAGCACCGAGGGCGTCGAGGCGCCCGTCCCGCAAGACGCAAGGAGGGAGCATACCGGCAGTATTCGACCGACGAGCAACGCAGCGGGGCGGGATGCATCGGCGGCCGAATGCGGCCGTATTCATGAAGCGGGCCACTAACATGGGCGCGGAACAATACCACGTTAGATGGTCGCAAAGTATCAACAGTTGTTGACATCAACAACATGACGTCATATAACTAGCCGATCTGATGACGCAGTGGGTAGAGCCAAGCCGGCGACGACGCGCTCACGATGCGGTGCGGTGGCGTGACTGGGGACTCGGCCTTGGTTCCCGGGACGCGGCAGGACGATGAGCTCTCCGATCGATCGGCTCGACGAACTCCCACCGCTGCCACGACGCACACCGACGCCGCGCCGCACCGGGCGGTATGTGCTGCTGCTCGTCACCATCCTGTTGGTCGCCAACGCCGTCGTTGGCGAACGCGGGCTCGTCGCGCTGGTCCGGGCCAACCAGGCGCACGCCCGGCTGCAACAGGTCATCGACACCTTGCGCGCCGAGAACGGCCGGCTGCATCGCTACGTCGAGGCCCTGATCGGTGAACCTCGGTTCATCGAAGATCTCGCGCGCCGCGAGCTCGGCATGATCAGTCCCGGCGAGCAGCTCTTCATCGTCAGGACAACGACGGCGTCCGCCGACGACAGCGTGACGCTCCCCCAGAACACCCGCCTCGCCACCGACCCGCGGTAAGGGTCGGTCACGAACACGTTCGCATTGCTGGCCGCCGATCCCTCCCGCCTGGCGGCGTTGCTGTCGGTCGAAAACTGCCGGCAAGCTCCCTCCTCGCTCCTTGCCAGGGGCCCGGCGCGGCGTGGTCCTCGACGACCCTCGGTGCGACGCGCGACGTGTACCACGGACTGCTAGGGCAGGACCCGTCGCGGCTCCTCGAAGCTACGACGGACGAGTCGGCGGACACCGAGGACCGCCTGGCCCCAGCACGGCCCGTAGCGTGTCACTCGCCTCGAGCACACCCCACCCGGCAAGCTCCGCCAGCAGATTGGCCTGTATCGGCATGAGGCGCGTCAACGCCCCGGCGTTCTCCCCCACAGTGCGGTAATGGGGGAAACGCGTCAGGGGAGCATCCGGAGTCTCGCCGGCGCTCGACGGCAGCACTCGCCTTACTTCGTCGCGGAGCCCGGCCTCCCAGGTCGCCACCCGGTCGTTGTAGACCCAGCACACCGACAGTTCCCAGCCGCCCTCGATACCCCACCAGGGGTTCGCGTCCACCCACAGACGGGTGGACGCGACCAGCGGTCGGCCGGCGCGCTTGGCGGCTTGCCAGGCCGACACCACTTCCCGATACGCCGGCGACGGGAAGACCCGGTTGTGGGGCCATCGGGCGCTCGGCTGCCCGAACAGCGGCGCCACCGCCGGATCGATCTGCCCGCTCTGGGGCCAGTGTCGTGGGTCATGGTCGAGCGCGAGCGGCCACACGGAGTTGATGAAGACGACGACCGCCGGGATCCGACGGCGCAGCATGCCGAGCAGCGCTAGCGTATCGACGTCACCCCCATCGGTGAACAGGTCATTGACGGCGCACGGACCGCCGTCCGCGGAGAGTGTCCAGTACGACGCGTGGGGATAGGCGCGCACGTCCCGGTCAGAGGTGGCGACCGCGCTGCTCGCGCCGATCATGTCGGCGAGCGTGAACGGCCGTGGCGGCGGCGGCACCGCCACACGCCCGTCGGCGTCGACGTCCGCCTCGGGCGCATCACCGCCGAAGCCGAGCGGTTCCACGAACGTGCCGCCGACCGTCCGCGCGCCGGCCTGTGGGTCCCAGAGCACCCGCCGCTGTGGCGCGCCGACATACAGCGGGGTGTACTCGAACGGCAGCCGCTGCTGGCGTGTCGACCGCGTCTTCGGCCAGTTCAACGTCGAGTAGACCACCGGGAACGGCTGCGCCGCCTGCGGACGATGACACCGTGACGCCGCAGCTGCCCCCCCCACGGCGCCGGGCGCCACCGACCCGGACGCCGGCCCGAACCCGACCGGATCCGCGGAGTCGTACAACCCGCACGGCTCCAGAAAGGTCTCGCCGATCGCACGGATCCAGACCTCGTCTGGACGGACAGTACCGCCCGCCTCCAGCGTCTCGAGGGTGTCACGGAAACGACGCGTCGCAGGCAGGAGCAGTGATCGGGCATCGAGACGGTCGAGCCCGGCGCGGGTCAGATGCTCTGGTCCCGTCACCGCGCCGAGCCGATCGCCCCCGTCTGCCGCGTAGAGATACGGCACGACCGCCCAGGAGCTGCCCGAGACGCAGGAGAGATAGCCGACGCGGTCCAGCAGCCCGAGCGCGGCCAGCCCGCGTAGCTGCCCCACGGTCGCCGCCATCGATCGCGTGCCACCCCCCGAGAAGCAGACTGCCGTCTGTGGCAGCGGCGCGGCCAGCACACCGGCCCGTTGTTCGGGGGCGCGGCCCGGGCCCGTCTCGGTCCAGACGCGGACCCGGACACGCTCGTCGGACACGTCAGCCATCTTCTCTATGCGACATCGCGACCACCGAGGTGTCGCCTCGCACAGATGTCCCCCGCGACGCGGGGTTGTGAGAACAGCAGCCTCGCGAGGTTGTGCCGACGATCGTCTGGGTGGTGTGAGGCGCAGCTTCGCAGCAGTCCGTGATGACACCCCGCGTCACACCGAGACGCGTCGTGATCGATGCCGCGCTTGGCCAGTACACGGCGCGACGAGGAAGCATCCCGGCAGTGTTCGACCGAGGAGCAACGCCGTCAGACGGGATGCCGCGCCCGTCGAATGCAGCGGGGCTGTCACCACGGGCTGCTACGGGTATTCCATCGTAAACGGGTCCGGCAGCGGAATCCGCACCACCTCGCCCGGGCGCAGCTCCTCGAGCGAGAACTCCGGCCGTTCCGGGTCCCCCGCCAGCATCGCCTCGAGGTTGCCGACCACGAGGATGACCAGCGCGTCGGGGTCGAGGTAGCGCTGCGCCACGTCGAGCACGTCCTCCGCCGTCACCGAGGCGATATTGTCGCGATACGCCGCCAGGTAGGCCGGGTCACGGCCGGTGTACTCGTCGTTGGCGAACAGCCCGGCGGTTGACGCCGCGCTCGAGAAATTGCGGGAGAAGGTGTCGACATAGGAGGCAATCGCGTTCCGGAGCTCTTCCTCCTCGACCGGCTCGCTGCGAATCCGTTCGATTTCCTCGAACACGATCGCGGTCGCCCGCGCGACCGTCTCGCTGCGCGACTGGAACCCGGCCTGGAACACGCCCCTGTAGTAAATCCCCACGCCGAAGCTCGAGCTCGCGCTGTAGGCCAGCCCTTCGTCGGACCGGATCCTGGTGAGCAGACGGGCGCTGAACCCGCCGCCGCCGAGGATATCGTTCATCACCAGCAGCTTGTAGCGGTCGGGGTCGTCACGGGTCGTGCCAAGGTGCCCGATCCTCACACGCCCTTGATTGACGTCCGGCTTGTCGACCAGATAGAGACCCGGCCGCGGGGTGAAGTCGGGGGCGGGCACGGGCGGCACCGACTCGGTGCCCACGTCCCAGTCGGCCATCCGCCGCTCGAGCCCGGCGAGGATCGCGGTCGTGTCCACGTCGCCCGAGACCGCGAAGATAAAGTTGCCCGGGTGATAGTAGCGACGATGAAACGCCACCAGATCATCGCGTGCAATCGCCTCGACCGTGGCCCGTGTCCGGGGTCGCGTCGAAAAATGTTCGCCCCCCCGCATCAACCGGCTCCACTCGCGCCCCTCGATGCTCGCCGTGGAGTCGTTCCGACGCTCCATCTGCTGGATCGACTGGCTCTTGGCCAGCGCCAGCCGGTCCTCGTCGAACCCGGGGTTCCGCAACATGTCGAAGAAGAGGTCCAGACAGACGTCGAGGTCCTTGGTCAGACAGTTCAGATTCGCGGCGCCGGAGGTGGCGGCGATGCGGCTCCCGATCTGCGCCGCCAGAAACGCCGCTTCCTCATCGAAGTCGGCCGCGCGCATCGTCGAGGTGCCACCGGCCCGCATCTGGCTTCCGGTCAGACTCGCCAGCCCGATCTTGTCCGGCGGGTCGAGATAGGTGCCGGTGCGGACCGTCAGCGACACCGAGACGAGCGGCAACTCGTGGTCCTCCACCACGAAGACGACCACGCCGTTCGACAGCTCGTGCCGGTGGTCGGCGGCCTCCGGCGGCGTGAAGTCGAGCAGAGCGTAGGTCAGGTCGGATGGATGCGCCGGGATTGGCTGCGCCCAGACTGGCCCGACTGCCAGCGCCACCACCCCCAGCGCGACGACCACGACGCCAGCGCTGCCGCGCGCGCTCACCGTCCACCTCCCACGGCCGCCTGCCGCTCACGCGCGATCTCGCGCAGCACCGCGACCATGTCCTGATTCTCGGGCGGCGCCTGCGCGGCCATCTGCTCAATTTGAGCCATGAACTGCGTAATCTGCTCGGCATTCATCTGCTGCATCATGGTCGTCATCTGGCCGACCTGTTGCCGCTCCTGGTCGTCCAGCCCGGCCAGACGCGGGTCGGGTGGCTCAGCCGATTCCCGGCGATAGTAGATCGCGACCGCCCGGTTCTCCGGCGCGAAGTAGGTGTCGACCACCCGCATGATGTCCTCGACCGTCACCGCGTCGTAGAGCGCCGGGTCGGTGTTGATCGTCTCCCACCCGCGCCACGCCTCGCGGACCAGCAGCTGGTTCATCAGTCCGAAGTTGGACCGCAGCCCGCGAAAGTTCGAGGCGGCGTTCTGGTTCTTCACCTTCTGCAGCTCCCGCGGATCGACAGGTTCGGTCTTCAGCCGCTCGATCTCCGCGTAGAGCGCCTGCTCCACCTCCTCCGGCGTGCGGCCCGCTTTGGCTGTCCCGCGCAACGAGAACATCCCCTCGAACTTCATTCCCGACTGCCCACCGAAGGCGTTGGTGGCAACCTCCTGCTCTTCGACGAGCGCCTTGTACAGACGACCGGTGCGACCGTTGAGCAGCTGACCCAACACGACCAGGGGCGGCTCGTCGACATGTCCGTCTGGCACCGAGTGATAGCGGACCTCGACCTGCGGGTTGGTGTCGGCGTAGGCGTGCATCCGCTTTTCGGAGAGCTGCGGCATCTCACGGGTGCGCGGCTGCACCGGCGGCCGCTCGCCCCGCTGGAGCCGACCGAAGTAACGCTCGGCGAGCACTTTCGCCTCGGCGGGGTCGAAGTCGCCCACCAGCGCGGCAGTCAGGTTGTTCGGCGCGTAGTAGATGTCGAAGAAGGCCAGCGCCTCCTCGCGGGTGATCCCTTCGAGGTCGCTCGGCCACCCGACAACCGGCCAGCTGTAGGGCGACGACTGCCAGAACATGGCGTCGAATTGCTCCTGGAACTTGCCGATCGGCGTGCTGTCGGTCCTGAGACGGCGCTCCTCGTGCACGACCTCGCGTTCCGAATAGAACTCGCGAAACACCGGGTTCAGCAGCCGGTCCGACTCCATCCAGAACCAGAGCTCGAGCTTGTTCGCCGGCACGTTCACGAAATAGATTGTGTAGTCGTAGCTAGTCCCGGCGTTCATCCCCGACGCGCCCTGCCCCGTATAGATGCGGCTGAAGTCTTCCTTGATGATCAACTCGCCTTGCTCTGCGAGCAACGTGTCGAATCGCTCGATCAGCTCCCGGTGGCGAGCCGTCCGGCGGGCCGGGTCGTCCGGGTCCTCGATCTGCCCGAGCCGGTGCGCCTCGATCAGCGTCGCCTCCTCGACCCGGAGCTGCGCTTTCACCTGGTCGAGCTCGGCGATGAGCTGGAGGTCCTGCTCGATGTTCCGGGTGCCGATGGTGGCGGTGCCCTTGAACATCATGTGCTCGAACAGATGGGCCACCCCGGTGATCCCCGGCCGCTCATAGACCGACCCGACCTTCGCCACCCATCCGGCGGCCACATTCGGGTCGCCGGGCCGTGGCAGCAACAGGATCGTCATCCCGTTGTCGAGCACTACCTCCTCGACCGGGACCTCCTGCGCCGCGGTGATCGTGCCGGCGAGGGCAACCGCCAGCGTCAGCGCCCCGATCCGTTTTCTCATCTCTGCTCTCCCTCGTCGCGCCTTGCCAATCGGACGCAGCACCGGTCTCGGTGCGACGCAGGACTTTCACCACGGACTGCTAGGCCCCGCGTAGCGGGGCTGTGAGAAAAGCTCCTGCTAGCAAGGCTGCGCTTCACTGTGCTCGTCGGTTCGAGGCGCAGCTTCGCTAGCAGTCTGGCACACGGCGTCGCCTGAACCAAGCGGCACCGCGCGACCCGGTGTCAAACCTCCGATACGGGCCACGAGCCGGACCAC
>JADFPE010000308.1 GCA_022562495.1 Acidobacteriota bacterium
GTGTGTTCCCTCCTCGCGCCTGGCCAGCCGGGCGCCTCGACGCCCTCGATACGTCACCGCAATGACGAACAGGACCACTAAGGCATCGCGAATGCCACGAGCTCCTGACTGCTCCCCGAGCCGGTCGCGATCAAGATGAACTGGCGCCCGCCGCTGGTCTGGTAGGTCATCGGCGTCGCCGTCGACCGTTCCGTCAGCGCTCCGGACCACAGCTCGCGACCGGTGCGCTTGTCGAAGGCATAGAGCGCATCCTCCCCGCCGCCGGCGAACACGAGCCCTCCATTCGTCACGATCGCACCGGGCGCGCCTGGCGTGCCGAGCCGGGCCGGCAGGTCGATCCCCGCCAACGCCGGGTGCTCGCGCACACGATCGCTGCCCCGGCCGAACGGCACACGCCAGGCGATCTCGCCCGCATTGAGATCGATGGCCACGAGAGACGCGTAGGGCGGCTTGTTCAGCAGCAGGCCGCCCTCGAATGTCGGCCGGCCGCCCGGCGCCGTGTCGTAGCCGACGTAGTCCGGATCGGTCGTGTCCGCGAACGGGTTGCGTGTGGTGGCCGGGTCGAACTTCTCGAGTCGGAGCACCGCGGGGATGTTCGACGTCTTCACGTAGAGGAACCCGGTCTGCGCGTCATACGCGCCGCCGCCCCAGTTGACGGCGCCGCCGCCGCCAGGGCGGACCAACGACCCCTCCAGGCTGGGTGGCGTGTAGAGCGGGCCGAACCGGAACCGCTGCATCGCCTCCCGCGCGGCTGCCTGCAGCTCTGGAGTCAGGTCGAACGCGTCGTCGAGCGACATCCCGGTCGTTGGCGTCAGGGCAGGTGGTCGAGTGGGGAACGGCTGTGTCGGGGAGGTCCGTTCACCCGGCACGTCGCTCTGCGGCACCGGCCGCTCCTCGATCGGCCACACCGGCTCGCCGGTGACCCGGTCGAAGACGAACGTGAGCCCCTGTTTCGTCAGCTGCACGACCGCGTCGATCGACCGGCCGTCCACGGTGATCGGCATCAGCATCGGCTGTGTCGGCAGGTCGTAGTCCCAGAGCCCGTGATGCACGACCTGGAAATACCAGGCGCGCTCGCCGGTGTTCGCGTCGAGTGCCACCAGGCTTTCGGCGAACAGGTTGTCCCCCAGCCGCTGCCCCCCGTAGTAGACGTTGGTTGGGTTGCCGACCGGCAGGAACACCAGCTCGTGTGCCTCGTCGACCGTCATCCCAGCCCAGACGTTGGTGGCGCCGGTATAGCGCCAGGCCTCGTTCTCCCAGGTCTCGGTACCGAACTCCCCCTCTTGCGGAATGGGGTGGAAGCTCCAGACGAGCGCACCGCTGCGCGCGTCGTAGGCGCGGACGTCGCCGGGCGGTGTCCGCCGGTAGATGACTCGGTCGCCGACGGCGCTGCCGACGATCACCAGGTCCTTGTAGACCACCGGCGCCGCATTGAACTCGAAATGGCTGCGGTCGATCGGCCAGATCAGATCCTGGCTCAAATCGACCACCCCGTCGTCGCCGAACGAGGCGACCACCTGACCGGTCCGGGCGTCGAGACAGAACAGGCGGTGCCGGCTCGCCAGGAAGATCCGGAGCGTCTCGCCGTCCCGCCACATCGTGACGCCCCGATGGCGGAACCCGCCGCCGAGCGCCGGCATCCCGTCTTCGTACGCGCGTGGATCGAAGATCCAAAGGACGGCGCCGGTGTCGGCGTCCAGGGCCGCGACCCGGTTGTAGTTCGTGCTGACGTACACCGTGTCATCGATCATGAGCGGCGTGCTCGTGAAGTTGCCAGGCACCGTGCCGAACTCCGGTCTCGGTCGCTCGTCGGGGCGCCAGGTCCAGGCCACCCGCAGCTGGTCGACGTTCTCGGGCGTTACTGTCTCGGCCGCCGACGATCTGGTGTTGGCTTGGTCCCCACCGACATATGGCCACTCGACCATCGTGGCGGTGCCGCGTTGCCGTGCTGCTGCCGGCGGGGCCCCGGTCGACAGCCCTGCGAGGTACCGCTGGACGCCGGCGACCTCCGCGTCGCTGATGTCCGTTCGCGAAAACGCCATCATCTGGTCGCCACCCTCCCGGACGACCCCGAGCAGCTCGCGATAGCCGAGTGTGAGCGGCACCAACGGTGGTGCGAGACTGCCGCGCCCCTGCTCGCCGTGGCACACGGCGCAGGTGTGCTCGAACGCCACGCGACCTGGGGCGTTCTGCGCCATCACGCCGGCACCGACTCCGTGGAGCACTGACAGCGTCGCGCCGAGCAGCCAGATGATCCACGCGGGTCGCGGGCGGTTGGCAGCGGTCATGGCGTGGGTCCTTTCCGGCTGGTTCCGCACGCAGCGGTCGACGCCGAGGGGAGTGCGGGCAGTACGCGTCATGTCGGCCCGGGAGTCGATGAATGATGGCGCTGGAAGGGAGCGGGCACTCGCGCCGCGGGCGGCGAGATCCCGCGGTCGAGCGCCACCTCGGACGGCGGCGCGCCGTGACGCAGACGACCAACGCCGCTACCGAGCTGCGGAGCCAGCGTTCGCCGTCGTCCCAAGGAGGGCCGCGAACTGGAGCCCGAGCGCGTCCAAGTCCGGGACGTCCCCTGAAGCGTTCCCATCACCCTCCTTGACGAACACCTCCATGACGGCTGCGTCCGTGGTGCCGACGTTCGTGAAGCCATGCATCGTGCCCTGCGCGAAGAAGAACGCATCACCCGGCACCGCCGGCACCGGGGCATCAGTGCCCACCGACAGCTCCAATGAGCCTTCGAGGGGAACCCACACGTGATACTGGACGTCGTCGTGCGAGTGGAGACGGCGTGTCGCGCCGGGCTGCAGTACCACTCGCGAGACGCGAATCTCAGCGCGATCGATGAGTCGCGTGAACGTCACCCCAGGGTCGGGTCCTCGCTGCGCCGCAGGCTGTGTCCCGCTGAGCGCCGCGAGCAATAGCGCCAGCACCAACAGAGAGGCGATCGTTTGTTTGCCCGTCGGTTGGTCTCCTCGAACATCACTTGTCATCAGCGCGCCCGGCCCGGAGGCTGTTCTCGAGCCCATAGTTGCCCTCGTGGCAGGCGTACTCGAAGATCTGATAGCTGCTATCTCGGTTCAACGGCATCGCCACGGTCCAGGGCGCGGTGAACGGACCGAGATCGTCGATGGTGACGTCGTAATGGACGGTGTTGGCATCGACGCGGGTGAATCGCTCGACGATCTTCAACGCCTCGCTCTGCTGGATGCCCCGGAGGCCGCGGCTGGCGATGTTGGTGCCGATGGTGCCCTGGTCGTTGTAGTTGGCGGTCTCGACGACCAAGGTGTCGCCCTCCCAATGGCCGCGCGCGTCCCCGTTCCACAGCCGGATCTTCTCCGACAGCGGCGCCCGGTCGGTGATCGGGATGATGCGCGCCTCGTGGATCATCTCGTAGAAGATCACCACGTAGCCGGGCACCTGCAGAATCTGATAGCCGGCGCCGTAGCCCCCGGGGAACATCCCGCCGGGAATGCCGCGGGTGATGCACCGTTCCCACGGCGTGTGGGTCAGCCAGCCGTCGGTCAGATGCATCAGGTTCTGGTTGCGGCTGGCGATGGCCGATGCCCGCAACGGGGCCCGCCCGCTCGGCGGGTCGACGATCATCGAGCGGCGTCGCTCGTTGCGCAGCGCGTCTCCTGGGCCATCGCCCCATGGCCCCTGAGGTCCTCGCGACCGAGCGTCTGGGGAGGGTGTGGCCGGGGGACGCTGGGGCCGGTTCGTGCCGGGGAACCAGGCCGCCAGGGGCGCGAGCCGTTCGAGGTCGATATCGTCCGGCGCCTCGAATGGCGTCGGGTCGAAGTTGGTCCAGACGCCCTGGATGTTCGGCTGGCCGTCCGGGGTCCGGTCTTGTCCAAACGCCGGTGTCACCATCACTGATGCCGCCAGCAGCATGGCGCAGACGACGAACGTCCTGATGCTCATCCGTACCTCCTCAACGCTAGCCTTCCGGATAACGCCTACGTCGTGCCGATTATAGGCGAGATGTTCGCGGCGCGCCGCGGGGGTTTTCCGGGGGGCGACGCCACGGGTACAGCCCCGCACTTCCGACACCGACGAGCAGGCGATCCCGCTTCACATCACGCCACACATCGGCGGTCTCACCGGCAACCACCATGCTCCTCGAGCCGGCGTTCCACGCCGCGCTCGGCACTCTCGGAGGT
>JADFPE010000079.1 GCA_022562495.1 Acidobacteriota bacterium
TGCTGCGGGACCGCGGGGGCGCCGGCGGTGTCGGGCTCCCGGACAGGGCCGGCACGTCGCACCGGATCGCGCTGACCGCCGACGGCGAGACCCACCCGATCATGCGTCTGGGCGGCAGCGTCGCGGAGACACGGAGTCGATGGGACGTGGCGCCGGCGCTGGGGAACATCATTCCACTGGGTCCGCCGCGCCCGGGCGCGACGGTGCTGGCGACCACGACGGGCGAGGCGGCCGCTGCGCGACCCCTCATCGCGATTCAACGTTTCGGACGCGGGCGTACCATGCTGTTCGCCGGGGAGGCGTCGTGGCGCTGGAAGATGCTGCTGCCGTCAACCGACCAGACCTTTGACATGTTCTGGAAGCAGACGGCCCGCTGGCTCGGCGCGGAGGCGCCGGAGCCGGTGATGCTGCGGGTCGAGGGCGGTCGTGCCGAGGGCGACACGTTGCACATCGACGTCGTCGTGGCCGATGCGGTGTTCGCGCCGGTGATCGACGCCGACGTCCGGGTACGCGTGACGGATCCTCACGGCGATACGCGAGAAGTGTCGGCGACGTTGGTGGCGGGCGGGACCGGCCGGTATGTCGCCGAGGTGGAACCGACCCGGCGAGGGGTGTATCGGGTGACGGCGGTCGCGGACCGCGGCGCGGGCGAGCTCGGTCGGGCCGTGACGGCGGTGCTGGTCGGTGGGGCGGACCTGGAACTGGCCGATCCGCGGCGTCAGGATGCGGTGCTGCGACGGGTCGCGGAGGCTTCGGGTGGACGGTTGCTGGATGCGGCTCGGATCGATGAGCTGGTGGGCGCCCTGCGTGCCAACGCCGCCCTAGGGCCCCCGACGGTGCACGATCTGTGGGACACCCTCTGGGGCTTTCTCGTCGTGGTTGGTGTGTTGTGTGGTGAATGGGGGTTGAGACGTCAGTGGGGGCTCCGGTGACGGGCGGTGGCCCGTCTGTGGTGTGGTCGGCTCGCTGCGTCCGGGTGTGTGTCGGCGTCCTGGCGGTACTGATGACGGGTCTTGGCGCCGGCCCGGTGCTGGCGCAGGACCAGTACACGCTGCTGGTCAGCGGCGCGTCCGGGGGGGCGCGGTTCAAGGAGAACCACGACCGTTGGCGTGCCACGCTGGTCACCGCCCTGCGCAATCATCCGGCGTTCGACGACGACCACTTGATCGTGCTCGCCGAGACGCCTGGCCCCGGCGTCGGACGTGCGTCTCGCGAGGGGGTCCGTCAGGCTGTCGCACAGCTGGCCGGGCGCATGGGCGAGGACGCCGTCCTGTACGTCGTGCTCATCGGTCACGGTTCGTTCGACGGCATCGACGCGAAGTTCAACCTCGTCGGCCCAGATCTCGAGGCGGCGGCGTGGGACGCGCTGCTGAGCCAGGTGCCGGGCCGGCTGGTGTTCGTGAACACGACGAGCGCGAGCTTCCCGTTCCTGGCACGGCTGGCGGGGCGGGGCCGGACGATCCTGACGGCCACCGAGTCGGCCGTGCAGCGTTACGACACCGTGTTTCCGGAGTTCTTCGTGGAGGCGTTCGTCGCGCTGGCCGCCGACCGTGACAAGGACGGACGTGTCTCGATCCTCGAGGCGTTCGAGTTCGCGAGCGTCGGTGTCCGGCAGTGGTATCAGCAGCGGGGCCGGCTGGCCACCGAGCGGGCACTGATCGACGACAACGGCGATGGTCGCGGCACCGAAGCGGGGCAGCCCGGTCCGGATGGGTCGACCGCCGCGCGTCTGTATCTCGGCGCCGGGCTGGAGGAGGCCGAGGTCGTCACCGACCCCAGGCTGGTTCCGCTGGTGGCCAGACGGCAGGAGCTCCGGCAGGTGGTCGACGTGCTGAAGGCCGCGAAGGCGGACATGCGCGCGGAGGCCTATCTCCGCGATCTGGAGCGGGTGTTGATCGAGCTGGCCCGCGTGTCTCGGCAGATTCGCCTCCGCGCGTCCAGGTGACGTGTCGAGCGCCCACAGCCCAAAGCCACCAGCCGAGAGCAGCCGGGTCGTTCCAGGCTGCGCCGTGTCATGCGATGCGCCAACTGCCAGACCGAGATCGCCGACAACGCCCTGATCTGCTTCCGGTGTGGCGCGGCCACCACCGAGCGCCGGCGCGAGCCGGCCACGGTCCAGCGTCGACCGGTGTGGCTGTGGGTGGCTGTGCTCGGATTGGTCGCGCTCGCCCTGGTCGTCGATCAGCAGCTCGAGACACCGGTGGCGCGCGTCGTCGCGGCACTTCTATCTGGCGTCACGGTGGTCGCTCTCTTGTGGCGACGCCGAGGACGGTAGTGCGATCGCTGTACTAGCAACGCTGGGCTGCGGTTGAGTATGATCCCCGCGTCGGTTCCACACGCAGCGCTTCCGAACCCAACGATCCTCATGGCCCAGGCCAGCCTCGACGTCACCGACCAGCTCGGTCGCCGGATCGTGCAGATCGAGAAGGACCCGTTTGTCATCGGCCGCCGGGTGACGAGTGACCTGCACCTGCCGAGCGGGGAGGTGTCGCGTGACCATGCCGAGATCGCCAGCGCCGGCGACGGTTTCGAGCTTCGCGACCTTGGCTCCCGGTATGGCACGTTCGTCAACGGCGAGGAGGTCAAGACGCACCGCCTCACACATGGTGACCGGGTGAAGCTGGGGCGCAGCGGCGGCGTCGAGCTCGTGTTCCTGCTTGCAGATGCCCCCGCTGAGGACACCCGCAGCGTCTCGGCGGTCGGTGAGATGCACCACGTCGCCGTACTGCTCGAGGGGCTCCGGGCCCTGAGCTCCGGCCGGGTGCTGGACGATGTCCTGGCGTTGGTCATGGACTCGGCGATCTCGGTCGGCGGCGCCGAGCGCGGGTTCATCATGCTGGCCGGTGAGGACAACGTGCTGGAGTTCAAGGTGGGCCGCTCGCGGGACCGGGTCACCTTGCCAGGTAACAGCTTCAAGACCAGCCGCAAGATTCCGGAGGAGGTGTTCCGGACCGGGCAGGCACGCATCGAGGCGGACCTGCTCGAGGGCGATCTCGCCGCCCAGCACATGGGCACGGTGGCGCTCGGCATCCGCAACGTGTTGTGTGTGCCGTTGCGGCTGGTGCGCTACGTCGAGTCGGTCGAGAGCACCGCCGAGGACCGGCGGGTCGGCGTCCTCTATCTCGACAGCCGAGAGAAGGGCACGCTGCTGTCGGAGGGGACCCGCGCGACGCTGGAGACACTGGCCGCCGAAGCGGCGGTTGCCATCGATAACGCCCAGCTGTACCGGGCCGCCCTCGAGAAGGCGCGGCTCGACCAGGAGATGGCCACGGCGGCCGAGATCCAGCAGGCGCTGTTACCGACACGCAACCGGGCTGGCGGGTTCTTCGATGCGGCGGCCGAGATGCTGGCGTGTCGATCGATCGGCGGCGACTTCTTCGAATACGTCGATCTGGCCAACGGAGGGTTCGGCTTCGCGCTCGGCGACGTCTCTGGCAAGGGGCCGCCGGCGGCGCTGCTCGGCGCCCTGCTGCAGGGGAATCTGGCGGCCCAGACGACCATCGCTTCCGGTCCGGCGGACGCGTTGAGCAGCGTCAACGCAGCGCTCATCCGCCGGGCGATCGCGGCGCGGTTCGTCACCTTGTTCTACGCGGTGCTCAGCCCAGATGGACAACTGACCTTCTGCAATGCCGGCCACAACCCCCCGTTTCTGGTCGGACGCACCGGTGTGCGTCGGCTGGAGACTGGGGGCATGCCGCTGGGGCTGTTCGAAGGGACGCCGCTCGAGGAAGAGACGGTCACGATGGAGCCGGGCGACTTCGTGGTCACCTTCTCCGACGGCGTGTCCGAGGCGTTCAATCCGGACGGCGAGGAGTTCGAGGACGCCCGGATTCTCGAGAGCATCGAGGGGGCACCGGCCCGCGATGCTCAGACCCAGCTGGAGCATCTGTTCTCCAGCGTGAAGACGTTCACGGCCGGCACTGCGCAGAACGACGACATCACCGTCCTGGTCGTCAGCTACCGCGGTCTCTCTAGCGAGTAGCCCGGGTCTCTCTCACACCCGACGGACTGCTAGCGGTCCCCGATCGGTACGTAGTCCCGCTGGGATTCCCCGATGTAGATCTGGCGTGGCCGGGCGATCTTTCGCGTGTCATCGCAGAGCATCTCTTCCCACTGGGCGATCCAGCCGGCGGTGCGTCCTATCGCGAACAGCACCGGGAACATCGCTGGGGCGAAGCCCATCGCCTGGTAGATCAACCCCGAGTAGAAGTCGACGTTCGGGTAGAGCTTGCGTGAGACGAAGTAGTCGTCCTGGAGGGCGATCCGCTCGAGCTCGAGCGCGATGTCGAGCAGCGGGTCACGACCGGTCACATCGAATACCTGGTCTGCCGTAGCTTTGATGACCGTTGCGCGCGGGTCGTAGGACTTGTAGACCCGATGCCCGAACCCCATCAGCCGCCCTTCCCCGTTCTTCACGCTTTTGACGAACGCCGGCACCTGGTCGACCGACCCGATGCGCTTCAGCATCCGGAGCACCGCCTCGTTGGCGCCCCCGTGCAGCGGGCCGTAGAGCGCGGCGGCCGCGCCGGCCAGTGAGGAATACGGGTCGGCGTTCGAGCTGCCGATGTTGCGCATGGCGCTCGTGCTGCAGTTCTGCTCGTGGTCGGCGTGCAGGATGAACAGCACATCGAGTGCGCGCTCGAGCACCGGGTCTGGCCGGTAGACCGGCTCGGTGCGCTTGAACAGCATGTTCAGGAAGTTTCCGGTGTAGCTGAGCTCACTGTCCGGATAGATATACGGTTGGCCCACACTGTGCCGGAACGCGTAGGCGGCGATGCTCGGTACCTTCGCAATGAGTCGCAGGGTCTGTGTGCGCCGCGAGGCCGGGTCGTCGATCTCCTTGGCCTCGGGGTAGAACGTCGAGAGAGCGCCGACGCTGCTGAGGAAGATGCCCATGGGATGGGCGTCGTACCGAAACCCCTCCATGAACTTCTTGATGTTCTCGTGCAGCATCACGTGTCGCGACAAGTCCTCGCGCCACGTCACCAGTTCGGTCTCGGTCGGCAGATTGCCATCGAGCAGCAGATAGGCCGTTTCGATGAAGGTGCCCTGCTCGGCCAGCTGTTCGATCGGGTATCCCCGATAGCGCAGGATGCCCTTGTCACCGTCGATGAAGGTAATCGCGCTCCGGCAGGACGCCGTGTTGAGAAAAGCCGGGTCGTTGGACATCAGTCCGAAATCGTCCGGGTCAACCTTGATCTGCCGCAGATCCATGGCTCGGATCGTGCCGTCGGTGATCGGGATCTCGTACTGTCTTCCCGTGCGGTTGTCAGTGATGGTCAGCGTGTCAGCCATATCTGTTGAGCGTGTTCGAGAAATCAGCCCGCCGTCGCCACCCGCCTCCGCCAAGGCTCCGGCGGTCACGAGACATCGGCGGACCCGCCGACGCTCGCCGTTCGATGATACTCGGCGAGCGAAGACGGGAAGTCTGCCAGCATCTCAGAGGCGTCCGTCCGTGTCGTCCTCATCAGGCACGGTCGTGGCTTCTCCAGCCACGCGATACCGCCCGTCCACCCAGTTCCCGAGGTCGAGCAGCTTACATCGTTCGCTGCAAAACGGCCTCCACTCGGGATCGACCGGCTGTGTCCGGCAGTGCACGCAGACCGTATGACCCATTATGACAGTGCGTCGGTGTACGCCGTCCGTCGCCTGTGCGGCGAATCAATTCTAGTGCCCTGTCCGAGAGATACGCTACATAATTCCCGGGCCGAGCATCCCGCCTGGCGACGGTGCGCCGCGGTCACACAGGCCCACTGTGCTCTCTCGTCGCGCCTTGCAGGGGCCCGGCGCGGCGTTGATCTCGCCGACCCGCGGTGCAACGCGCGACTTTCACCACGGGCTGCCAGGTCGAGTCCGATGGTCCGGTCGAGGTGCGACGCTGCACGGCGGTTTACTGTCCGGTGACCCGCATCTCCACGCGATAGAGCGATCTACGCGCCGTGATGAACAGCGTGGTGCCGTCCGGTCCGCCGAAGGCCAGGTTTGCGGGAGGCTCCGGTATCGCGATCGAGCCGATCTGACGTCCGGTCGGGTCGAAAATGGTAATGTCCTGCCCCGTCAGATACAGGTTGCCCCGGTCGTCCATCGTGATGCCATCGGCTCCCTGCGACACGAAGAGCCGCTTGTCGTGCAATGAGCCGTCCGCCTCCGGGCGGTAAGTCCAGAGGCGACCGGCGCCCTGGTCGGCGATGTAGACCCGGGACCCGTCCGGCGTGCCGACAATGCCGTTCGGCTGTACCAGGTCATCGGTGACTCGGAGCAGCGTCGTGCGGTCGGGTGACAGGTAATAGACGTGGTTGCCCTTGATCTCCTGGTCGTCGGTCGGTCCGTAGCGGGGGTCGCTGAAATAAATCCCTCCCTTCGGGTCCAC
Source organism: Acidobacteriota bacterium (assembly GCA_022562495.1). Classification (GTDB taxonomy): domain Bacteria; phylum Acidobacteriota; class Vicinamibacteria; order Vicinamibacterales; family UBA8438; genus NP936. The sequence goes on from JADFPE010000079.1 coordinate 6,371, forward strand.
CCACAGGTCGTTGGGGCTGTTGAACCGCTGTCCTTCGTAGCGGTCCGCGAGAATCGTCAGCCGGCCCTCCTGGTCGATCGCGGTCAACTGCCGGTTGGCCATCTCGCAGACCAGCAGCGTGCCGTCGAGGTCGACTCGCAGCCCGTTGGCCTGACCGGTGCGCTCGCGGAACACCGTGATGCCGGTCTCGGGGGACCAGCGATGGATCCGTTCGTTGACGATGTCGCTGAAGTACAGGTTGCCGTCGGCGTCGGCCACCGGACCCTCGAGGAACCCAAACCCGGTCGCGACGCGCTCGACCTTGGCTCCGCGAGCGATCAGGGCGCTGTCCTGGCCCAGGAGTGTGATCATGGACAGCGCCGCCAGCACTGTCGCGCCGATGAATCGAGCCGTCATGCGTGTGTCCGTATCAAAGATTCCCCACTCGCCCCCGCGTAGCGGGCTGTGAGAAACAATCGGCTAGCGAGGCTCCGCCTCGCTAGTCGTCGTCGCCGCCGGCGAACCCGTCGTCGTTCCCCCCGTCGGACATCTCCTGCTCCAGCGCCTGGTCGAAGTCGTCGCCGAGATCCTCACCCATCTCGCTGCCCATCTTCTTCATGAACTGCGCGACGCTCTTTGGGTCGTTCTCGTCCACGCCGGCGAAACTCGCGGGGTCCGCCAGGGCGTCGAGCCGCGCCTCTTCGGACTTCGGCATCGCGAACCGCGACACCAGCTTGACCAGGTCGGCGCCACCGCAGTGCGTGCATCGCACCTCGCCGATCCGCGTGCGTACCAGGACCAGCGCGGTCGTCTTCTTGCGGCAGGTCCGACACCCGAACTCGAAGATGGGCAAAGGCGTATGCTCTGAGAAGTCAGAAGTCAGAAGGAACTAGGGGCTTCGCGTCATCGGTTGTTCGTCGACTCGGCTGGGCGGCCAGCGTCGTCGACCCCGCTCGTTGAATGATGCCCTACTTCCGTCCATTCTGCCTTCTCCCTTCTGACTTCCGACGTCTTCGGGTCGACACACCGCTTCACGCTCCGCCCCGCAAGATCCATCCCGCAACCGCGCCACCCAACACCAGCCAGGCGGAGTTGGGGCGCACGATCAAGAGGATCGCCGCGGCGACGATGGCGAGGCCGGCGGTCGGCCCGTCCACGATCGCCGAACGTCCCAGGTGCCAGGTGACTGCGGCCATCAGGCCGAGCGAGGCGACGACGACGCCGTCGAGCAGAGCCCCGGTGAGGGCCGAAGCGCGTAGCCTCGGGATGAGCGGCTGCGAGACCGCCACGAACAGGAAACCGGGGGCAAAGATACCGATGGTGGCCAGCGCGGCGCCCACCCACCCGCCCAGCAGATACCCGATGAACGTGGCGGTGGTGAACACCGGCCCCGGTGTGATCTGACCGACCGTGATGGCGTCGATGAGCTGCTGGTCGGTCAACCAACCCCAGCGGTCGGTGAGGTCGGCGCGCAGAAACGCCAGCAACACGTAGCCGCTGCCGAACAGGATCGACCCAACCTTCAGGAAGAAGAGCGTCAGCCGGGTCAGCGTGACCGGCACGTCGACCGCCGCCACTGCCTGCGCAAGCAGCGTGCCCCCGGCGCCGAGCGTCGCGATCGTCCCCGCGAGGATGCCTGGCCGGCCCAGGCGTGCGCCCACCATCACGATGCCGCCGAGCGCCAGCAGGACGAGCTCGTTCAACCCCGCCAGGGAGAGTCCGACCGCCAGCACCCCGATCAGGGCAGTGGCCGGTCCCTTGATGGCGCTCACGCCGAGCTTCCACAGCGCCTGCGCCACGATCGCGATGATGACCGGGCCCACGCCGTACATCAGCCATCCGACCTGCGGCGTGTCTCCGTAGCGGACGTAGCCCGAGGCGATGACGCCGACGATGAGACACGGGGGCAGGATGAAGCAGCCGCCGGCCAGCAAGAGCCCCGGCAGCCCACCACGCTTGTAGCCGACGTGGATCGCCATCTCGGTGGAGTTGGGCCCAGGAATCAGGTTGGTCGCGGCGAGCAGATCGAGGAACTCGGCGTCCCTCAGCCAGCGGCGTCGTTCGACGACCTCGTCGCGCAACATCCCGATGTGGGCCGCCGGGCCGCCGAACGCGGTGACGCCAAGCCGCAGGAACAGTCCGGCCAGCTCGCCGAGAGATCCGCGCCTCGTCACGGCGGGATTCTACACGGTCGGCCTGACCCCGCACTGCTACGATGGAGCGATGCTCAAGGTTGAGCTGCATACGCATACCGCCGACGACCCGGAGGACTTCGTTCCCCACACGGTCGAACGGCTGGTCGACCGTGTGGCCGAGCTGGGCTACGACGCCATTGCCATCACGCTGCACAACCGGCAGCTGGATGTGGAGCCGTATCGCGACTACGCCCGGTCCCGCCACATCGTGCTGATTCCCGGGGTCGAGCGGTCGATTGTCGGATGTCACACCCTGCTCATCAACTTCCCGGCCGCGGCCGCCGAGGCAGTGCACACCTTCGATGACCTGGCGACGTTGAGAACCGAGAGCGATGGTCTGGTGATCGCCCCCCACCCGTACTTTCCGGTGCCGAGCTGTCTGCGCCAGGAGCTGGACCGGCACCCGGATCTGTTCGACGCCGTCGAGTTACATGCCCTGTATTCCCGTCGTATCGACTTCAATCGGCGCGCGCTCGCCTGGGCGCGGGCGCACGGCAAGCCGCTCGTGGGCAACGGCGACATCCACCGGTTGGGCCAGCTCGGCACCACCTGGTCGCTCGTGGACGCCGAGCCGGACCCCGCCGCGATCTGTGCCGCCATCAAGGCGGGTCGCGTCGACGTGCGGACCGCGCCGATCTCTTTCCCGCGGATGCTGTATCTGCTGGCGACCGTGATGCCCAGTGGCATCCTGCACACACTCGGCGTCGGTCGTACCGGGTGAGGCGCGGTGCGCGACACGCTGATCGGTGTGGTGTTCGGTCTGGCGGCCGGGCTGCTGCCGGGTCCGCTGCGGGCGCTCGTCATCCAGCAGACACTGCGGCACGGGCCGGGCGAAGGGATCAAGGTAGCGGCGGCGCCGTTGCTGACCGACCTGCCGATCGTGGCGGCGGCGCTGCTGGCGGTCAATTGGCTGGCCGACGCGGATGGCATCCTCGGTGCGATGTCCCTGTTGGGCGCCGCATTTCTCGGCTATCTCGCCTACGAGAGCGTCACGACCGACCTCGCAGCGCACGACGGCCCGGCGAACGCACCCCGTTCGCTCCAGAAAGGCGTTGCCGCCAACCTGCTCAATCCCCACCCGTACCTCTTCTGGTTCACGGTTGGCGCGCCGACGCTGCTGGTCGGGCGCGGCCGGACGGTCCTGACCAGCCGCGCCTACGTGCTGCTGGTCCGGGCGCTCGGTGTCATGCTGCTCGTCTTCGCGCTGCTGTTTCTCCGCGACGGCCTGCGCTACCTCGGCGCGTGAGGCGGGTGCTGACGACTGAGACAAGCACGGCGCCCGCGCGACGAGCTGCGACCAGCCCGGCTAGCAGGCTGCGAAAAAACGCCAGCCAGGGCGCGCGACAATGCGCGCCCCGCGGCCGCGGCGTGGGGCGAGGGGGCCCCACAAGCGGCCGCGGGGGGTTCGGGGCGAAGCCCCGTCTGAGTACTAGTCGCTCGCCGCCCCATCCAGGAGCGGCTCGAGCGGCACGAGCTCCGCGCCGTTCTCGGTGCAGACGGCATACCGACTGTTCTGGCCGACGTACATCGACACCCCCGCGTAGTCGCCGGTGGTGTTCAAGACGTAGAAGGTGACGCCGAAATTCGGCAATCCTCGACGATTGAGCAGACGACGCTCGACGGTGTTCTCCTGGATGCGCCGCAGCCCGGCGAGACCGGCGTCCTTCGGGGTCATGCCCTGCCGCAGGAATTCGGTGATGAGGAAGGACGTCAGATTGTAGAGGTTCGCCTCGCCGCGACCGGTGGAGCCGACCGCGCCCACCTCGTTGTCGAGATAGAGCCCTGCGCCGAGGATTGGCGAATCGCCGACACGGCCCGGAATTTTCCAGGCGAGACCGCTCGTGGTGGTCACGCCGCAGATCTGGCCGTCCGGGCTGATGCCGTCGCAGTTGATCGTGCCGTAGCGCTCGTCCTCGGTGAGGAGCCCTGCGGCGAGCAGTTCGGCGTCCACGTCGCGCCGCGCGTGCTCGCGGTCAGGATGCAGGTAGTGGCTCGGGTCGATTCGCCGCTTCCACTCCAGCCACATCCGGCGTGACCGGTCGGTGTTGAGATCGTCCTCGATCTCGAACCCCATGTTCCGCGCGAAGATCTGTGCGCCCGGGCCGACCAGCAGATGATGATCGGTCTGGTCCATCACCGCCTGTGCCACGTTCGATGGTGTGCGCACCCCTTCGAGCGCGGCGACCCCGCCGGCACGGCGTGTTGGGCCGTGCATGCAACAGGCGTCGAGCTGCACCACCCCGTCCGCGTTGGGTCGGCCGCCGTAGCCGACGCTCGCGTCCTCCGGATCCAGCTCGACAATGTTGACCCCGGCGACGAGCGAGTTCAGCACGTCGTCACCCGCTGTGATCCGTCGGAACGCCAGCTCGACGCACGTCTCGCTGCCGCCGTTCCGGAACCGGTTGCCGTTGGCCGACGAGATGACGACCGGTCTGACCGACTGGCGTGTGCGGACCGCCGGCGCCCGACCGAACGCCGCCCGCGGCGCGGCGGCGGCCAGCCCCGCGGCGGTGCCTGTGACAACGAACTCGCGGCGAGTGATTCGGGCCATGTCTCTCTCCTTGCCGGGGATGGTAGCAGGCTGCTAGCCGATCACGCGCTGGACGGTCCAGACGATGCGGGTCGCGGCGATCGCGAGGGAGGCAGGCACGACCACCCAGCGTCGATACCAGTCCTGTTGCTGGACCTGGAACACCGCGCCGAAGGCAAGCGCGATCACGGTCAGCTGCCCGCCTTCGACCCCGAGGTTGAAGGTGAGGAGCGCCGTCACGAACTCCGAGCGTGGCAGCCCGAGCTCGGACAGCACGCCGGCGAACCCCATCCCGTGGAGCAGCCCGAACCCGAACACCAGCGCGACACGCCAGGGCTGCAGTTCGCGGGTCACCAGATTCTCGATCGCCACGTAGGCGATCGACAGCGCGATCAGCGGCTCGACGACCGACGACGGCAGTGCGAAGATCCCGAGATCGTCAGACCAAGCGTGATGGTGTGGGCCACGGTGAAGGCGGTCACCTGAAGCAGCATCAGCTTCAGCCGGGGGCTGAGCAGGAAGATCCCGAGCACGAACGCCTCGCTGCGCTCGCCGGGCACCAGCCAGCGGGTCACCGGCGCGCCACGATTGACCGACAGGGTCAGCGGGTACTGGTCCACCACCAGGCCGTAGGCGAACGCAAAGCGCTCGGCGCCCTCCGGGACGGTTCCGGACAGGCGGAACATGCCCGGTTCACCCCAGCCCATCGGCGCGGTCGGGTCGTGCTCGACCGGCCCGATGTACTCGACGCGGTCGATGTCGATCGGCTCGCCGTCGAACAGGACCAGCAGCTCCTCGGCGAACCGGTCGGTCAGCTCCGCCAGCTGCCGGTCGCGCGCCTCGAAGTCGGGGACGATCAAGCCTGCCTCGGGCGACAGCATCAGCCAGAGCCAGTCGGGGTCGTTCAGGATGTCGATCTGATACGTGTGCTCGGTGAACGTGATCAGGACGTGGGTATTTTCCGTTTCGTGGGCGGTGATCGGGACCGCGACCAACAGTACGAGCGTCACAAGGAGCGACGACAGGATATATCGGCGCGTGCGCATGGGTCAGCGAGTTATTCTAATGACCCGGCAGGCGCGAAAGGGTTTCCGCGTGTCCGTCGTCTTGAACACAGAGGAGGAACGAACAGTGCGACATCTAGTGTTCTGGCCCAGCGGTTCGGTGCAGAAGTCCCTGGCGCGGCGCCCGGCTGGCAAGGCGCGACGAGGGAGCAAATTGAGTATTTGTGACCGAGGAGCAACGCAGTCCAGGCGGGATGCCCCGCCTGGGAATTCTGTAGCGAACTTCTGGGCCAGGACACTCGTGCTCTCGCTGATTCTCGTCGTGACGCTGGCGACCCTCGGCGTCGCCCAGGACCTGCCGGACGTCGAGCAGTTCGGTCCGCAGGTCGGCGACGTCGTGCCGGCGTTCAGTCTGACCGACCAGCACGGACAGACACAGACCCTGCAGTCGATCATGGGGCCGAACGGGGCGATGTTGGTGTTCAACCGTTCGGCCGACTGGTGACCGTACTGCAAGACGCAGCTCGTGGAGCTGCAAAGCCGCTACGCCGACATCCAGGCCCAGGGGCTGGGTCTGGTCGTCCTCACCTACGACTCGGTCGAGACGCTGCGGACCTTCTCGGAGGCGCGTGGCATCGAGTTCCCGATTCTGTCGGACACAGGGTCCGTCGTCATCCAGGAGTACGACCTGCTCAACCGCGAGCAGCAGACGGGCACGCGCTTCTACGGCATCCCGTATCCGGGCACGTTCATCCTGGACACCGAGGGGCGCGTCACGGCGCGGTTCTTCGAGCAGGCGTATCAGGAGCGGTTCACCGTGTCGAGCATCATGGTCGCGCTCGGGGATCCGGTGAACGGCACCGACCGGAACGCCACCCGGCTGACCACCGACCATCTCGAGGCGCTGGTCTACGCGACCGACGGCACCGTGGCGCCGGGCAACCGGTTCTCGCTCGTGGTGGACGTCACCCCGAAGGGCAACATGCACGTCTATGCGCCGGGCGACCATACCTATCAGGTCATCAGCCTGCGCGTCGACACGCCGGAGTTCATCCAGGTGCACGATGTCACCTATCCAGAGCCCCAGATCTATCACTTCGAGCCGCTCGACGAGCGGGTGGAGGTCTACGAGCAGCCGTTCACGCTGGTGCAGGAGGTGACCATCCCGATGAGCCGCGAGATCGCGGGGCTGGCGGCACAGCCGAACGCGACGCTCACCATCGAGGGTGTGCTCGAGTATCAGGCGTGCGACGACGCGATCTGCTACACGCCGGTGGAGCTGCCGGTCAGCTGGACCTTCGACTGGCGTCCGCTCGTGCGGTAGGGCCGATGGCGGCCGTTGCCCCGGTCGCAGCGCCTGATCCTCAGATTGACAGTGAGTGTGTCGCGGTCGGTGTGACCGCACGCCGTAGGAGATGGTCGGCTGGCTATCTCCGCGCGCAGATGGCTTCATTTCCAATATTATTTGAAATACAATAATTATATGGGAAGAGTCACTGCCGGAATCAGAGTCGCAGACGAGGTGTGGATCGCGACAGCCCTGTTGCATCGCGAACGGCCCGGTGCGACCGATTTCAGTCTGAAGGAGATTCAAGCCCGTCTCGTGCAGGAGGCATTGACCGACAACAAGCGGCCCGGAGTGTATCCGCACCTGTCCGTACACTGTGTCGCGAATCGGCCGCCGGACACGGGTCGCTACCGCATGTTGTTTGAAACCGGGCCGTCTCGGCGGCGTCTGTTTCGTCCGGGTGACCCGTGTCATCCCAAGCGTGAAGGGGGGAAGACCGTACCGGCCCGTGGCGAGATTCCGACCACCTATCATCCGTTGCTGGACTGGTACGCGCGCGAGTGGGCGCCGGCCTCACCCGCGGATCCTCTCCTCGTGTTGGCGGGACGTTACCGTGATCTCTGGAAGGGCGTGGATCCCGACGACTATGTTCGACAGCTGCGCGAGGGATTCGAGTGACGCGGGTCTTTTGGGACACCAATCTGTTCGTCTACCTGCTCGAAGGCGGGAAGTTCGCGGCGCGTGTGAGGCAGGTGCGGTCGCGGATGCTCGAGCGCGGAGATCAGCTACTCACGTCGGCGTTGACGTTAGGGGAGCTACTGGTCAAACCGCGGGAGGCGGGCGAAGCAGCCATCCGCGATCACGAGACGACGATTCGGCAGATTGCCACGATTCTGCCGTTCGATGCGGCGTGCGCGCCGCCGTATGCCGCAATTCGCGCCGACCGCACCATCAAGGCACCCGACGCGATTCAACTTGCATGCGCGGCAGCGGCTGGCGTCGATCTATTCATTACGAACGACGACCGTCTCTCGAGGACGCACGTTACGGACGTGAAGTTCGTCACATCGCTCCAAAGGGCATATCTCTGAATCGGAGACCGCGGACTGGGGCTGGCTGGAGTCTCCGCCGAACCTCGTCGAACAGCCGGAAAGAGGTGTGCATCGATCGGAGGACGTAGTCCCGGTTGAGTTCGAGCAGGACGTCGTGGTCGATATCGAAGTGACCTGCTTCTCCACGACATCCCCTCGTGCGACTTGGGCCTGGTGAGCGCCTGCCCGCCATCTGCTTCAGAGCTCCCGCACCTGCCGGTTCCCCATCAGGAATCCGGCGGCCACCAGCGACAGCAGCAGCCCGTTGGTGGCGGTGACCGCCGACACCGAGAACTGCGTGGTGAAGTAGCCGCTGACCAGACTGCCCAGCGGCATCCCACCGCGGACCGCCACCAGATAGATGCTGATGACACGGCCCCGGAGCTCGTCCGGCACCGTCAGCTGCACCAGCGAGTTGGTCAGCGAGAAGATAATTAGCAAGGCCACCCCGCCCAGAAACAGCAGCACGTAGCTGAACCCGGTGGTCGGCAGCAGCGCGAACGCCGCCACCAGCCCGCCGTATACCACCTGCACCAGCAGCAGCGTCCGGCCCATATGCTCGAACTTGCCCAGCCAGGCGACGATGAGCGCCCCGACGATCCCGCCCGCCCCGAGCATCGTCAGCATCCGGCTGAAAAGCGCGGCGTCGTCGTTGGCGAACATTGGTAGAAAGGCCCTGAACGGCAGCGCCAGCGACGTGGTGGCGAACGCCAGCACGGTGAGCGCGAGCAGGGCGCGGTTCTGCCGCACATACCGCAGCCCGCCCCGCAGCTCGGTCAGAATCCGCTCCCGGGTGGCGGGCGCCGGCGCGGGCACCCGCATCAGCCCGAGCACGGCGATCACGACGAGAAACGACAGCCCGTTCAGTCCGAAGCAGGCCACAATGCCGAAGGCCACCAGCACCACCCCGCCGATGGCCGGGCCGACTGCCTGGGCGAGGTTGAACTGAATCGAGTTCAGCGCCACCGCGTTCGGCAGATGCTGCCGCGGCACCAGCGACGGGATCAACGACTGGAACGCCGGTCCGCCGAACGCCTGCGCCACACCGGAGATGAACGACAGCGCCAGGATGTAGCGCACCCGGGTGATGTCGAAGAACACGATCGCGGTGAGAGTCAGGGCACAGGCCATCTGCACCGCCTGTGACCCCATCAGCAGATGCCGGCGGTCGTGACGGTCGGCGATGACCCCGCCGAATAACGTGAACAGCAGCAGCGGCAGCTCGGCAAAAAACGTGTTGAGCGCGAGCATGAACGCCGACTTGGTCAGACTCAGAATCAGCCACTGCTGGGCGAACCGCTGCACCCAGGTGCCCGTGGCCGAGGTGAAGGCCGCCAGCCACAGATTGCGGAACTTGCCGAAGGTGAACGACACGCCGAGCCGCCGGAGCACCCCAGACCCGACCGGCGGCGTGGCGGTCGGGGTGTCGGTGGCGTCGATCGAGTTAGCGGGGGTGTCGGTTACCGGGTCGGCCACTGAATGTAGAGCCCTTCACCCAGGAAGATGATGCTGGTCCAGAGCCCCTTGGCCAGACGGAAGAAGAGGACCGGGCCAAGGGCGGCGACGGAGGTCCAGATACCGAGCTGCTGGGGCATCGTCAACGAGGAGAAGGTGTTCGTGATCAGGTAGCCCGTGACCGCGAGCATGACGGAGAGACCAAGATTGATGTAGATCGCGCCGAAGCATTGACCGGGCTCGCGTTCGAAGCGCTCGCCGCAGGCCGAGCACCGTTCGTGGGTGCGGAACCTGGTCTTGAAAAGCCGTCCATGACCGCAACACGGGCACCGCAGTTTCATGCCGCGGCCGAGGATGTCGAGGATTTCGAAGAGCAACAGATGGTCATGGTATCAGCGAATGCCCAAGGAGTCAGGAAGCAGGAGACAGCCGGAGGGCTTCGCCATCCCCGATCCCTAGATCCCCGATCCCCGGTCCCTGGTTCCTGGGTTCCTGGGTTCCTGGTCCCTGGTTAGAAGACGACCCACGACTGCCAGGCATTTCTGTTTTTCTCGTTCCGTCGTCAGATAACACCTCCTTGTATTCCTCGTAATTCCTCTTGCATCTTTGGCCGAGGACGAGCTATATTTCAAATAGCGAACAAAAAGCGAAACATGTCTAGTGCTTCTGTTACCCGACTCGAGTCGTTGTTACGCGCACGGAAGCTGGATCGCACCACGTTTCGTGCACTTGACCGAAAACCTGACGATCTGGCCGAAACAGGCCAGGCGTCGCTCGACGAGCAGCTGGCAGGTGGGTTCGCGCGTGGTCACCTATCGGAAATTGTCGGACCTCGTTCATCCGGTCGCACGAGTCTGCTGGCCTCGGTGCTCGCGGCCGCCACGACGCGTGGCGAGGTCGTGGCGCTCATCGACACCTGCGACCGGTTCGACCCGGTGTCGGGCGCCGCGGCCGGCCTCGATCTATCCAGTCTCTTATGGATCCGTGGACGGGAGCTGTCGCGCGACCTGTCGCAGACCATCAAGTGGGCGCTCAAGGCAGTGGGATTGGTACTGGATGCCGGTGGGTTCGGCGTTGTGGCGCTCGATCTGGCGGATGTGCCCGGGCGTGCGATCCGGCAGATCCCGATGACGACCTGGCTGCGGTTGTCACGCCTGCTCGAAGACAGCGAGACCGTGGGGCTGTTGCTCGGACCAGCGCCGATCGCGCGGAGTGCAGAAGGACAGACGGTGGTGCTGCGGTCCAGCTCGATCGCCGGTCGGTGGTCGGGCACGCACGACCGGAACCGGCTGCTCCAGGGGCTCGAGTGTCAAGCCCGGGTCATCCGGGCCCGTCGGCCACACGACGAGTGCATCACCCTGCGTCCCGAGTTTCCTCGACCCGAAGAACAGAAGTCAGAAAGCCAACGAAGCCCACAGATTCCATTCTGACGTCTGCCTTCTTGGAGCACTTGTTAGGCCGTTATGGAGCCGAAACGAGAATTTTGTACTAGTTGTGGACCGTCGGTAACGGCCAAGGCGCGCACGGCGCGCCTCGCGGGCGCGGAGTGGGGCTTTCGGGGTCCCCGCGAGCGACGAGCCGGGGTGTGGGGCAGCGCCCCACGTAAGCAATGATCCACATCATCGGCGGCGGGCTCGCCGGGAGCGAGGCGGCTTGGCAGGCGGCCGCGTGCGGTGTGCCGGTCACCCTCTACGAGATGCGACCGGTGCGGCCGACGCCGGTCCACCAGACCGACAGTCTCGCGGAGTTGGTCTGCAGTAATTCTTTTCGGGCCGACAAGATCGAGAACGCCGTCGGGCTGCTGAAAGCGGAGATGCGACGGTTGGGGTCGCTGGTGATCCGCGTGGCCGACGAGACGCGCGTGCCAGCCGGCGGGGCCCTGGCGGTCGATCGGGTCCGGTTCGCCCAGGGGATCACCGCGGCGCTCGAGGCGACCCCCCTGGTCACGATCCGGCGCGAAGAGATCCCCGACCTGTCGCTGTCCGGTGATATCCGGGAGCCGCTGATCGTGGCCACCGGTCCGCTCACCTCGCCGAGGCTCTCGCAGGCGGTTACCGAGTTCGTGGGCCGGGATCATCTGTATTTCTACGACGCCATCAGCCCGATCGTGCTGGCGGAGACGATCGACCTGGGCATCGTGTTCAGGGCGTCGCGTTGGGGGCGGCATACGCCGGCTCCGGCCGAGACTGGGCTCGAGGATCACGCAGTCTCCGGGGGTGGCGCCGCCGGTGCCCCGGGTGAGGGGGACTACCTGAACTGTCCGATGACGGCGGACGAGTATTGCCGGTTTCACGCCGCGCTGCTCGGGGCGGAGATCGCGACCCTGCACGAGATCGATCGGGAGCGGTTCTTCGAAGGTTGTCTGCCGATCGAGGTGATGGCGCGGCGCGGCGAGGACACACCGCGGTTCGGGCCGATGAAGCCGGTGGGGCTCGTCGATCCACGCACCGGTCGGCGGCCCTATGCGGTCGTGCAGCTCCGACAGGACACCGTGGCCGGGGACCATTACAGCCTGGTGGGGTTCCAGACGCAGTTGAAATGGGGGGAGCAGGCGCGGGTCTTCCGGATGATTCCCGGCCTCGAGGCGGCGGAATTCGTCCGGTTCGGGATGATTCACCGTAACACGTACATCAATGGACCGACGGTGCTCGGTCCCACCTGGCAGGCGCGTCATCGGCCGTCATTGTTCTTCGCCGGTCAGATTTCCGGGGTCGAGGGGTACGTCGAGTCCGCCGCGAGTGGTCTGATTGCCGGACTCAACGCTGCGGCGCTGGCGCGGGATGAAGCGCCGCAGGCCCCGCCACGCACGACGGCGATTGGCGCCTTGGGGCACTACGTGTCCCACGCCGACCCGGCCAACTATCAGCCGTCCAACATCGCCTTCGGGTTGATCCCGGTCATGGAGGGGGCGCCGCGGCGGCGGGCCGATAGGCGTCGGGCAGTGGCCAAGCGCGCGTTGACACAGATCGAGGCCTGGCGAGCGGCTCTAGTGGTCCCGTTCGAAATGATGGTGATGCACCGAGGGCCGTGAGGCGCCTGGCTGGCAAGGCGCGACGACCGAGCATATCGGGCAATATGCGAGGGACGAGCAACGCTGCCAGCCGGGATGCATCGCTGGCAGAATGCCAC
>JADFPE010000080.1 GCA_022562495.1 Acidobacteriota bacterium
CTTAGTGGCCCCGGTCATAATGACGGTAGCATTCGGCTGGCGATGCATCCCGCCTGGACGGCGTTGCTCCTCGGTCACACATCCCCCAATTTGCTCCCTCCTCGCGCCTTGCCAGCCGGGCGCCTCAACGCCCAACGTTCATGCGCGGACCCGTACGGCCGCCGTGGTCAGAGCGTCCGCCACGTTGCACCGCTCGTAGCGATGAGCCGGTCCGCTTCCACCGGACCCCACGAGCCGGCGTCGTACTGGGGCAGCCACCGCTGCGCACTCGCCTGCCAGGCGTCGAGCACCGGCGTGATCCAGGCCCAGGAGGCCTCGACCGCGTCGCGCCGAATGAAGAGCGTCGCATCGCCGGCCATCACGTCGAGCAGGAGCCGCTCGTAGGCCTCTGCGGACTGATCGCCGAATGTGGATCCGTAGCGGAAGTCCATCTTTACGGGGTAGAGCTGCACTCGCGGACCGGGTCGCTTGGTACAGATCCCCAGCGACAGGCCTTCGTCGGGCTGAATGCGCAGGACGAGCACGTTGGGCTCGAGCGGCGCCGCCCGGTCGGCGTTGAAGAGCACGTGGGGCACGTCCTTGAACTGCACGGCCACCTCCGTGGCCCGCTTGGGCAGCCGCTTCGCGGTGCGGATGTAGAAGGGCACGCCGGCCCAGCGCCAGTTGTCGATGAAGACCTTCAGGGCGACGTAGGTCTCGGTCGTCGAGTCGCTCTCGACTCCCTCCTCCTGGCGGTAGCCGGGCACCGCGTCGCCGTGGTGGAAGCCGGCTCCGTACTGGGCGCGCACGCTGTGCGTCTCGACGTCTTCCTCCCTCATCGGTCGCAGGCACTTGAGGACTTCCAGCTTGTTGTCCCGGACCACCTCGGGGTCGAGCGACCACGGCGGCTCCATGGCCACGAGCGAGAGCACCTGCAGGATGTGGTTCTGCACGATGTCGCGCAGGGCCCCGGCCTCTTCGTAGTAGAGGGCGCGGGTCCCGATCCCTTCCTCCTCGGCGACCGTGAGCTGCACGTGGTCGACGTATTTCTGGTTCCAGAGCGGCTCGAAGATCGCGTTCCCGAAGCGCAGCACCAGGATGTTCTGGACGGTTTCCTTGCCGAGATAGTGGTCGATCCGGTAGACCTGCTCTTCGCGGAAGGAGCGGGCAAGCGTGGCGTTGATCTCCTGCGCGCTCTCCAGGTCGTGACCGACCGGCTTCTCGACGATGACCCGCGCGAAGGGTCCCGCCGCCTCGGGTTGGACGCCCAGCCCGGACGCACGCAACTGCTCGATGCCGGTGCGGAACAGGCTCGGCGGGATCGAGAGGTAGAAGATCCGGTTGCCCGGGATTCCACACGCGGCCTCGACCTCCTGCAGGCGCTTCTCGAGCGCCTGATAGGTGGCGGGGTCGTCGAGCGATCCCCGCTGGTAGTACACCGAGCGCTCGAAGTTCTGCCAGTGAGTCGCGTCGAGTGGACGTCGCGAGAACCGCTCGATCCCCTCGCGCGCGAAGCTCCGGTAGGCGGCGTCGCTCATCTCGCGCCGCCCGAGCCCGACCACAGCGAAGTTCGCGGGCAGCACGCCGTCGAGCGCCAGGTTGTAGAGCGCCGGCAAGAGCTTGCGCTTCGCGAGGTCTCCACTGCCCCCGAAGATCACGAGCGAGCAGGGCTGCGGCGTGCGCGTGTCGCGCAGACCGGCGATCGGGGGGTTCGGTTCGGGCGCCTCCGGCATGGCTCACTCCGCGTTCGGCCGCATGGCGGCAACACCGCGTGCGTTCATTTGCTCGGTGCCTCCACGTGGCCGCCAAAGCCTTTCCGCATCGCCGAAAGGACCTTGTCGGCGAAGGAGTGCTCCTGCCGCGAGCGGAACCGCGCGTAGAGCGACGCACTGAGCACGTCCGCCGGCACGGCCGCGTCAACCGCGGCCTGGACCGTCCAGCGGCCCTCGCCCGAATCCTGAACGACGCCCGAGAACCGCTCCAGCTGGGGACTCTCCGCCAGGGCCATGGCCGTCAGGTCCAGGAGCCAGGACGAGACGACGCTGCCCCGGCGCCACAGCTCGGTGATGTCCCCGATGTTCAACTCGAAACGATACTCCTCCGGCAGCTCGCTCGTGTGCTGGCTGCGCAGGATGTCCAGTCCCTCGGCGTAGGCCTGCATCAAACCGTACTCGATGCCGTTGTGAATCATCTTCACGAAGTGGCCGGACCCCGGCGGACCGCAGTGGAGATAGCCCCGGTCCGCGGTGCGGCCGAGCGTCCCGGCGGCGACCGCCTGCTCGCGCCCCGGCGTGGCGTCGATCGTCCCGCGGCCAGGGGCCAGGGTGCGCAGGATCGGATCCAGATACTCGGCCACCGTGGGCTCGGCGCCGAACATGAGGCAGTAGCCTCGATCGAGGCCCCACACGCCGCCGCTCGTACCCACGTCCGCGTACGCGATCCCTCGAGTCTTGAGCTCGCGGGCGCGACGCACATCGTCCTTGTAGAAGGAGTTGCCGCCGTCGATGACGATGTCTCCCGCCTCGAGGTGCTCGACGAGGCTCGTGATCGTCGTCTCGGTCGGCGCGCCCGCCGGCACCATGAGCCACACGACGCGGGGCGTCGTGAGCTGCGCCGCGAGGTGCGCGAGAGACTCGCTCCCCCTCGCGCCGTCGTGCTCGAGGCTGCGCACCGCGTCGGCATGCAGGTCGAAGACCACGCACTGATGCCCGCCGCGCATCAGGCGTCGCACCATGTTCGACCCCATCCGTCCCAGACCGATCATTCCCAGTTGCACGGCCAGTCCTCCTCTGTCGCGACGCCGACGAACACACAGCCTCTCGGCGCGGACCCCTTCACGCGGAACGCACGAGCTCCCTGGCCGTCGTCACGACGTGCTCCGCCGTGAACCCGAATTTCTTCTGCAGCTCTACCAGCGGCGCGGACGCGCCGAAGGTCGTCATGCCGATGCTCTTCCCCTTCGAGCCGACGTAGCGATCCCAGCCCAGGGTGGACGCCTTCTCGACGGAGATGCGCGCGGTGACGTCCGGCGGCAGCACCTGGTCGCGATACTCCTGGCTCTGGCGGTCGAAGAGCTCCCAGGAGGGCATGCTGATCACTCGCGCCTCGATGCCGTCGGCCCGCAGTGTCTCCTGGGCGTCGATGCAGAGCGCCACCTCACTGCCTGTTCCGATCAGCAACACGTCCGGTCGTCGGTCAGCATCGGCCAGCACATACGCTCCCGAGGCCAGCCCGGAGGCCGGCGCATAGCGCGAGCGGTCCACGGTGGGCAGGTTCTGTCGCGACAACACCAGCACGGCGGGCTCGTGGCGAAGCTGCATGATCACGCGCCACGCCTCGGTGACCTCGTTGGCGTCGGCCGGTCGCAGCGTGACGAGGCCCGGAATCGCGCGGAGTGACGCCAGTTGCTCGACCGGCTGATGGGTGGGGCCGTCCTCGGCCACGCCGATCGAGTCGTGGGTGAAGATGTGGATTGTGGGGATCTCCATCAGCGCACTGAGCCGGATCGCCGGCCGCGCGTAGTCGCTGAAGATCAGGAAGCCCGCGCCGAACGGCCGGATCTTCGAGAGGGAGAGACCGTTCAGGATCGCGCCCATCGCGTGCTCGCGGACGCCGAAGTGCAGGTTGCGCCCGACCGTATCACTCGTGAAGTCCCCGCCGTCCTCGAGCCGGGTCTTCGTCGATGGGGTCAGGTCGGCCGCGCCGCCCACGAGCCAGGGCACCCCCTTCGCCACCGCGTTCAGCACCCGGGCGGAGGCCGCGCGCCCCGCGAGCCCCGTGGAGTCGGCCGGGAAGGTCGGGAGGTCTCGGTCCCAGCCGTCCGGCAGCTGGCGGTGCTGCATGCGGTAGAGCTGGTCGGCGAGGTCTCGGTAGCGCTCCCGGTAGCGATCGCATTGCTCGATCCATTCCTCTCGCAGCGCGTGGCCGCGTCGGCCGATCCCGTTGGCGAAGTGTGTTATCACCTCCGGCGGCACGCGGAACGTCTCGTCCTCGGGCCAGCCGTAGTTGCGCTTGGTGAGCCGTATCTCCTCCTCGCCGAGCGGCGCGCCGTGGGCCGCACTCGTGTCCTGCTTGTTGGGCGAGCCATAGGCGATGTGGCTGTCGACGATGATCAGCGTCGGCCGGTCGCGCGTCGACTTGAAGGTGCGGAAGGCCCGCTCGAGCATCTCGACGTCGTTCGCGTCGCCCACGCGCGTCACGTTCCAGCCGTACGCGATGAAGCGGGTCGCCACGTCCTCCGTGAACGCCCAGTGGGTATGCCCCTCGATCGTGATCTTGTTGTTGTCGTAGATCCAGCACAGATTCTCGAGCCGGAGGTGTCCCGCCAGCGAGGCCGCTTCGGCCGAGACGCCCTCCATCATACAGCCGTCGCCGCACAGGGCGTAGACGTCGTAGTCGAACATCTCGAAGTCGGGGCGGTTGAAGTGGGCGGCCATCATACGCGCGGCGATTGCCATGCCGGCGCTGGTCGCCACGCCCTGGCCGAGCGGCCCCGTCGTCGTCTCGACGCCCGACGTCCACCGGTACTCCGGATGGCCCGGGCAGCGACTTTCGAGCTGCCGGAAGTTCCGGAGATCGTCGAGCTCGACCGACGGATTCCCCAGCCGCTCGTACTTCGAGTTGACCGCTTTCACCCCGGTGAGGTGCAGCATCGAGTACAAGAGCATCGAGGCGTGGCCGATCGACAGGACGAAGCGATCGCGATTGGGCCAGATCGGGTCGCTCGGATCGAAGCGCAGGAACCTCTGCCACAGGGTGTAGGTGACCGGCGCGAGCGCCATGGGGGTTCCCGGGTGCCCGGAGTTCGCAGCCTGGACCGCATCCATGGAGAGGGTCCGGATGGTGTTGATGGCCAGACGCTCGATGTCCCGGCTCTCGGTCATGGTTCCTCCTTCCGAGTCTTGGGAGCGATCCCGGCGAGACTCGTTGAACAACGTTTGTCGTGACAAGTGAGTCAAGGTGTGGCCCTGTTTTTTCGCTCTCCCCACGACAGTCTCCGTGCAAGGAGTCTAGCCCCGCGTAGCGGGGCTGTGAAAAAAGCTCGGTGAGCGCGAGCCGAGGGCGTTCTGGACGAGCTCGCCCAGTCGGGTCAACCCTGCGGCAGGGTCTTTCCCGAGATGCACGCGCAGCGATCGACGGCCGCGCTCCGCCAGCACCTCGAAGTCGCCGGCTGCCTGCGCCTGCGTCAGGACACCGAACGTATAGCGCTGTCCAGGAATCTGGAGGTCCTCGGCATCGTCGGAGGTGAGCTGCAGGAAGACCCCGGTATCTGGCCCACCCTTGTGCAGCTGGCCCGTCGAGTGCAGGAACCGCGGTCCGTAACCGAGCGTCGTTGCCACCCGTTTCGCGTCCCGGACCGCGTGGCGGATGGCCTGCAGCAGCTCGTGGTTCGCGTCGTTCATCTCCAGGTAGGCGGTGAGGGCGAAGTAGTCGCCGGGCCGGATACGCGCCAGGTGCGCCCCGAGCAGCCCCGCGAGGTCGGTGCTACCCGCTGCGGCCTGCAGCCCTTCGGCGTCCCGTTCCAGCGCGAAGAGCGCCAGGTCGCCGTCGCTCGCGATCGGCGAGAGCCGCGGTAGCGCGCCGGTCTCCTCGTAGGCGGCCATCAACCGGCGCGTCGCCATCTTGGCCGCCTCGACGTCGGGCTGGTTGAAGGGGTTGATCCCCAGGATCGAGCCGGCCACGGCGGTCGCGATCTCCCAGCGGAAGAAGGCCTGACCGATGTCCATCCGATCGTCGATCGAGAGCCGCACCACGGGGTGGCCGGCGGCGGCCAGGGCATCGATCCCGGCGTCGAGCTCGGGGCAGCGATCCGAGTTCAGGTGGGCGTACACGAACAGGCGGTCGTCGCCGTACACGTCGGGCGCCCCGAGCCGCTCGTCGGCGACCGGGATCAGCCCGGTGCCGAGCTTGCCGGTCGACTCCGCGAGCAACTGCTCGAGCCACGCGGCGAGCGCGCGAAGGCTGGGCGACACGATGATCGTCACCTTCTCGCGACCGCGCTTCGCGAGCGTCCCGAGGGCGGCGCCGAGCATGACGCCCGGGTTCGTCTCTGGGGGCACGCAGGAGGCACAGGCCTGCACCATGATGTCGGTGCGGTCGAGGAAGGCCGTGACGTCGACCCCCAGGAGCGCCGCCGGCACCAGACCGAAGTTCGAGAGCGCGGAGTAGCGGCCCCCGATGCTCGGCTCACCGTGGCGGATGGAGCGGAAACGGTCGCGCTTGGCACGCGTGTGGAGTTTTGTGCCCGGGTCGGTGATGGCGACGAAGTTCCGTCCCGCCGCGTCACCGGCGCCGGCCCGGCTGACCTTGTCCATGAAGTACTGCGTCAGGACAGCGGTCTCGGTGGTGCCGCCGGACTTGGACGACACCAGGAAGAGCGTGCGCGAGGGGTCGATGCGCTCCTCGAACGCCTTGACCTGAGCCGGAACGACGGAGTCCAGGACCAGCAGCTCGGGGTAGCCGTCGTTCTGGCCAATGGTCTGGCGCAGCACCTCCGCGCACAGGCTCGAGCCGCCCATGCCAAGCAGCATCACGTGGCGGAAGCCGGCCCCGCGCACGTCCTCGACGAGTGTCTCGAGCGCGTCGGCCTCGTCGCTGTGCGCCTCCACGACGTAGAGCCAGCCCAGCCACTCGTGCTCGTCGGTCCCGGTCCAGACCGTCGGATCCTTGGCCCACAGGCGCCGCACCGTCCCGTCCCGTCTCCACCGGTCGAGCGTCGCATCCACGTCCGCCTGCGCGTCGCCCAGCGCGTACTGCTGTTGGGCGATCTCGGTGCCCAGCAGCGCCTGGCGCTTCTTCTCGACGGCGGCCAGTAGGGTGTCGAAGGCATCGGAGAAGCTCGTCACACCGCCGGCCAGCAGCGTGTCGGTGACTTCCTTGAAGGAGATCCCGAGCGCGTCCAGCCCGTCGACGGAGTCCTGCGCCTGCTCGAGCGCCTCCGCCCAGTTCTCGGTGAGGCTGGCGCGCGGGCGGCCGGATCTCGCGAAAGTGTGGTACGTCTCGGTGGGCACCGTGTTCACGGTGTCGGGACCGATCAGCTCGTCGACGTAGCGGGTCTTGGAGTACTTGGGGTTCTTCGTCCCGGTGCTGGCCCAGAGCAGGCGCTGCGGCCTTGCCCCCTTGGCCTCGAGCGCCTTCCAGCGCTCGTCGGCTTGAAGCTCGCGGAGGTGGGCATAGGCGAGGCGGGCGTTGGCGATCGCGATCGTGCCGAGCCGTGCCTTCAGCTGCCGACGGCGGTCGGCGTCCTTCGTGACGTCCAGGCGCCTCGTGAGCTCGTGATCGATCGCCGAGTCGATCCGACTGATGAAGAAGCTGGCGACGCTGGCGATCGTGGCCGGGTCTCCACCGCGCTCCAGCAGGTCCTCCAGACCGGACACGTAGGCTGCGGCGACCTCCCGGTAGGTGTCGAGGTGGAAGATCAGGGTGACGTTGACGTTGATCCCGTCACCGATCAGCCGCCGGACGGCCGGGAGGCCCTCCGTGGTCGCGGGCACTTTGATCATCACGTTCTCGCGCCCGATCGTCTCGAAGAGTCGCCGTCCCTCCTCGACGGTGCCCCCGGTATCGTGAGCGAGATAGGGCGAGACTTCGAAGCTGACGTAGCCGTCTCGCCGGTTGGTGCGGTCATACGTGGGACGCAGGACGTCCGCCGTCAGCTGGATGTCCTCGATGGCGATCCGCTCGTACAGGGCCTGGGCGCTGCCGACGCCCTGTTGGACCAGGGCCCTGAGGGCCTGGTCGTAGTCGGTGCTCCCGGCGATCGCCTTCTCGAAGATCGCCGGGTTCGACGTCACGCCGAGGACGCCGCCGTGCGTCACCAGGTCGTGGAGCTCGCCCGACGTGATGAGACCGCGCCGGATGTTGTCGTACCAGATGCTCTGGCCGAACTTCTGGACGCTGACGTGTGGGGAGTCCATGCCGTCTCCTGTGCCTCGAGGGGGCTCGCGCCTCGAATGCGCGGGCCGCGGCAGGTGCCGAGAGCGCCGGTTCCACATTCGCGCATCCTGCCCTGCGGCGAACCTGCTCCGACCAGAAACGTCATCCGCGTGGGAACAGCACGCGATCGCGTGCGACCAGCGTCGCCAACAGATGGCTCCAGGACCGCGTCATGTCCACGCACCTGGAACGGGTTGTCACGGTGCAGATGGAGCAGTCGATGGCCGCGCTACCACGCTGGACTGTCGTGCTCGGATCTGTCTCCGCACCAGCGTATCGCCTGCTGGCCTGGACACCCAGGGTCAGTCGCTGCGACACCGAAGGGTGGACTACGAGGACTGGCACTGACGTCGGACGATGACGATGCGCAATCCACCGCACCCCGGCGCACTGCTCAGGGCGCTCTGTCTCGAGTCACGTGGCCTCACGATCACGGAGGTCGCACACGGGCGCTCGGCGTGAGTCGGACGACGCTGTCGAGCATAGTGCACGGCCGGACCGGTGTCAGCCCGGAGTGGTCAGTCCGGTTGTCGAGTGTGTTCGACACGAGCTCAGAGAGCTGGTTGACCCAGCGGCTCCAACACGACCTGTGGCGGGCGGAACGGCACCGGAAACCGCTGGGGGTCGTGCGACGATCCGCCGCCTGAGGTCCCCCAGAGCGCTGCAGGGGAACGTGCCCGCTATGGCAGCGCCAAGGTGACCACCGTGTTGGTTGCGACCACGGTCACATACTGCGTGCCGTTTACCTGGTAGGTCAGCGGGCTCGCCCGGATCGGGCGCGGCGCGTCGAACCGGAATAGCTCCGCGCCCGTCTCGGCGTCGAGCGCGTAGAACCCGCCGTCCTCGACGCCCTGGAACACCAGGTTGCCCGCCGTCACCATGTTGCCGCTGGCGCCGATAGAGGACCGCGCCGGCAGCACCTGCTGCCACGCCTGCTCGCCCGTCACCGGGTCATACGCCGAGACCGTGACGCTCGGCGGATAGTCCTCGCTGATGCGGTCGAGATCGGAAAAACTGTCCGTGTGTCCACGCGAGTCGGGTCCCGGCTCGAGGGTGTCACCGACGGGGTTGACGACGAGCGCAATGGCCCCGTTCTTCCCGGTCACATACACCAATCCGGTGCGCGGGCTGAACGCCGGCGACCCGAAGCTCGAGCCACCGTGCGGCACGATGACCGCCTTGGACACCCAGTACGGCGTGTAGAGCTGGCTCGAACGACTGGCCAGCTCCGGGTCCGAGAGCTCGATGAACGTGGCGCAGAGCGGGGTCATCGGGACGCCGCTGGCGGTGTGTGGAATCGGCTGTGTCGGCCAGACCTGCTCGCCCGGGACATCGGTCTCGGTGGGCACCACCGTCTCCACCATCGCATGGAGCGGCGCGCCGGTCTCTCGATTCCACATGTAGAAGAGGCAGTTCTTGCCGGCCGCGGCGATGCCCTTGATGAGCGTGCCATCATCGGCAGTCACATCGAAGAGCACCGGACCGGTCACATGGTCCCAGTCCCATAGGTCGTGATGCACCGCCTGGTAGTACCAGCGCAGTGCACCGGTCTCCAGATCGAGTGCGATCGTGCTGTTGGAGAAAAGGTTTGTCCCGACTCGCGCCGAGCCGTCGTAGTCAGGCGAGGGGTTCCCGGCGTTGACGTAGAGGAGTCCCAGGTCCGGGTCGATTGCGGGCTGTGTCCAGATACCGCCACCGGCGCGCGCGCCGGTGCCCCACGTGTCTCGCGCAATCTCCCACCCGTCATCCTGAGGGCCCTGTGGGACGGTGTTGAACACCCACCTGATCTCACCCGTGTCGGCGTCAGTGGCGATGACCAGCCCACCCGGGATGTGCCCCTCGGACAGCGCGGCGGCGACATAGAGCGTGCCGTCGTGGTAGGCGGGTGGCGTGGTGATCCGGTACCCGATGCTGACCGGATCGAGGTTCGGGGGGAACGTGTCGGGATACTTGCGATGCAACGCCTCGGTGACGACACGAAGTACCCCCCGGTTGCCGAACGACTCGACCGGTCTGCCCGTATCGGCGTCCATCGCATAGAGATCCGCGCCACGATAGGCGTAGATCCGGCCGTCGGCGAAGGTCGGCCCGCGGACGGGGCCGGCGGCCTCGGGGCCCTCGTCCAGCGTCGCGGTCCAGAGCTCTTCGCCGGTCGCGGCGTTCAGGGCGAAAAGCGTCGAGCGCGAATGGAGATACATCACCCCGTCGACCACCAGCGGTGTGGCCTGCGCGATGTTGTCCGCCGGCCCGGTCTCGAACGACCAGCGCATCGTCAGTCGATCCACATTGCCGGTGTCGATCTGGTCGAGCGGCGCGTACCGGCTGTTGCCCAGGTCGATGTTCTGACTCGCCCAGTCGGCCGAGCTCTGCTGCGCGACGGCGGGCGCGACGGCGCCGGTCACGACAGCGAGGACGCCCGCGGCTGCGATGCGATCAGGCCTGCTAGACATCTCCGAAGGGTGACAGCGTAACGTTTGAAGCGAGGTCTCATGATGTCTAGCCCCCGCGTAGCGGGGCTGTACGAAAGGGTGCTGCTAGCGAGGCTGCGCACCGCTTTCACTTGTCGGTGTGAGGCGCAGCCTCGCTAGCGCTCCCGGCCCACGGCGGCGGCAGGCGGGTGTGGTCACTGCGGCCCCTGCGCTGCGTCCTGCGCACGCGCGCCGTTCAACGAGTTCGGCACCGCGAAGTTGCCCTCGTGGCACGCATACTCGAACTGCTGGTAGGCGTCGTCCCGCTTGTAGGGGAAGGCGACCGTCCACGGCTCGGCGTAGGTCTCCGGATCGTTAACGGTCAGCTCGTAGTTCAGCGTGTTCTCGTCGACGAAGGTAAACCGCTCCACCATGCGCCGACCCTCGTGCTGCGGCGCTCGTGACCCGGGTGCCCGCATGTTGCCGACCGCCTTGAAGTTCGTCGACTCGACGACCAGGGTGTTGCCCTCCCAGTGGCCGCGCGGGTTGCCCTCCCACTGGGTGATGTTCGCGTGCGCATGCGGGCCGGCATCGATCGGGATAACCCGCGCGTTGTGGATCATCTCGCTGTGAATGACGACGACGCCGGGCGCTTGCACGAACAGCTTGCCGTTGTTGTAGGCGGTCGGCATCATCATGCCGAAGACTCCGCGCGAGAGGCAGCGGTCGCCCGACTCCATGTTCGCGAAGGTGTCGTGCAGGTGCGCGCGGTAGTAGCCGACGCTATCGCGCGCCGCATCCGTCAGGGTGGGGACCTGCCCGTCGGGGGGATGGATGACCAGCGCGGGCGCGTCACCGGCGACCGGCTCCTTCCAGAACCAGTCGAACCAGTAGTTCGCGTAGGCACCGACGCCCCGGCTGTTCTCGTGTCCGTTCCACACGACCGCCTTGGCGCGGTCGGACCGCGCCGTGAAGAACTCGAGGCGTTCCGCGTCGGTCAGAGTCTTCCCAGCCAGATCGGCGGGCAGCTCGAGCGGCACGTGAGACGACCCGACGTTGTTCCACATGCCGTTGATGTCCGGTTGTCCATCGGCGAGCCGCGGTGGATCCCAGGGCTGCCGATCGGCCCCCTGCCCGTGCGCGAGCGACGCCACGCCGAGCATCAGGACGAGTGCCACGAGTGCGACGCAGGATCGGGACCTCATGTAAGCCTCGCTTTCACTCCGCGGGTACTGGCCGGCAATCGCCAGAGGGAATGGTGACAGATGCGAGCCGTCCTCCGGTTGCCTTCTGACTTCTGCCTGCTGACTTCTACCTGCTTCGTCTCTCACACCCCCGGCACCTGGTTGCCAGCGATGTAGACCGTCTCGAGCGAGTGGGTGTTGGCGATGTCGTCGAGTGGGTTGGCGCCCAGCACCAGGAAGTCGGCCCATTTGCCGGTCTCGAGCGAGCCCAGGTCGGTGTCGACTTCCATGCACCGTGCAGCGTCGGAGGTGGACGCGACGATCGCCTGCATCGGCGTCAGCCCGGCCTCGACCATCAGCGCGAGCTCGCCGTGCTCGAAGTAGCCCTGGAACCGTGCCGTCGGACCGGTGTCGGTGCCCATCGCGATCGGAATGCCGGCGTCGGACAACGTCTTGAGGTTCCGCTTCGCGACCTCGAGCTGCGCCTTGTAGGTCTGTGCGCTGCGGCTTCTGGACCGCTCTTGAAAGGCGGGCGCCGAGAACGCCTCGATGTCCGCCGGGTCGGCGTCGCGCAGGAAGAACGGGTCATCGAAGAAGTCCGGTCGCGACTCGTAGACGAAGGTCGACACCTCCCGCATCAACGTCGGGCAGTAACAGACCCCCGAGTCGCGGAGCAGCGTGATCAGCTCGTCATCCACCTCGGCGTCACGCACGCTGTGGGCGATCAGATCGGCGCCCGCCTCGAGCAGCCCCGTGGCGTCCTCCAGGTAGTAGAGGTGCGCCGCCAGCCGCAGACCACGCTGGTGCGCGGTCTCGATCACCGCCTGGTAGACCTCCGGGGTCATCTTCGTCGAGGTCCCCAGATTGTCGTCAACCCGGATCTTCACGATGTCGAAGCCGCTGTCGGCCACGGCGTTCACTCGTTCCACCGCTTCCTCGGGTGTGTCGCCTGTCACGACCGGCCCGGCCACGAAGAGCCGCGCGCGGTCCAGGTCGGGTGTGTCCTGGCGATCGCGAACCGCCATCCCTTCGGGTCCGTCGCCGCCCAGGCTGAAGACCGTGGTGACGCCGTAGCGCGCGTAGAGCGCGAGCTGGCTCTCGACCTGTTCCTCGGTGTAGGGGGACGGGTTGACGTGTCCGTGCGCGTTGATCAGCCCCGGGATGATGGTGCGCCCGGTCACGTCGATCTGCTCGGCGTCGGGCGGGATGTCGACCGCGTCACGCGCGCCGACCGCCTCGATCCGGCCGTCGCGGACCACCAGCACGCCGTCCTCGACCGGGGCGTCGCCGGTGCCGTCGATAATCCGCGCCCCGACGAACGCCTGCAGACCAGGCGTGATCTCGACCGGCGGCGCCTCCGGCTCGCCGCCGCATCCCACCGCCATGACCACCAGGCCAAGCAGCACGGCGAATCGTGATACGTGCATCTCGTCTCTCCTCTGTAAGACAACCTGTCTGCGTGATTCGTGCGCCCGCCCAGGCTGACGCCTCGTGCCGAAAGAGCGTGCCCTTGGACCTCTCCGGAGGGCGACACCGTAACAGGTGTGAAGGACACCTCCGTCGGATCGGACAATGTCTGGTCCCCCGCGTCGCGGGGCTGTGATCACAGGGCGACGAGCAATGCAGCGTCGCTAGTTCTGCTCCGAGCCCAGCCGTGTGAGCATCTCACCCAGTCGTTCGATCTCCTGCCCGTACAGTGCCCAGTTGCCCTCGCGCTGCGCCTGCAGGGCGCGCCGGTAGTGCGCACTCGCCTGCGCCACCAGTGGTTCGGTGCCGACCGGTGCGTTCGCCGCCGCCGCCGCCGTGTCGGCCGGTTGCGGGACGTCCAGCTCCGCGAGCACGGTCCCGGCCGGCAGCGCCCCGGGCGCAGGCCCGAGCGCGGACCCGAACAGCCGGGCGAGGGACTCGTCCAGCGTGTCTTCCATGACGATCTGGTTCTGATACGCCACGATCACCCGTTTCAGCTCGGGGATGCGTCCGCCCGACGCTCGCAGATAGAGCGGACGGATATACAGCAATGCCTCCTCGATCGGGATCACCAGCAGCGTCCCCTGGACGACCTCCGATCCCTGCTGGTTCCAGAGCGTGAGCTGCGGTGAGATGTCCTGGTCCTGGTTGATCCGGGCGACGATCTGGTTGGGTCCGAAGATCACCTTCTGTTTCGGGAACTGGAACACCAGCATCTTGCCGTACGCGTCGCCGTCGCTGCGCGCCACCATCCAGGCCGCCAGGTTGTTCTTGCCGCGCGGTGTGAACGGCAGCATCTGGATGAACTCGGCGCGCGCCTCTCCCGGCAGCCGCATGATCGTGTAGTAGGGCTCCATCTGCTCGCCGTCGACGATCGGCACATCCCACTGGTCCTCCTTGTTGTAGAAGACCGCCGGGTTGGTCATGTGGTAGGTCGAGTAGATCGACGTCTGCAGCGAGAACAGCCCCTCCGGGTAGCGGATGTGCAGGCGCAGATCATCCGTCATCTCATCGAGCCCGCGTAGCAAATCGGGGAAGATCGCCTGCAACGTCTTGGCGATCGGGTCCTCGACGTCGGCCAGATAGAACGTCGTCGTGCCGTGGTAGGCGTCGATGACGATCTTCACGGCGTTGCGGATGTAGTTGATCCCGTCGGTGGCCCGTGCGGAATAGGGATACCGGTCGGTGATCGTATAGGCGTCCAGCATCCAGACCAGCCGGCCGTCCGTGATCACCAGATACGGGTCGTCGTCGTAGCGGAGGAACGGGGCGATGGTGGTCACGCGGTCGATGATGTTCCGGTGATAGAGGATCCGGCTGTCGACGTTGAGCTGGCTGCTGACAAAGATCTCGTAGGCGCGGAAACGGACCGCGAAAAGCAGCCGCCGGAACAGCGAGGAGATCACGACCCCGCCCGCCCCGTCATACCGGGTCGAGACGTTGTCATCTCCCTCCGGGTAATGGAACTCGTCGGTGTTGGTGCCGACGATGACGTAGTCGTTCGACAGCTCGCCGAAGTAGATGCTCGGCTGGTCCAAGGATAGGTCCACCGACGTGACCGGCGGCAGGTCCTTGATGAACAGCACCGGCAGCCCTTCCTGGGTGACCTGGTTGACCGGGCCCATCGCGATGCCGAAGCCGTGGGTGTACTGCAGCCGCTCGTTGACCCAGGACCGGTTGGGCAGGCTGCTCGAGTTCAGCTCACGGCTCGACAGCATGATCTGCCGGTACTCGCCGTCGATGAGGTAGCGGTCGTTGTCGACCGACACGAAGTCGTAGTAGGTGCGAATCTCCTGGAGCTGCCCGAAGGTGTCGAGTAGTGGCGCGTGGTCCCAGAGCCGGACGTTGTTGATCGTGTCTCTGTTGTTCTCGATGTCGGCCAAGGTCAGCGTCGCGTCCCCTGACAGCTCCCGTGCGTCGAGCCGCTCCAGCCCGAACGCCTGTCGCGTCGCCGCGATGTTGTGCACGATGTAGGGCGCTTCCCGCTGCTGCTCGTCCGGGGTCACGACCAGTCGCTGCAGCCCGAACGCCGCCAGGTTGCCGCCCACCGTGACCAGGACGTAGAGCCCGACGGCGGCGATGATCGGCAGATTGCGTGGCGTCAACGCGGTCACGGCGCTGAGCACGGCGCCGAGCAGCCCCACCCCCACCAGGCTGCGGAACACCCAGAACCGCAAGTTGACATCCACAAACGAGGCGCCGTGGATGATGCCGGCCGGGGTCGTCAGCATCCGCGGCACGTCGAGATAGGCGCCCCAGGCCAGCAGCAGGAACAGCCCGGCGACGATGAGCCCCAAATGGCGCCGCGCCTCCACGCCGACGATCAGACCACGGCCCGGGTCGAGCGCCAGCGTGCCGGACACCACGTAGGCGGCGGTCGAGCCGATGAGCGAGAGCACGACGACCGCCAGCGCCAGATTCCGCGCCAGGTCGAGGAACGGCAGCGTGAAGACGTAGAAGCCGACGTCGCGGCCGTACAGCGGGTCGAGCTGTCCGAACGGCACCGCGTGCTGGAATTGCAACCAGATCATCCACTGGTTCGACGCGAAGATCCCCAGAAACAGTGCCACCAGCGCCGCGAGCCCGGTCCCAAGCAGCTGCAGCTGACGGGGGGTGAGCACGACCGGCTGGATGTCGCCGCCGCCCGGAAACAGCATGTAGGGTTTGGTGATCCGGCGCAGCGCGAGCCGGAAATTGAAGGCCAGCGCGGCCATCGCGACGAGGAACACCACCCCGCCCAGAGCCGCCTTCGCGGTCAGGGTCCGGACGAAAATGCCCTGGTAGTCCACCTCGCCGAACCAGAACCACTCGGTCAGCAGATCCACGGCCGATGGGATCACCATGAAGAGCAACAGAACGACGAGCAGGACGACGAGTCTCGCTGACATGCTTGGGCCTCACGCAGCGACACCCGACCTCACCGACGCGGGGTGAGGCACCAGGGTCGCCGGGTTGCGTGTGGGTGGGCGCAACGTGCCCACTGTCGTGTTCCGAGTCAGAAGTTCGCACACTCCTTCGTCGCGCCTTGCAATGGCCGGACGCGACTGAGCACGATGCCGGAACAGGTGTCCGCAAAATGCTGACTCGGGACACTAGGAGCCTACGTGACCGGCCCCCCGGACGCAACCGGAACCGGCGGGGGGCGAACGCCGGACTCGACGGCCGTGTCGTGAATTCGGTGTTCTGGCCCAGACGTTCGGTACATAATCCCCGGGCGGGGTGTCCCGCAACGCGAGGGCCGTCGCCTTCTGCTCAGCGGGGTCACGTGTCGCCGGGATGCTTCCGCGTCGCGCCGTGCAGGAGTCGGACCCGGCTGCTCTCAGGACGGGTCTCTGTGCGACGCGAGACTCGCACCACGGACTGCGAGAGGCACCGGGTCGAGATCATGCCGAAACGAGCCGCCGCCGCCACCCGATCCCGCCGCGTCAGACGAGTGGCGGGTGCCGTCGTGGTCGTCCTGGCGGCGGTGTCGACCACCTGCGCGCGGAGCGACGAGGACCGGATCAGGCGCCGGCTGGAAGAGCTGGCGCAGACCATCAGCGTCGAGGACCGCGAGACACCGATGATCAGGCAGGTGCGGGCGACGCGCCTCACGACCTACCTGACTCCTGACGCGAACATCGATGTCGGCGCGCCGTTTTCGCCGGTAGCGGGGCGCGACGCGGTCCTCCAGGTGGCGACGGCGGTGCGGGTGCCGGCCGGCGGCGTGGTGGTCGAGTTCAACGAGGTGCGGGTGACGGTCGACGCCCGGACCAGACGCGCTGTCGCGACCGCCATCGCATCGGTCTCGGCCGGGGCGGCCGTTGGCGGTGAGCTGTTGCAGGCGCGGGAGCTCGACATGGTGTTCAGCGAGATCGGCGGCGAATGGTTGATCGAGCGGGTGCGGCTGGTCGGCATCCGGTGAGCCCTGGAGACCACGGCGGTCACCCTAAGCTGAAGTTCCCGACCAGAAAAGGCAAGATCCCCCGCATTCTGTAGGAGATAGACGAAAACCGGGGTGCGTGCCTCTGCCTACACCGCGATGGTTTCGAGCAGCTGATAGGCGCGTTGTTGTGTCGCGCTGGGCGTCGTGACGACGTCAAAGGTGGGCGCATCGGACGGTGCGCCCGGGACGCGACAGACGTTGCGTACGATGCCGCTGAGGAGCGTGAGCAGCGTGTGGAAGCTGTGGACCTCGCTGCCGTCGTCGAGGGTCCTGGAGTGGACCTTGCGTCGCGCCGCCTCGGACCGCGTGGCCGGCGCGACGGCGTCACGCGTCGTCTTGGCGTGTTGGTCTTCGTCACAGAACAACAGGGGCCGCCACGCCTCGAGCATGTGCCACAGGACGTAGTAGGCGAGCATGCACAGGAAAATATGGGCACGGACCCGATGCTCGCGCCGGTGGTGGATGGGGCGGATCTGGAGGTCCACGGTCTTGAGCGAGCGAAACGCGCGCTCCACCTGGGTGAGTCGCTTGTAGCTGCGGACCGTCTCCTCGGCGCTCATCCGCTCCGCGGGGAGACTCGTGCGGATGACATAGATCCCATCGAGGGCCGCCTCGGCGGCGACGCTGTCTGCGTCGACATCGAAGTCAAAGCGCGTGTCTTCGATGGTGAGCCGGACGTGCTTGGCGACCTTGTATCTGTTGACGACCTTGCCGACACGCACGCCGATGTTGTCCTGGCCACGCAGGCGTCCGCGTCCTACCATCCGACGGACCTTCTCGAGTTCGTTGGCGGTTGCCTCGAGCACGCTCGTGCGCGTGTGGGCGCGCCGCTTCGCGAGTTCGGGGTTGCGACAGGCGACCAATCGCTCGTCGGGAAAGTCCGGGTGCGTGAGCTCGAATAGGTTGCGCTCGTCGAAGAGCCCCATTTGCAGCGCACCGCCCTCCACGAGCCTGCGAATCGCTTCCGGCCGCAGCGCCGCGACCCAGTCCATACCGTCGATCGTCCGCAGCGCGTCGATCTGCGTCTGCGCGATCATCCCCCGGTCGCCGACCAGCACACAGCGCTCCAGGCCGAAGACCTTCCGTATCGTGTCGACTTGGGGGAGCAGCGTCTTCGGGTCACCGATGTTGCCTTTGAACACGGACACCGCGACGGGGATACCGCGGCCGTCAGTCAGCAAGCCGTAGTTGACCTGGAGCGTGCCCTTCTTGCCATCACGATCGTGCCCGCGCGCCGCCAGGGGGCACGTCACGCCCTCGACGTAGCTGGAGCTCAGGTCGTACAGGGCCATGCCGTCGTTGTGGAGATGGCGCGCCGCCAGCGTCTTCTCGATGCGTGGTTGTCGCGTGAGTACCCAGTCCATCGCCGCGTAGAGATCATCCTCGTCGGCATCCGAGACCCCCAGGAGGGCGGGCAAGGTGGTGACGTGCCACCACCGCGTGGTGGCGAGCTTGCTCTCGGGTGCCAGGATCCGTGCCGCCACCATCGCCACCACAAGGTTCCGTTGCCGCGATGGGCGTGACGCGATGAGGTGGGCGAAGCCGAGCCGTTGCATCGCAGCCAGCACGGCCTGCACATGTCCATGGTGGTGCGAGGAGATGGCCTCAAAGGCGTCGTCGGCCGTGATGAGCGTGTCGCCCTTGAGCACCCGGCGCAGCGCCGCCACCGCTGCCTCCGGCAGCTTGGAAAGGTTGGCCAAGGTGCGGGTCTTGACCTGTCCCCCCTCGCGATAGCCCTCCCGGAGCAGGATGGCAGGGGGAGAGCTGCGATTGGGGATCGTCGCGATATACATGCGACGTATAATATCAATATATAAGCCACTTGTAAAGACATATATTGCAATATATTCGTCATTTACATGCCAACAAAAAGGCACCCAAATCCTCCCTGCCTGGCATGAAAAAAGCCCTGATTTCGGGCGGTTGCGCAAAATCAGGACTCTAAATGCGGAAGGAACTTCAGTCTAAGCCGTCCGTGGTGGAAGTCCCACGTCGCACCGAGGGTGGCGATGCGCCGGTCTGGCAAGGCGAGACGAGAGAGCATACCGGCAGAA
>JADFPE010000309.1 GCA_022562495.1 Acidobacteriota bacterium
TGGGCTCGGTCTCAGCACGCGGGCCTTCGCGATCGCGGTGGCCATCGCGGCATCGGCCTCGTTTCTGACCCCGATCGCGTATCAGACCAACATCATGGTGTACGGGCCGGGCGGATATCGGTTCGGAGACTTTGCGAGACTCGGTGCTCCGCTGACCCTCGTCGTCGTGGCCGCCATCGCGTGGCTGGTGCCCGTCGTCTGGCCACTGGGCTAGCAGGGACGGGTCACATCTGCGCTGCTCGTTCGCCCTTGGTCATGTCACGGTTCCTTGTCTGCCTAGGCGGCTCTGACTGGTAGTTGCCGAGAAGCGCGAGAAGAACGGCCGCCAGGGTCACGCGAATCTTCCCTGCCCACTGCCTGCGCGTGAACCGGAGAAGGAGGAGACCGACCGCGTCACGGCGCTCCGGGCCGAGCGCCACTCCGGTTCGAGCTGACGGTAGCAGGTTCGATGCGCGAAGGCCTCTGCCCGCCCGACAAGCGGTGGCTTCGCGGCAGCCATAGAATCACGCGGCACGCACAGCTACGGAACCGAGAGGCGGCCTGGCCCGCCTCTTCGTGCGTACGCAGATGGGTCGGGATGTCAGCCACCTCGAGGTCGCTGACTGTGCCACGGTGCCGACCTGGCTCGTGAGAACCGCCCGCATGGCTTGACATATCGCCGTGGCACAGAGTTGGCTGCGGACAGCTGGGTGAGGAGATGGAACGCGCGTATGATCGGGAAGGGAGGCGCCCCGCGACGATGGCTCTCAAACAGAGGCTCGACTACTCGGACTACGCGGCAATACCGCCGGATCGGAACCGCTATGAGGTGCTGGACGGGGAGCTCCTGGTGACGCCAGCGCCCAGCCCGTTGCACCAGCGGGTATCGAAACGACTGCAACGCCAACTCGAGCAGTTCTTCGAGGGCAGCGGCCGGGGAGAGGTGTTCAACGCGCCCATCGATGTCATCCTGTCTGCGCACGATGTCGTTCAGCCGGATCTGGTCGTCGTGACGGAGCCGTCGCAGATTTCGTCACGCGGCATTGAAGGACTACCCGCACTGCTCGTGGAGGTGCTGTCGCCTTCGAGCCGCCAGACCGACCGGTCGGCGAAAGCCAAGCGGTACGCAGCGCTCGGTTGCCCACACTACTGGATCGTGGACCCCGACGGTCGACGCGTCGACTGCTATCGTGTTGCTGACCATAAATACACGCCGGTCGTCGAGGCGGAGGGAAACGCCACGCTTGCGCACCCGGACTGGCCGGGTCTGACCATCGACCTGGCAATGCTCTGGCGCTCCGTGACATAGGGCTCAGCGTTGAGCGGCGAGCCTCTCGTTCGCCACCAGCATGCCGTCCCAGCGCTGGAGCAGACGCGACGCGCCAGACTCGACACCCTCGCGGTGCGGGTCCCGATCGTCGACTTCGATGCGTCCATCGCGGAGGAGTGGGCGCGCCTCTTCGCCAACCTCAGCCGCAGCGGTCGGCTGATTCCGGCGAACGATCTCGCGGTCGCCGCGACCGCGACGCACTTGGGCTTTCCCGTCCTGGTGGGGCCCTCCGACGAGCATCACTTTCGTGCGGTCGAGGACCTGTCGGTCGAGGTGATGACGATCGGTGGGTAGGCCAGTCCCCCTGCGGACGGGAACACGGCACTCGGAATAGACGACGACTGCTTGGTTTTGGAGAGGTACTCCGTAGGCGTCGGGATGGGGTCCAACCCCACCTTGCGAAACATCGCCACTGTGCGCGGCATGTGGGATGCCGAGGTGACGAGAACAAAGCGGTCGCCGCCGACAAGCGCCTGAATAGCCAACGCTTGGTCCTTCGAGTCGAGGGATCGCGGTCGTCGGGGTGGGCTTGGTGTCCCTTTTCGCACCGCGTGTGCTGCCGGACCGGAGCCCCGCACGCGACGATCTGAGCGAGGGGTTTCGCGAGTTCGTGGTCAAGATGGCGGTCGTCGGCGGCGGGCCGCTCGACGGTCGGTCTGTCGGTGAGGGCCGTCTTCGCAATCTCAAGGGGGTCTTCCTGGTCGAGATCGAACGGGAGGGTGAGGTGATCGCGCCGGTCACCCCGCACACCATGCTCAGCGGTGGCGATCTGCTGACGTTCGTGGGACGGGTGGATGAGGTGGTCGATCTGCAGACCACGCGTGGCCTGCGGTCCAACGAGCAGAAGCACCTGGAGAAGTTCGACACCGCACGACAGACGTTCTTCGAGGTCGTGCTGGGGCCCGGTTCGCCGCTGGTGGGGCGCACGTTGAAGACCGCGGACTTCCGTGACCGCTATCAGGCCGCGGTCGTGGCGATTCACCGGGCTGGGCGTCGGGTCGGCGCCAAACTGGGCGGCGTCATGCTGAGACCGGGCGACACGCTGCTGGTGCTGTCCGACCCCGGTTTTGGCAACCGGTGGCGCGACCGGAGCGCCTTCTTGCTGGTGGCGCGATTGGGGGGCGTGACGCCGGCGGCGACGAAGAAGGCGTGGGTCGTGGGCGCCGTCGTGCTGGGGGTCGTGCTGTCTGCCGCCCTCGGGTTCCTGCCGGTGCTACACGCGGCCCTGGTGGGCGCGTTCGCGTTGGTCATCACCGGCGTGCTCACGCCGGCCGAAGCTCGCACC
The DNA here is from genome assembly GCA_022562495.1 of Acidobacteriota bacterium. Classification (GTDB taxonomy): domain Bacteria; phylum Acidobacteriota; class Vicinamibacteria; order Vicinamibacterales; family UBA8438; genus NP936. Next base: position 2,595 of record JADFPE010000309.1, read on the forward strand.
GCGGTCGACCTCGACGTGATTCTGGTCATCGCGGGCGCCTTTGGGCTCGCCGCGGCGCTGCAGGTGTCCGGTCTGGCCGAGCATGCGGCCGGGTTGCTTGTGACGACGTTCGACGGCTGGGGTCCAGCGGGCGTCATGATCGGCATCGTGCTGACGACCGTGACGCTGATCAGCATCATCAGCAACAATGCCGCCGCGGTCCTGATGTTTCCGATCGCTATCTCCACGGCGTCGGGGCTCGGTCTCAGCACGCGGGCCTTCGCGATCGCGGTGGCCATCGCGGCCTCGGCGTCGTTTCTGACCCCGATCGCGTATCAGACCAACATCATGGTCTACGGGCCAGGTGGATATCGGTTCGGAGACTTTGCGAGACTCGGTGCCCCGCTGACCCTGGTCGTCGTCGCCGGCTGGTGCCGGTCATCTGGCCTCTGGGCTAAGAAGGAGGGCTTCTGCCACGGGCCCTCGTTCTAGAGGTCTTCCGGTCTGAGACCGGTTCGGCGGGCGATTCTGGCCAGCATCCTGGGACCGATCTCGCCTCGGTCGTGGAAGGCGAACACGAAATCTGGCCAATCGTCCCTATGTAGGGTTCGGTGAGATCCGGTTTGGCGTTTTGTCTGCCAGCCGATCCGGAGAAGCGCGGCGAGGACCCGCCGAGCCTTCGTCGCCGGCCACTGGCTCACGCAGCCTCAAAGGACACGCTGATGAGCTCGGGGCCGACTTCGCCGTGCTCCAGCCGCTCGGCGATGACGCGGAGGGCGAGCGCCTGAACGCGGGCGACCGCTTCGTCCCGGTTGGTACCGTAGCACAAGACACCGGACAGTGTAGGTACCTCGGCCAGCCACCGTCCGTCGTCTTCTCGTTCGAGCTCGATACCGAGAGTCATGTGATCCCTATCGTATCACCAGCTCGTAGAGTGCGGCGGCGGACTCGCGGGGCAGACCCTCTCAAACCGTGGTGAAGGTCCCGCGTAACACCGAGACTGGCGACGACGCCGTCGAGAACAAAGCCTGCGCCTGGGCTGACTTCCGGGCTTTGTCTTCAGCATAACGTCGGCGTTTTCCTGGGTTTCTGGCCATTACCGAAAGGTGTGAATCTTGCATCTGCTCTCTTGCTCGGAATCAGCGTAAGGAGCGGGATACAGGGCCGATCTGGCTACGGAGTTAGGCCGGGCATCAGGGATCTCATGGGTTGCAAGGTGATACCGGGGCATCGGCTCAGTCTCGGCGTTCTCGAAGAACACCAGGCTCTTCAGTAGGTGGTACTCGTTGAAGTCGACCTCGGTGACCCTGCGTCGCAGCGGTTGATCCGCGACGTCTCGTGGCACACGATCACGCGAGCGATCGTCGCGGAGGTCAAGCGGGGGCGCCCCAGCCGCTCGTAGCGGCCACGCTCGCCACAGGGTCGAGCTCGTCGCTGGCGCTCGCGCGGCTCCTCGTGCCCGCTGCGGCGGCCTCGGCCTTCTTGAACAACACGCCGATCATGGCCATGCTCGTGCCACAGGTCACGACCTGGGCGCATC
>JADFPE010000081.1 GCA_022562495.1 Acidobacteriota bacterium
ACCCCTCGTAATACTCGAGTGGCCCCAGACGATCTCGAACGGTCCGTAGTCGCGGCCGAGATGACGCTGCCAGATCAGCCCGCCGTACATGTCCAGCGCCACGAGCTGCCCGGTGGCGAACCACGCGTAGACCCGATCGCCGGTCGAGACGGCGCTCGGACTGGCCATGTTGTGCTTCTGGTGCGCCTGGGGCAGGTCACCCTCGGCCACGATCTCGTAGTCCCAAACGACCCGGCCGTCCACGCGGTTGAACGCGCTGACGACGAAGACGATGCCGTCGCCATCGACAGGTTTGTGTCGCGGCTCCAGGTCGTTGGCAAGCCGCGCTCACTCGACACCCGCCGGCCGTTCGGTCCCCGCCAACTGGGCCAATCCTCGGCGTGGGCCACGCCGCCCAGGGCGACCAGCCCGATCACCAGCGACCCGGCAAGCTTGTTCATCGTCACGAGCAGCCCGCTTGGAGACCAGCGAGATTCAGTGCCCCGTCGGCAACGCGAGAGCGACCAGCTGCGCCCCCTGCAACGTGAGCACGATGAACTGCCGGCCGTCAACCATGTAGGTCATCGGCGTGCCCAGCGGTCGCGCCGGCAACGCGACCCGGCCCAGCACGACGCCGGTGGCCTTGTCATACGCGACCAGCCAGGCGGAGTCGTCCCGCCCCGCCGGTCCGAGACCGTGGATCAGCAGGGTGCTGGTGACGAGCGGTCCGCTCGTCGTCTGCTGACCGCCCAGCGGCGGCAGCTCGAGCCCGGCGAGCGCCGGATGGTCGCGAATCTGGTCCAGCCCCGGCCCGGTCGGCGTCTGCCAGACGATCTCGCCGCGATTCATGTCATAGGCCGTCATCCGGCTGTAGGGCGGTTTGATCAGCGGCAACCCGCGCGGACCGGTGACCCTTGGAGGACGGGCCGGATGAATGCTCTCGGGACCGAGCTTGCCGTTCGGCACATACCGCAGGTTCGTAAAACTCGGCTTGCCCTCGACCAGCACCATCCGCGTCAGCCCGGAGCGCGACGGCACGTAGAGGAACCCGGTCTCCGGGTCGGCGCCGGCCCCGCTCCAGTTGGCCCCGCCACCCGAGCCGGGCACCTGCAACGTGCCCTTCGTCCCGTTCTCGTCGTACAGCGACTGCGGCGTGAACATCGGTCCATACCGGTACTGCCGCATGATGTCGACCGCTTCGGCACGCAGCTCGGGCGTGAAGTCGATCAGCAGATCCTCGGTGACGCCCTGGTATTCGAAGGGCGGAGGTCGGGTCGGAAACGGCTGTGTGGGCGACACCTCCTCGCCCGGCACGTCGGTCGGCGGGACAGGGCGCTCCTCGATCGGCCAGACCGGCTCGCCGGTGAGGCGATCGAACACGTAGGTGAACCCCTGCTTGCTGACCTGCGCCAGCGCCTTGATCGGCCGGCCGTCGACGGTGATGTCCATCAACGTCGAGGCGGTGGGAAAGTCCCAGTCCCAGATGCCGTGATGAATGGCCTGGAAGTGCCAGACGCGTTCGCCGGTCTCGACGTCCACGGCCACGATCGACTGCGAGAACAGGTTGTCACCCTTCCGCTCCCCGCCCCAGTAATCGTTGGTCGGCGCCGTCGTCGCGAGATACACGTGCCCCAGCTCGTCGTCGCCGCTCAGCGTCGACCAGACGTTCGCGTTGCCGGTATACAGGTTCGACCCATCGTCCCAGGTGTGCTCGCCGAACTCGCCCGCCTGGGGAATGGTGTGGAAGATCCACTTCAGGTCGCCGGTGCGCACGTCGAACCCCTGGATCGAGCCGGGCGGCCACTCCTTGAGCGTCGGCCGGTCTGACATCGCCGCCCCGGAGATGACGGTGTCGCGCACGACCACGGGGGGCGAGTTGGGCGAGATGGTGTGTCCCTCGTTGCTGAACAGCGGCAGGTTGCCGCGCGTGGCCCGCGGCACGGCCGTATGCAGATCGGACTTGCCGTCGACGCCGAAGCTGTTGATGGAACGACCGGTGTTCGCGTTGACGGCAATGAGAAATCCGTCGTGCGTGCCCAGCAGGATCCGTTCGTCGCCTTCACCATCGGTCCAGTAGGCCACGCCCCGCGTCTGCCACGGACCGACGATGCTGGCGTTGCCGCCGGTGGTGTAGGCCTGGGGGTTGTGCACCCACAGCGTCTCGCCGGTCGTGGGGTCCAGCGCGACGACCTGCGCCAGCCCGGTGCTCAGATACATCACGCCGTTGACCATGAGCGGGGTCGCCTTCAGCCCGTTGGCGTCGAGCGGAGGCAGGTAGCGGCGCTGCAGGCTCTCGATGAGCGCAACATCCGCCGACTCCCAGGTCCACGCAATCGACAGATCCTCGAAGTTGGACCGGTCGATCTGGTCGAGCGGCGAGTACTTCTGGCTCCAGTTCGTGCCGCCGTAGCTGGGCCATTCACCGCCCGCGTCCGGATGCTGCGCCGCGGCCCACGTCGGTGCGGTCGCGACCAGCGCCACGACCAGACTCCCGCGTCTCCACGCGTCCTTCACCCGCATGACACCCTCCTCCCTCCTCGCGCTGTCGACCCTCGTCCGAATACGCCCATGATGAACCTGCACGCGACTGGGCGCAAGGACGGGGCCTACAGACGTGGACCGCCGGTGCGGGCGTTGCCAGCCGCGCGCCGATGCCAGCGGTACAGGACAAAGAGGTAGACGGCGACGTTGACGGCGATCGCCACCCCGCCGAGCATGAACTGAATGGTGCGCGTCAGTCCCGGCGGGTAGAGGACTGGCATGAGATAGTGCTCCACGAACCCGGCCTCGTACCCGGACGCTCCACCGGCGGACCGAAGCAGATTTTCGAGCGGCGTGAGCGGGCAGATCCAGCCTTGGAATTCGATGACGGCGATCCAGGCGGCCGTCGGAAGGTGCACACACAGGCTCCACGTCCTCCACAACCCCAACAGGCCGCCGAACAACGCATAGAGAATGAAGACGAGGTGGGCGACGACGACCAGGTCGGCGAGCAGTCGGTAGAGCACGGGTCAGTTGCCGGATGAGGCCGGTCGCCGCCAGCTGTTGTCCACGGGGACACCCGCAGCTCGACGAACCGGCCGCTGAGGCGACGACGGCTCCGTCACGTGACTGACAGATGGCCGGGCGGCGGCTCGAGCCGTCGCTATCCGCTGTCCCCCAGCCCACACCCCCGCCACGCGCGCCATGACGCTCGTCTCATCCAGCGGCTCCGCCGGACAGCGCTCCTGAGCAGCCCGAGGGAGACACGGTCACGTTGACCCTATTGGGCCTCCCCGACAAAGGCTGGGACCCGCACGAGCACGTATGTAATATGCCCCCCGTCCGGCACCAGGTAGCCGTGAGGAGTCGTGGCCGGAATGTGCAGTATGTCGCCGGCGCCCACGGGATACCGCCTCCCACCAGCAATACCCGTGCCCCGGCTCCCTGTGCGGTTGACCATGTCGCCGCCCACCAGCAAGGTCGCCTCGCCGCTCCTCACGAACACCACGTCGATGATGTCGTCATGGATCTCGGGGGCTCCGTCCGCATCCCGATGAATGAATCGGAAGCGGTGGGCTCCGGACGGGTTGCCGTAGTCGGCGAGCGTCTCGCGGGCCGAGTGGTCCGGGCCCACCCTCGTGGACAGCGCCGCATCGCGCTGTGCGAGTTCTGCGGCGCTCCACATGGCGAATCCCGGCGGGTCGAGATCGAGGTCCGGCGCGTCGGCACGCACGACGGGCTCACCGACGAATGCCGGGACCCGTACGAGCACGTACGTAATGTGCCCCCCGTCCGGTACCAGGTAGCGGTGAGGGGTGTTGGCTGGGATGTGGAGTATGTCGCCCGGGCCCACAGGATACCGCACCCCACCCGCAATACCGGTGCCCGTGTACTCGCCGTTGCTCCCTGTGCGGTTGACCATGTCGCCGCCCACAAGCAAGGTCCCTGCACCACTCGTGATGAACACGACGTCCTCGATATGCTCATGCTGCTCGGGGACTCCGTCGGCGTCTCGATGAATGAATCGGAAGCGGTGGGCTCCACTGGGGTTGCCGTAGTCGGCGAGCGTCTCGCGTGCCGAGTGGTCCGGGCCCACCCGTGTGGACAGGGCGGCATCCCGCTCGGCCAGCTCGGCAGCACTCCACATGACGAATCCCGGCGGGCCGGCCTGTAGGATTGGCACAATCGCAACCGCCACCATTAATAAGAGACGACGTGGCACGATCACGTGTTGTTGCTCCCTCGCGTTGCCCGTCCGGCTGACAGGCATTGGTAGCCCTCTTGCTCCAGGCAGGTGACGTCGACCCAGGTGCTGAACGAGCTTCGCTCTTTGTCGCTGACCGGTCAACTACATTGTGGCCGCGGTTGTTCGAGTTGGCGGCGCGGCTCCTGCGGAATCTTCTACTTCGAGACGAACCCCCTCGATCCCGTCGTCTTCGTCGCGGTCTCGGCGTTGCTCGTCGGGGTCTGCCTGTTGGCCAGCTGGCTACCCGCGCGGCGCGCATCGACCCGGCGACGGTGCTGCGCTTCGAGTGACACCCTGATCCGGCTGCATTGACTGGTATGATTCCGCAGCGCGTTCCCTTTGTCCGACAGGAGGAGTCGGTGCACCGTCAGTGGGCTCTTCTCACGCTCGCCCTCGCCGCCACGGCAACGTTAGGGCTCTCGGCCGAAGCAGACTGGCCGCAGTTCCGCGGGCTGCACGGAGGGGTCGCCGAGGACGACCCGTCTCTGCCTGACACGTGGGGGCCGACAGAGAACATCGTGTGGCAGATCGACATCCCGGGCCGAGCCTGGAGCTCGCCGATTGTCTCGGGCAACCACGTCTTCGTCACGTCGGTCGTCAACACGACCGGCGTCGAGACGCCACTCAAGCCGTTGAGCCAGTATCAGTCGCGCTCCTTTGGTGGCCCGATGACCGGGCGCGACCTCGAGACACCCTCGGTCCCGCTGCGCTGGGTGCTCTACGACATAGACTTCGTCACGGGCGCGGTGCGGTGGGAACGGACGCTGCACACGGCGGTGCCGAACTCCAAACACGAAAAGAACAGCTTCGCGTCGGAGACGCCCGTGACGGACGGCGACCGGGTCTATGTCTACCTGGGGTATGTCGGTCTGTTCGCCTTCGACATGGATGGCACGCCGCTGTGGTCGACGCCGATGGAAGCGTTCGAGATGCGGGACGGCTGGGGGTCGGCCTCGTCGCCGGTGGTACATGGGGACCGCCTGTATCTCGTCAACGACAACCTGGAACAGTCCTTCCTCGGCGCCTACGACACGGCGACCGGATCGGAGATGTGGAGGGTCGACCGGGACGAGGCGTCCAACTGGTCGACACCGTTCCTCTGGGACAACGACGTCCGTACCGAGATCGTCACGACGGGCTCGGGCGGTGTGCGGTCGTACGACCTCGAGGGCCGGTCTCTGTGGAGCCTGTCGGGGATGTCGTCGATCCATGTGGCCACACCCGTCGCGCGCCACGGGCTGCTGTATGTCAACTCGGGCTACACCGCCGATGCGCACCGGCCGGTGTATGCCATTCGCCCCGGTGCGAGTGGTGACATCACGTTGGTGGACGGAGCGACGAGCAACGCGTATATCGCCTGGGCGCATCCGACACTCGGCTCATACAACCCGTCCGCCCTGGTCTATGGCAACTATCACTACACGCTGCTGGATCGCGGCATCCTGATCTGTCACGACGCGAGAACCGGCGAAGAGGTCTATCCGCGTCAGCGCGTGTCGCCGGGCGGCTCGCTGTTCACGGCATCACCATGGGCGTACAACGGCAAGATCTTCGCTATCAGCGAGGACGGCGACACCTACGTCGTCAAGGCGGGTCCCGAGTTCGAGCTCCTCGGGACGAACTCGCTCAACGAATGGACGCTGGCCACACCGGCCATCGCCAACGGCAGCTTGCTTATACGCACGGTATCGACGCTGTACCGCATCTCCGAGGGCTGAGCTGGAGTCTGTACGCAGCGTGCCAGGCGAGAGACAGCACCGGTCGCAGGCACCTGGCCTGTCACCACGGGCGGCGCGCGGTAGGATGTAGCGGCATCGCCCCGTGAGGCGGGATGCCCACGACGGCGAGAGTAGGAGGCACGGTGGGAAGCATCGAACAGCAGTGGCGTCGGGGATTCTCACGCCGACAGGCGTTGTGCGGTCTGGCCTCGTTTCTGGCCGCGTCGCCCCTGTTGCACGCGCAACGCGACCCGTACCCGCTCGGCCCGCATCGACGGGTCCTCGGCTTCGATGAGATGCGCACCGCGTTCGATTTCGAGCCGGTGTTCCACGACAACGTGCCGCTCGCCATTTACGACTACACGGCGCACGGCACCGATTCCGAGTTCACGCTCTACCGCAATCGAGATGCCTTCGACTGGGTCGAGCTGGTCGGGGGTGGGGGTGTCACCCCCGCGGAGGTCGACACGTCGACCGAGCTGTTCGGGGTCAGGATGGACAGCCCGATCATGCTCGCCCCGACGGCGCGCCAACGGGACCTGCATCCCGATGGCGAGCTGGGGATGCACCGCGCGGCCACGAGCGCGGCGATGACCATGATCGTGAGCAACGTCTCGAGCTTTCCGTTCCCCCAAATCGCCGAGGCCGCCGACGGACCGCTCTGGTTCCAGCGCTATGCGACGCGCGATCTCGAGGGGAACCGGCAGGTGCTCGACATGGCGCAGGACGCAGGCTGTCAGACGGTTGTGGTGACCATCGACCAGCAGGCGTCCTACTACGAGCGCGACCTCCACGACCGCAACCTGGGTGGCGCCCCGCGCCGAGCGCGTCGACGCACGCCTCAGAATCCCCCGAACCCCTATCGGGTCGGTGCCGGTCGGCTGTGGTACGAGTGGACGCTCTTCGACGACCTCCGGCCGATGATCGAGGTCCCGATGCTGGCCAAGGGCATCCTGACCGGCGAGGGCGCGAGAAAATGCCTGGAGCACGGTGTGGACGGCATCATCGTGTCCAACCATGGCGGGCGATCCCTCGATTACGGGCCCTCGACCCTCGAGGTGCTCGAGGAGGTCGTGGAGGCCGTGAGCGGTCGGGTGCCGGTGCTGATCGACAGCGGGTTTCGGCGCGGGGCCGACGTGCTGAAGGCGCTGGCGCTGGGCGCCGTTGCGGTGTGTCTCGGGCGCGCGTCCCGCTGGGGTCTGGGCGCGTTTGGTGAGCCGGGCGCACGGAAGGTGATCGAGATCATCAACACCGAGCTGGTCCACGCCATGGCCGCCGTCGGGCGAACCACCATTGCCGCAATCGACCGGAGCATCGTGAGAACCAGTTTCCCGTAGCGAACCCGTAGAGCAGAGGTGCGAGGGAGATGAAGGTCGACCGACGGCAGACGCTTCGACGGCTCGGTGGGTTCATGGCGGGCGCCCCCCTCATGACACAGCAACCCCGGCAAGGCGCGCCGGCGGCGCGTCTCGCCCCGGTCGGCGAGCTGGTCAACGTCCCGGAGTTTGAAGCGATGGCCGAGCTCGTGCTATCGCCCGACCGGTTCACCACCATCAGCGGCGGCCACCGCGGGTCGTTCGACCGGATGACCCTGCGACAGCGGCTGATGGTCTATGCGATGGATCTGGACCTGACCACCCAGCTCTTCGGCTACGACATGTTCGCGCCGATCCTCGTGGGACCGGTCGGCCACCAGCGCGAGCTCCACGCAGACGGCGAGCTCGCGACCGCTCGTGGGGCGTCGGCCGCCAAGACGGTGATGGTCGCCAGTCGGCAGTCCAGCTATCCGATCGACCAGATCGTCGCCGACTCCAGCGCGCCGGTCTGGTATCAGGTGTACGCCGAGGGGGACATCGGGGCCACGCGAGACGATGTCGCGCAGGCGGTCGACGCCGGCTGTTCGGTGCTCTGTGTCACGGTGGGGGTCTCGTCACTGCAGACCCCCGTTCGCACCGATTGGCGTGCGGTCGAGCAACTCGGCCAAGCCGCTGGTGTGCCGGTCGTCGTCAAGGGGATCATGAGCCCGAACGATGCCGAGACCGCTCTCCAGCACGGCGCCGAGGGGGTTGTGGTCTCCAGCCACGGCGGGCTGGTGACGGGGGACGGCGCGTTGCCGATCGACGTCCTGCCGGCGGTGGCCGATGCCGTCAATGGACGAGTGCCGGTGCTCGTCGACGGGAGCTTCCGGCGGGGTACCGACATCCTGAAGGGCTTGGCGCTGGGCGCGACGGCCGTGATGCTTGGCCGGCCGCCGATGTGGGGTCTTGCCGCCTACGGCGCCAGTGGAGTGCAGACCGTGCTCGAGCTGCTCCAGACCGACCTGGCGAGGAACATGGCCATGACAGGTCGCCCCACCATCGACATGATCGACCGGGAACTGGTCCGCATCGATTCACGCTAGCCGGATTCTCTGAGCAGGGTTCAGATGAGGGTGAGCTCGAGCACAACCGTGTTGCCCGCGATTGCTGGATGCTGTGTGTTGCTGGTGGTCGCGGTCGGTCTCTGCCATCCCCTGCGCGCCCAGACGCAGCAGGTGCCCCGGTACGAGGTCGATCCGTTCTGGCCCAAGCTGCCGCTGCCCGACCACTGGCTGATGGGCGGTCTGGGCGGGATGTGCATCGACGACCGCGATCACGTGTTCATCCTCAATCGGCAGAACGTGGTTCCTGAAGACCTGGATGGGGCGCGCCTGGCGCCGCCGGTGATCGAGTTCGATCCCGATGGCAATGTCGTCCGTTCCTGGGGAGATCCGAACCTACTGGGAGACCGGCTTCATGATTGCCACGTCGACCAGGACCACAACGTGTGGATTGTCGCCTCCGGCACGGGCGTCGTCCAGAAGTGGTCGAGCGATGGCAGCGAGCTCTTGCTCCAGATCGGGGCATCAGGAGTGTATGACTCGTCGGATGGCACGCGCGCGGGCCGCCCACTGAATTCCGACCGTGCCCAGTTTTTCCTGCCCGCCAGCATCGACGTGGATGCCGCAACCGGCGACATCTACGTCGCCGATGGGGAAACACCGACCGGCAACCAGCGGATCGCTGTCCTGGACCGCAACGGGCGGTTCCTCCGCCAGTGGGCGCTCCACCGCACCGAGGCCGAACGGGACCTCACCCCGTTGCCTCACTGTCTTCGGCTCGCCGACGACGGCCTGGTGTATGTCTGCGACCGGCAGGCAGATCGGATCCAGGTGTTCGACCGGATGGGCACCTTCATCCGGAACATCGACGTGCCCTGGCACCCCTACACCTCACCCGAGGGCCGTCGCAGTGGCACGCGTGGGACAGCCGTCGTGCTGGCGTTCTCCTCCGATGCGGATCAGCGCCTCATGTTCGTCGTGAATCAGAACAGTGTGGTCATCGACGTCCTGGACCGCCAGACCGGGCAGGTCCTGTCGAGTCTGGGTGGAGGCCCGGGACGCTATCCCGGGCAGTTCACGCTGCCGCACGGCATCGCGGTCGATTCGGCGGGCAACGTCTACGTTGCCGAACAGGAAGGCCGACGCATACAGAAGTTCAGCATCGTCGACCCCTAGCAGTCCGTGGTGAAAGTCCCACGTCGCACTGCGCGTGGCGATGCGCCGACCTGGCAAGGCGAACGGATGCGATCGCCGTCTGTGCGGGGCGGTCGACGAAGAGATCGATCTCGACGGGAGCGCCGCAGAGCCCTGCGGGAGCATCGCGGCCGTCCCGGCGCTGGGCGGGATCCAACACGACTCTCGGCGGGCGGCGTACGCCTGCGGCGACGGACCGAACCGTCGCGAACGCACGAAGTAGCCAGGACGAGGAAACGCTATCTCGACCCCTCAGTGGCCGCCCGCTCCTGGGCGCGATATCCGGAGAGGATCCCCTCCATGCCGATGTTGCCTTCGTGGCAGGCGTACTCGAAGAGTGGCTCCGCGCTGTGCTTCAGCGGAATCAGGACGGTCCAGGGGCGCGTCCAGGTCGTCTGGTCGTCGAACGTGATCTCGTAGTGGAGCGTGTCGGGACCAACGCGCGTGAATCGCTCGGTGAGTCGAAACCCCGCGGCGGCGCCCCAGAACAGGCCCAGGTCGGAGTAGTTCGTCGTCTCGACGACGAGCGTGTCACCCTCCCAGTGACCGCGCGAGTCGCCATGCAGCTGGCGGATCTCATCGCTGACGTGCGGCGGCCCGTCGATCGGGATGACGCGCGCGTCGTGAATCATCTCCATGAGAATGACGACGTGGTCGCGACTCTGAATGATCTGGTAGTAGCTGTTGTATCCGGCCAACAGGTTCGGGACGCCGAACGTGAGGCAGCGCTCGCTCAACGGCCGGTCCGCCCACGAGTCGGCCTTCGGCGCGATGATCGGCGATGGCACTCCTCGCCCAGCGCGCTCGGCGTCCGATGTCCGCGGCGGAATCTTCCCGTCGGCGGGATCGATGACGAGCGACGTCCGATGGTGATCGAAGTCGCGGTCGGCGAGCCAGAACTGGTTGTAGTTGCCGGTGGTGTCGTAAGAATCGGCGTCACTGATGCCGGCGAGCGCCGCCTGCACGAGCTGGTCGCCGAACTGGGCGTCCAGACCGCTCGCGGTGACCTCGGCGACCGCCGCCTTCAGCTCGGCCAGATCCTCGTCGGTCAGCGTAGTCTTCCCCGCCCACGCATCCGGCCGCTCGAGCGGCGTCACACTGTTGTTCGCCCAGACGCCTTCGAGGTCCGGCTGACCGTCGGGCGTTCGCGACACCGTCCAGCCATCGGTGGACGCCTGTGCCGCCGCGGGCACGGGGCCGAGCGCGACGAGCGCGACCACCGTCACGCCGACCACGCGCATCCATCTCTGCATCACCACCTCCTTGTGTCGCCTGGCGGCCTGCCCGGCTCCACACCGGAATGTCCATGTTGGCCACCCGGATCAGCATCCTTATACACCGATCTTCTTCCCCGCCGCAAGATGTCAGCGGTGCCCTCGCGCGTGCCCACCGCGTCTACTGGCTGCTCAACCCGGTCGCGTCTGCCACCCTCCGCAACGCCGCCGTGTCGAGCCGGTGCACTTCGCTGCCGAAGCACAGCTCGGTGTGCCGGACGCCCGCCTTGAGACGGTACCCGGGCCGCGTGCCCTCGAGCTGAAGGCCCAGCTTCTGGAGTAGGGTGGCCGATCCGGTGTTGCCTTCGAGACACCCGCCCTCGATCCGGTAGGCGTCGCAGAGCTCGATGGCGTATGCGCAGAGGAACTGCCCCAGGCGCGTTCCCACGCCGCGTCCCCACGCCTTGCGCATGAGCTGAAAGCCAATCTCATATCCGTTCGGACTGGCCTCGACCCCAACGACTGCGCCGTGGCCCAGGAACTCACCGTTGAGGGCCTCCACTGTGAACACCGCCGTGCGTGGTGTCTCGCCGGCAGCACGTTCCTTGGCCTGTCGGTCGAGGAGCGGACCGAAGTACTCCCTGACCGCGTCGAGGGACATCGGCGTGAACCAGAGCCACCGACCGACCTCGGGATCGGACAGAAGCTCGGCGAAGGCCGGAATGTCCTCGCGGTTGGCGTAGCGATAACGCTCGGTTTCGTGAGTCCAAGCGTCACTCATCCTGCTATCGTACATCCGGCAACAGCGACCTCTCGACCACGCGCTGGACCAGTGCGCTTGCGACCCGCGATGCGCACCGATTCGTCCCGATAGGTGCCGTTCCGGTGACCGTCGATGGCTCGACCGACCGGTCACGCCCGTCACCTGGTGACAGGCATGGAGGCGCCGCCCGGATTCGAACCGGGGATGGGAGCTCGGACCGCCGTTCCTCACGGCAACGCGAAGATGATCACGTTCCCGGTCGCCGCCGGCGTTGGCCAGAACGACGACGTGTTCCCCGCCATCACCGCGATGTACTGCGTGCCGTCGATGGCATACACCGCGTTGCCGCCGTTGATGGGCGCGCCCGTGTTGAAGCGATACAGCTCGGTGCCATCGGCCGCATCGAAGATGACGAAATCACCCGTCAGCTCGCCCGTGATCAGGAGCCCCCCCGACGTCGTCGTGACCGACGCCAGCATCGGCTGCGGCGACTGGTAGTTCCACCGGATGGCCCCGGTCGACGCGTCGACGGCGGTCAGCCACCCGCGCGCGTCATCGTAAGGATCGCTGCGCACGCCACCGCCGATCAGGCGGAAGGTGCCAAAGCGGTCCGGCTCGTCGAACGATTCCGCTCGCATGTAGGTCGAGCACCAGTCGACCGCCGGCGTGTACAGCATGTTGAGCACAGGATGGTAGGCCAGTCCACTCCACTCCACACCGCCTTGATAGCCTGGACACGCGCGGACCCCTTCCACCGTGAGCGGCGCCGACGTGTTCTCGCGGCGCGTGACCGGCACCGCGAATATGTGCTCCTCGGTGTCGCGGTCGAGGACATGCAGCAGCCCGTCCTTGCCAACGGTGGCCACCATCTTGCGCCGCTGACCGTTCACCTCGATGGTGAACAAGGGGCTCGCCTGGGTAAGGTCCCAGTCGTGCTGGTCGTGCGGCACGACCTGGTAGTACCACTGCAGCGCCCCCGTGCGGGCGTCGAGGACGACCAGCGAGCTGGTATACAGGTTGTCACCTTGGCGCACTTCGGTGAAGAAATCCGGCGCCGGGTTCGCGACCGGGATGTACACGCGCGCCTCCTCCGGATCGAAGCCGAAGGGGGTCCAGACCGCACCGCCGCCGATCAGCTCGCTCTCGGGGTCGGACCATGTCTCGGCCCCTGGCTCGCCGGCGTTGGGGATGAGGTTGAACCGCCAGACTGGGGAGCCGTCAGCCAGGCTGAAGGCGCCGACCCACCCCCGTACGCCGAGCTCGCTGCCTGCGGGTCCGATGATGACGAGGTCCTCGAAGACCACGGGCGGCATCGTGAACGACGCTCCCACCTCCGGGTCGGCCGCCGGCGTGTCCCAGAGCAACTCGCCGGTTTCGGCGTCGAGCGCAATCAGAAACGCGTCCACGGTCCCCCGAATGACCTTGCCGTCCTTGAGCGCGACACCGCGGTTGTTCGGCAGGTTGACGTCTTTCGCCTTGGTCCTCCACTCGTGTCGCCACTTCAGGTCGCAGGTCGTGGCATCGACCGCCATCGTGGAGGTGCCCGCGGTCAGATACATGACCCCCTGATAAACGACCGGGTTCGTGTTGAATGGCCCGGTGAAGGCGGTCTGATAGATGCAGATCGGCCGCAGCGACGCGACGTTGTCCCGATTGATCTGATCGAGGTCCACATAGCGCTGCGCGTCGTAGCCGTGTCGTGTCATCAACCAGTCGGTCGTGTTGGTCGACGCGGCGTTCAGCTCGGCCTGTGTCGGGCCCGGCTGCGCCACGCCGTTTCCGGCGGCGCCGGCGATCATCACTGTCAACACGCACGTGACCCGGACATCCCTCATCCTCATGCTCCTTGCGACGCTGTGCCGCTCGGTCTGGCATCGCCGGCTGGTACGCCGACCGAACTGGTCAGCCGATCATACGTCGTAAGACACCGACGGAGTGGTGTCGAGTTGACGACACTGCGGATGATCGACGCTCGAGATAGTGCGCTCGATGGCCGTCGTGCACGTGGCATGTTGTCCACCAGCTGAGCGTGGATGTCGGCGATCTGCTCGGGACCCATGCCAGGCTCGCGTGGTCGGTCGGAGCACCCATCGCCGGGCAGTGACGGCGCAACGACGTGGTAGCGCTCGCAGCCCGTGCCTGATGATCTCAGGTGGAACACGGTATCCTTACGAGGCGGAGGGCAGGCGACGTCCATCGCCCGACTCTGTCAGCCGGCCGTCACCTTGACGATGCCCTCAGCCAGCACCTGCACCACCTCTCCGATTCCGACTCTCGACCGCATGTGAGAGACGTCGTGACCGTTCAGGCCATTCCTCTCTCTGTCCGTGTCCTTCGTCGGGTGTGTCGTGTGCTGGTGGCGTGCGTCGTAGCATTTGTCCAGCGAAAAGCGCGGCCGACCCGCTAAATCATTACGCCCGAGGCGGGCGCCGGCGGACACGGCCATGACTGGATGGCGCGGCATCTCTCTCGTCTCGCTCCGGCGCGCGACGTCCACGACCGATTCCCCGGGTGCCTCAGTCCGGCAGCGCGAACACGTAGAGCGCGTTGCCGCTCGACGGGTAGCGCACCTCGGGCGCCAGCTCGCGCGGCGCCATCCGCGGGCTGCCGCCGCCGAGACCGGCCGCGACCGCGACGTACTGCCGGCCGCCGGCGCGGAAGGTGATGGGGAAACCCTGGACCGACGTGCCCAGACGCGTGCTCCAGAGCTCCGCACCGGTCTCGACGTCGAACGCCCGGAAGCGCCGGTCGAGATCGCCGACGAAGGCGAGCCCGCCGCCGGTCGACAGCACGCCGGTGAGGAAGGGCGCGCGCTGCTCGACGCTCCAGACCTCCGCCATCGTCTCGACGTCGTACGCGGCGAGCTTGCCGAGCCGGCCGTCGGTGCCCGGCATCTCGTAGAACGGGCGCGCGCTGATCCCGACGCCGCCCGAGCCCTCCTCGAGCGCCACGGCGCGCCCGACCATCTCCATGCAGGTCTGGGCCAGCGGCAAGACGAGCAGCCCCGCGCCCGGGTGGTAGCTCATCGGATGCCAGTTCTTGCCGCCGGCCGTGCTCGGGCAGGCGGGAATCGGCTCCTCGAGCTTCGCATCGATGATGTCGGGCCGGTAGGTGACGGCGCCGGTGTCGGGATCGATCCGGGTGAAGACGTTCTGAAACACGGTCTCCTTGTGGGCCAGGAACGCGCCGGTCTCCCGGTCGAGCTTCCACAGGATGCCGTGCTTGCCGGCGCTGAAGACGACCTTGCGGCTCCCGATGTCGACCAGCACACGCTCGTACACCTCGTCGAGGTCGAGGGTCTCGCCCGGCACGTGCTGGAAGTACCAGACGAGCTCGCCGGTCTCTGGCCGCAGCGCCACCGTCGAGTTCGTGTAGAGCGCCGCGTCGCGTGTCCTCATCCCACGGCTCGCCGCGACCCACGGCTTCGGCTGCGCGACGCCGTAATAGATGAGGTTCAGCTCGGGGTCGTAACTGCCGGTGATCCAGGTGTCGCCGCCGCCGCGTAGCACGTTCGACAGGTCGGCCCAGGTGTTGCCACCCGGCTCGTCGTCGCGCGCCACCGTGTTGAACCTCCAGAGCTGCCGTCCGGTGCCGGCGTCGTATCCGCTGATGAAGCAGCCGTCGCGGGTAAAGCGATCGCAGCCGGCGAGCCCCTGGACCACCGTGCCGCCGACGACGATCGGCCCGCTGGTCTGCTGGTAGCCCTGTGCCGGGTCGGCGATCCGGGTGCTCCAGACCCCTGCGCCGGTGCGGGCGTCGAGCGCCACCAGGCGCGCGTCGGACGTCGCCAGAAACAGCGTGTCCTCGAAGATGGCGAGGTTCCGGCTCGTGCCGGAGTAGCCGCGCGCGTCTGCGCCGACCTGATGCTCCCAGATCAGGTCGCCGGTGGCGGCGTCGAGCGCCTGCACGACCATGCCGTAGCTCACCAGAAAGAGGACGCCGTCGCGGACCAGCGGGGATGGAGCACTCCAGCCGCCGTCGTTCATCGACCAGGTCCACGCCAGCTGCAGCCCACCGACGTTGTCGCGCGTGATGTCCGCGAGCGAGCTATGGCTCCAGGCCCCGTAGTTGCCCCGGATCATCAGCCAGTCGTTCGGGCTCGGCTCACGTAGCTCTCTGTCGGTGACCGGACGGAACCCATCCACCTCACCGGTGACCGTGAGACCTTCGGCCGGGAAGTCGAGACGCGCCGGCGGCGGCGGCGCGGGCGCGCCTTCCTGCGCCACCCGCACAACGTCGTCCGGCGCCTCACCGGTGGCGACCGAGTTGATCGCGACCGTCGTCTCGGTCGTCAGCGGCACGTTTCCGGCCAGCGCACCGTTCCGACGCAGGATGTAGGCGACGATGTCGAGATACGCCTCCTCCTCGAGGCCGCCCGGCCGGTCCTGCGGCATCGAGATCTGAATGCGCTGGAAGAGATCGCGCGGGCTCGAATCGCCCCAGAAGGTCATGAAGTTGCCGCCGGCGAGCGGCGGCGCCTCGAATGCGCCACTGAGGTCGGCCAGATGGCAGGAGGCGCACTCGCGCTCGTAGAGCACGGCGCCGTTGTCGGCTTGCGCCGCCGTGTGGACGGCGCCTCCTGGCGTCTGCGCCGCGCCGGGCACGTCGAGCGGGCCGAGCGCGATGCAGATGCAGACGGCGGCGGTCAGGCCGTGGGACACCCGCCGTCCCCGGCCGATGGTCATGGATCGCATTATCAGATCAGTCCTGAGCCTTCATTCTGGCGTACCCAGCGGCAGAAGGAAGGACGACCGCGAGACCGTCCGGGGCTGCACGCACCGGTCGATACGCTGGAGCGCTGCTCACGGGGCTCTCCGCTCGAGCGCATCAATCCGGCAACGCGAACACAAAGATGTTGTTGCCGCTGCTGGGTCGTAGCTCCGGCGTCATCGCGGCCCAGCGCGAGGCGTTGCCACCCGTACCGGTCCCGGCCACCACATACTGCCGTCCGTCGACCGCATAGGTGACGGGGAATCCGCTCACGGGCGACCCCAGGTTGATCTCCCAGAGCACGTCACCCGTCTCGTCATCGAGCGCGCGAAACCGACCGTTCACGTCGCCCACGAACACGAGGCCGCCGCCCGTGGCCACGAGCGACATCGTGGCCGCGCGTTGCTCGTAGATCCACGTCGTCTCGCCGGTCTCTGCGGAGATGCCCCACACGGCGCCGAGCTGATCCGTGCCGGGTGCCAACTCGTTACGCATGCTGAGGCTGTACAGCGACCGTCCTCCATCGTCGAGCGGCACCATTCTCGCGCAGGCATTTCGGAGTGGCATGTACATCGCGTTCGTCCGTGGGCTGTAAGCGCCCGCTTCCCAGTCCTTCCCGCCCATCGCGGTTGGGCAGGTGAAGACCTCCTGTCCGATGCCGCGAAAGACGACCTCCGGGTTCTCCGTGACCACGCCCGTCGCCCCGTCGATGTGACTGATCACGTTTTGAGCCACGGTGGGTGTCGCCCACAGGAACTCACCCGTGGCTCGGTCGAGGGTATACACGACGCCGGTCTTCCCGGGGATCCCGGTGATCACCCGGCGCTCCTCACCTGGTTGCAGTCGCGGATTGATCCAGCGCACCACCGCAGGGTTCGGTCGTACGACTGTGTCGACCAGCAAACGCTCGAACGGATGGTCGAGATCCCAGTGGTCGTTCAGGTGCTGGTAGTACCACACGATCTCCCCGGTGTCGGCATCCAGCGCGAGCGTCGAGTTGTGATAGAGGTGCGTGTTCTCGGCGCCGCCCACCATGAACTTCGGGGCCGGTGAGGTCACCGAGGTGCCGATGTAGATGAGGTTCAGCTCGGGGTCGTAGCTTGGAGCCATCCACGTCCCGACGTGTCTGCGTTCTTCGTAGGGCACACCACCCCACGTCTCATCGCCGGGCTCGCCGGGCGCCGGGATCGTGCGGCGACGCCAGAGTTCTTCACCCGTCCGCGCATCGTGCGCCGTGATGACACAGGCCTCGGGTCCGGCCCGCGGCATACAGCTGCGGCCCGAGATGACCTTGCCGTTCGCGATGATCGGCCCCGTACTCTGGTTCGCCGGATGGACCCGGTAGTCGAGAATCTCGGTTTCCCACACCAGGTCACCGGTCGTGGCATCCAGGGCAAACACGTACTCGTCGACGCTGGTGTCGATGATCAGGTTGTCGTAGATCGCCAGATTCCTGTTCGTCGTACAGACGCCCGGGATCAAGCGCTCGCACACGTCGTCCGGCAGCGACCGGCGATACTCCCAGAGGAGATCCCCGGTCGCCGCGTCGATCGCCTGAATGACGTCGCTCGGATTCGGCATGTACATGACACCGTCGTATATCAGCGGGGTGCCCTGTTGCCGACCCCCCGCGCTGAGGGCGCGCGACCAGACCAAGCGCAGGTCGCCGACGTTCTGGCGGTCAATCTGGTCAAGCGGGCTGTACCCCCAGCCATCGAGCGTGCGGCGCCACATCAACCAATCATCGGGCGAAGGCTCCTGCAGCATCGCGTCGGTGACGGGGACGAACTCCGTCGTGGACTGGGCGTGCACGGCGAGCTGCGCGGCGGCACACGCCGTGACGACGAGGGCGGCGACCAGCTCATGTCGCGATTGACCAGCGTGCGTCTGCATCGCTCGACTCCAGATGGCTCGGGGTTCCGACGACGCCACCCGATCAGGATGGGGCCCCGAGAGACGGTCAGTGTACCTCCAGCCGTCGATGTACCAGCCAGGTCTCTCGGGGCCAGCACCGTCGGCCGTCTTCGGTGCGCCCCGATACGCGCCGTGACGCCCTGATGGTGACAGCCCGGGTGACAGTTGGCCGCACAGCACCCTGGACGACGATCCGTCTCCTGGTTCAGGTCCGCTCCCTACTTCCAGGCCGGCCAGCCGCGCAACTCGTAGTAGCGCTCTCGTGGGGTGGCATTCCACGGATCGATCTCGTTCTGCCTGCACCAGGTCGCGTGCACGATGCAGCCGGCGCCCAAGCCCAGGAGGGGGAACACCAGCGCCCAGTGTCCCACGAGAAAGTACAGCCCGATCGTGCCGCCGTGGAGGATCGTCCACTTGAGCACCTTGCGCCAGCGCGGTGTCTCGATCTCGAACTTGGCGAACAGGGTCTGTCCCAGGTTGCTGAGCAGGAGGAGGAGGAAGAGTTCGAGCTCGATGCCGAAGGAGGTCATGAGGTCTCCGATCGTTCGTGTGGGTATTTCAGTAATCAAATAAAATAATTTGAACACTCAAAATATATCCATCACGCATCCCCGAGTCAAGCGAGTCTCCCGGAGTACCGACAGTGCCTCGCTGTGACCGGC
>JADFPE010000082.1 GCA_022562495.1 Acidobacteriota bacterium
CAGAGGTGATTGCCGCTGCTCCAAGACCGGGATGAGTGGATCGGTGATGTCGATCGTGTGTACGTCGGCGCCGCGAACGAAGAGGGGCACGAACCCCTGCACGGCTCGTGCGTAGATGACGCAACTCGACGGCCGGATCAGGCGGTCGAGCGACTCCCCCGTGTGCGCGACCAACTCGCTCGGCGATGTGCTCCTCGACAGCTCGCTCAGCAAGCGATGGATGCCTTCCTCCAGCGCACGTCGCTCGGGGAAAAACAGGTTGTCGATCATGGGGCGCAGCCGCTGGTGCGCCGGCAGCGCGATGGCGGCGAGCAGCAGCGCGATAACGAGCTGACCGATCAGGGGATCCAGCCCGACGGTCGAGGTCAAGAACTGCGCGAGCGGCGGCACGATCCCGAGTGTCCCGGCCACGAGGAAGACCACCAGGGCTGAGAACGACGCCGTGGCGCTGATCAGGCGATCGATGTCGAACAGGTTGTGCCGAACGATCGCGATGAGCACACCGACTGGCAGCGCGCAGACCGCAACCGCCGGGAACACCAGTACACGGCTGAACCAGGCCCCCTGGGGGTCCAGCAGCACCATGAGCATCAGGATCGCCGCCGGCACCCCGCCGACGTAGATACCGTATAGGACCCACCTGACCCGGCGACGCCCGATTCGGTCGACGCGGAGGTAGTTGTAGGTCAACTGCAACAGGACGACCAGCACCGCCAGACCATCCAGCGCCGGGCCAAGTGCGGGCGATGGAGGGATCGGTCCTCCGAATGCGTTGCTCCCACGCACCAGGGCACCGACCGGCACGAACAGCCAGGGCAGCCAGAGCGCGCGCCGCGACGGTCTCGCGACCTCCGGAGGGAAGTGCAGCAGCCAGCTGAAGACGAGCGGTGGCACGACCAGGTTCCCGCCGTAGAAGACCAGCTTGGACAGGTACGTCTCAGCGTAGCTCCCGCCGTGAAACGGGCTCTGGAAGATGGCGAAACCCATGAACGCCGCGAACATCAACCGCGACTGCGCGCTGCCGCCGGCCCGCAGCAGCACCAGGATTGCGGCGCCGGCCAGCGCCAGCAGCATCGGGAAGCGCATCCACGGGACCGTGAGCGGTACCAACGGCAGCCGAGTCGATTGGCGCAGATCGCCACGCTCGAACTCCACGACCACGTGCCCATCGGGGTCGGCTTGGTCGATCGCGATGGCGTCGAACGCGATGTGGCCGACGCCCCGAAGGTCGACCCCGCCGGCGCGCAGGAGCCGGTCGCCCACCTGGAGCCCGCCGGCCTCGCTCGACTGCTCCGGCCGAACCCCACCGACCCGTGGGTACTGGTCGGCGCCCGGCGTCACGACGAAGATGCCGGGCTGCGCCAAGCCGGTCAGCAGCGCGGCGCGCACGTGCAGACCGAACACGACGAGCCAGATCGGCACCACGATCCCGAGCAAAAGACGGTCGACCCGCGTGAGCTTCGCCACGAGTTGTCCTGGGCCAGCCGATCATACCCCGAGGGTATGACTCCTCGTTTCGCGATAACTGGGGCATTGTCATGTGACGGGCTGCTACCAGAGTAGGGCGATGACACTCTCTGCGCTCGGCTCCCACGGATACCCGTCCTGGCTACCTCATTCGTCCGCGATCTTCAGGCCGTTGCCGCACGACTACGTCCGCTGCATGATCTGCTTGGCGATCGTCTGCAGCTGCATGTTCGACGTGCCTTCGTAGATCTGGCCGACCTTCGCGTTCCGGTAGAGCTTCTCGACCGGGTAGTCCTTGGTGTACCCCACGCCGCCGAACAGCTGCAGCGCCAGCGACGTGACGCGCTCGGCCACCTGGGACGAGAAGAGCTTGGCCATCGCCGCTTCGGTCAGGAACGGTCGGCCGGCGTCGTGCAGGCCGGCGGCGTTGTCCACCCCCAGCCGCGTTAGGTGTTGTTGCCTGCACTTTGGTGGGTGCATAACCATCATGCAATCGTCTGTGCATGGTGAGCATGGACGATCCTCTGGGTGTCGACTGGGACGCAGGCAACACCGCCACAGTCGAGGCTCGGGGATTTACCAGCGCTGATGTCGAGCGAGCGTTTCTGAACGGACGTGGTACGTATTTTCCGGACCGGCGTCATTCGGACGGTGCAGAGCGGTTCTGGCTGATCGGGGTCACGGATGATGGTCGTCACATCACGATCCCGTTCACGATTCGAGACGACGCGGTTCGACCGATCACGGCGTGGACGACGGCGCGGAAGTACAGAAGATGGGTTCGATGAGCAAACGTCAAGACGAAGCGGCGTATCTCGAGAGTCAAGCGGACCGGCTCGAACAGTTCGTGGACTTCGGTCAGGCGCGACCGGCGGTCTTCCCGAAGCTCAAGCCCTCCACCGCTCGTGTGACTTTGCGCATGCCCAGCTGGCTGCTGGATGAGCTGAAGCGGGAGGCCAACCGGCGCGACGTGCCGTATCAGTCGTTGTTGAAGGTGATCCTGGCAGACTGGCTGCGGAAGCAGAGCGCTGCCTGAGACCGTCCTGGCTACCTCGGCCCGAACCCTTGGTGCGGTTGGCTGTTCCTCTGCGGGGCACTCCCCTCAATTTGACGATCCCCCGCGTTTACCCCTTCCGCTGCATGATCTGCTTGGCGATCGTCTGCAGCTGCATGTTCGAGGTGCCTTCGTAGATCTGGCCGACCTTCGCGTCCCGGTAGAGCTTCTCGACCGGGTAGTCCTTGGTGTACCCCACGCCACCGAACAGCTGCAGCGCCAGCGACGTGACGCGCTCGGCCACCTGGGACGAGAAGAGCTTGGCCATCGCCGCTTCGGTCAGGAACGGTCGGCCGGCGTCGTGCAGGCGGGCGGCGTTGTACACCCCCAGCCGCGCCATCTCCAGCTCGGTCTGCGCCTGGGCGATCTGGAACTGCACCGCCTGGAACTCGGCGATCGCCTTGCCGAACTGCGTGCGCTCTTGCACGTAGGCACGCGCGTGATCCAGCGCCGCCTGCGCGAGGCCCACCATCTGCGCACCGATGCCGATCCGCCCTTCGTTCAGCGTCTCGATCGCCACCTTGTAGCCACGCCCCAGCTCACCCAGGATGTTGGCCTTGGGCACACGGCACTCGTCGAGCAGCAGCTCGCAGGTGCTGCTGGCGCGGATGCCGAGCTTGTCCTCCTTCTTCCCGACCTGTAACCCAGGCCGGTCATGCTCGATGAGGAACGCCGTGATGCCGCGATAGCCGGCGTCGGGGTTGGCGTTGGCCAGCACGATGAAGAGTCCAGCCTCCCTGGCGTTCGTGATCCAGAGTTTCCGGCCGGTCACCACATAGTCGTCGCCGTCCTCCACGGCGCGGGTCGCGAGGGCGAAGGCATCGCTGCCGGACCCGGCTTCCGACAAGGCGTAGGCGCCGACCGTGTCGCGCGCCAGCGCCGGGAGGAACCGCTGCTTGATGTCGCCCGAGCCCCACTGCAACAGCGCGTTGATGACCAGGGTGTTCTGCACGTCCACCAGGACGGCCACCGACGGGTCGACCCGCGACAGCTCCTCGACGGCGATGACCGACAGGAAGAAGTGTCCACCGGCGCCGCCGAACGATTCGGGAATCTCGATCGCCATCACGCCCAGCTCGAAGAGCTGGTCGATCAGGACGCGCGGGATGGCGGCCGCGTCGTCCATCTCCCGGACCAGCGGTGCAATCTCGGCCTGGGCGAACGCCCGGACGCTGGCCCGCAGCAGCTGCTCCTCGTCGGAGAGCTGGGTCAGCGGTGGCGAGTATTCCAGGACGTCGGTCATGTGGGATCTCCTGTTTACACCCGACGCTTGCTTGGGTTGCCTCTGTGGCGCAGGCCTTCAGGCCTGCGAGGCAAGGCTGAAGCCTTGCCCTACGACTGTCTACGCAACGAACGCCAGTTCAGCCGATAAGGTCCTCGGGGCAGCATCGCGACCTCACACCGACGCCGCCTCCACGTACTCTCCCCACACGTCGCGGAGCGCGTCGCACATCTCGCCGACCGTGGCGTACGCCCGGACAGCCTCGAGCAGCAGCGGCATGAGGTTGTCGGTCCCGAGCGCGGCATGTCGCAGCCGGTCCAGGGCGCTGTCCACGGCGGCGCCGTTGCGGGTGTCGCGCAGCTTGGCGAGCCGCGCGCACTGCGCCTCGGCCGTGCCCTCGTCGAGGTAGAGCGTCTCGACGCGGGTGTCGGTCTCGTCCGTGAAGCGGGTGACCCCGACGATGGTCCGCTCGCCGTGCTCCACTTCTTGATGGAACCGATAGGCGCTCTCGGCGATCTCGCGCTGCGGATAGCCCTGTTCAATCGCCGCCACCATGCCGCCCTGATCATCGATCCGCTGGAAGTAGTCGCGGGCGCCGTCCTCCATGTCCCGCGTCAGCCGCTCCACGAAGTAGGAGCCGCCGAGCGGGTCCACGAACGCGGTCACGCCGCTTTCGTGCGCGATGACCTGCTGGGTCCGGAGCGCGAGCATGGCGGCCTCGCGGGTCGGCAGCGACAACGCTTCGTCCAGCGAGTTGGTGTGCAGGGAGTTCGTGCCGCCCAGCACGGCGGCCAGCGCCTGGATCGTGGTGCGCACGACGTTGTTGTAGGGCTGCTGCGCCGTCAGCGACACGCCCGCCGTCTGCGCGTGAAACCGCAGCTTCCACGATCGCTCGTCCGTCGCGCCGAACCGGTCGCGCATCACCGTCGCCCACAACGTGCGTGCGGCCCGATACTTGGCGATCTCCTCGAAGAAGTCGTTGTGCGCGTTGAAGAAGAACGACAGCCGCGGGACGAAGCTATCGACCGCCAGCCCGGCGTCGACGCCGTACTGGACGTACTCGATGCCGTCACGCAGGGTGAACGCCAGTTCCTGCAGCGCCGTGGCCCCCGCCTCGCGGATGTGATACCCACTGATCGAGATGGTGTTCCAGCGCGGCACCTCGGTGGCGCAGAACCCGAACGTGTCGGTGACCAGACGCATGGAGGGGCGCGGGGGATAGATGTACTCCTTCTGCGCGATGTACTCCTTCAAAATGTCGTTCTGGAGCGTGCCGGACAGCCTGGACCACGGCGCACCCTGCCGCTCCGCCACGACGAGATACATCGCGAAGATCATCGCGGCCGGCGAGTTGATCGTCATCGACGTGGTGACGTCTTGGAGCGCGATCCCGTCGAACAGCCGTTCCATGTCCGCCAGCGAGGCGACACTGACCCCGCACTTGCCCACCTCGCCCAGCGACAGCGGGTGGTCCGGGTCGCGGCCCATCAGCGTCGGCAGGTCGAACGCCACGCTGAGCCCGGTGCCGCCGGCGGCCAGCAGATCCTTGTAGCGTTGATTGGTGTCCTCCGGTGTGCCGAACCCGGAGAACTGCCGCATCGTCCACAGCTTGCCCGCGTAGCCGCTGGCATGGATGCCCCGGGTGTAGGGGAAGTGCCCTGGCGGCTCGGGCGGGGCCACCTCTGCGAGGTCGTCGGCGGTGTAGACCGCCTTGATGGGGCGCCCGGACACGGTCGTGTGCCGCTCGGTCGCGGCGGTGTCCACCGGCGGCGAGGTCGTCGTTTTCATTACTGCGTCTCGGTCAGTGGAGAAGGCAGCCGATCGGTGCGGGTCGCGTTGATCTCTCGATGTCCGGCAGTCTGTGACGTGGACGTTGGCGAAGCCCTCCCGCCTTCGCCAAGGCTACGGCGGGCAAGCCAGTTACCCTGCTGCCTCCTGCCTGCTGTCTCCTGACTCCCTGGGGTGATTCTCAGGTCATTTGACATGCTAACAAGTTTTCTCCAAGATCTCAGGTGCTGTGCAACGTCTGGCGACGCGAACGCTCCGAACGCTGTGTGCCGGGGGCAGCACCGTCTTCTTCGTGCTGTGCCTGCCCGGCGCCGCCGGCGCGCAGGACACGCGGGTAGACGCGCCGATCCCGCACGCCATCGGGCAGAGTGTGTCCGCGTCGTTCGAGGGGTGGTACCCGAATCCGGACGGTACCCGCAGCCTGGTGTTTGGCTATTTCAACCGGAACTACGAGGAGCTCCTCGACATCCCGGTCGGACCGGACAACAGGTTCGAGCCGGGACCCGCGGACCAGGGTCAGCCCACTCATTTCCTCTCGAGACGCCAAACGGGCGTGTTCGCGGTGGTCGTGCCGGCCGACTTTGGGAACCAGCGGCTGACCTGGACCTTGACCGCACACGGTGTGACGATCGCGATACCCGGTCACCTCCGACCCGAGTGGGAAATCACGGCGCTCGAGGAGACCACGAGCGGGAACACCCCTCCCGTGCTCAGATTCGGCGGGCCGGACGCCGAGCCGGGGCAGGGCCCCCTGGGGATTCACTCGGCGCTGACGGCGAGGGTGTCGGTGCCGACCACCATCACCGTGTGGGCGACCGATGATGGCGTGCGGAAGGCGCGCGCGGCGCAGCGGCCCGCGCGGCTCGGTGTCGTGTGGAGCAAGTATCGGGGGCCGGGCGCCGTCACGCTCAGCGAGATCGCTCCGGCGATCGACGAGACCGCCAAGGCCGTCACGACCGCGACGTTCAGCGAACCGGGGGAGTATGTCCTGCGTGTGTTGGCGTGGGACGATTCTGGCGGTCAGAGCGCCATCATGGCCGGCGGCTTTTTCTGCTGCTGGACCAACGGCTACGTCACAGTACAGGTACAGTAGGAGACGGGCAGTGGCGCCGGCGTGGGACGCGGGCCCCGGCGCGACACCGAGCGGTGTGTGAGACAGGAGACGGTGATGACAGACACGCTAGAGACCTTTCAGACGACAGGAGGCAGGAGCCAGGAGACAGGAGACGCTGGAGGGCTTCGCCGTCTTCTTCAGCAGCCTGCGGCACGTCGGACGATATGGCTGGGCGTGTCGGCCGCGGCGGTCCTGCTGACCGCCGCCGGTACCGCATCTGCCCAGACGACGCGTGAGGTGACGTTCACCCGAGACGTCGCGCCGATTCTCCAGCAGAGCTGTCAGGGCTGTCACCGCGCGGGGCAGATGGGGCCGATGTCGCTGATGACCTTCGAGGACGTCCGCCCCTGGGCGCGCGCGATCAGGTCGAAGGTGGTCGAGCGGGTGATGCCGCCCTGGCATCTCGACAAGACGGTCGGCATCCAGGAATTCGAGAACGACATCTCCCTGACCGACGAGGAGATCGACACCATCGCCCGCTGGGTCGATGCCGGCGCGCCGCGCGGCAATCCCGCCGATCTGCCGCCGCCGGTCGACTGGCCCGACGACAACGTGTGGCACATGGCCGAGCGCTATGGGCGGGAGCCGGACCTGATCGTGAGCTCGACACCCTGGACCCAGAGTGCCGAGGGGCAGGACCAGTGGTGGCAGCCGATCGTCGAGACCGGGCTCACCGAAGATCGGTGGGTCACCGGCATCGAAGTCCGGCCATCACTGGTGGGGCGGCGCATCACGCATCACTCCGTCATTTACCTGCAGCAGGAGGAGCAGCCGGGTGACCACGAGCCGGTCGTCGACGTGCCGGGCCGCGGCAGCTACCTGACCGAGTTCGCCGTCGGGAAGATCGGCGACATCTTCCGCGAGAACACCGGCAAGCTGCTGAAGGCCGGGTCGCGGATCGCCTTCGACACCCACTACCACTCGGTGGGCGAGGAGATCACGAGTCAGACCGACGTCGGCATCTGGTTCTATCCGCGGGGGGTCGTGCCGAAGTACCGGGTCTACGCCAGCGCGCTCGGCGTGCAGCAGGCGATGGCCACGCTGGACATCCCGCCGGGGAAGGTGACGACGCACCACGCTTACATTCCGTTGGTCCTCCCGGCCCGGCTCGAGAACTTCCAGCCCCACATGCACATTCGCGGGATGGCGATGTCGATGGAGGCGATCTATCCGGACGGGCGGGTCGAGATGCTGAGCCACGTGGCGAACTTCGACTTCAACTGGCATGTGAACTACGTGTACACGGACGATTCGGCGCCGGTGCTGCCGAAGGGCACGGTCATCCATCTGACCGCCTGGCACGACAACACGGCCGCGAACCGGGCCAACCCGGATCCGACGCAATGGGTCGGGTGGGGGCAGCGCAGCTTCGACGACATGTATCACGCGCATGTGAACATGACGTATCTGACCGACGAGGACTACGAGCAGATCATCGCGGACCGGCGAGCACGACGCACCAGCAACGATTGAACCTAGCACTCTGACGGGTTGGCCGAAAAGAGCGCTCTTGTGTTTCTCCCTCTCCGTCTGGGAGAGGGTCGGGCTGAGGGCCAGGGGCGCTCCAGGGTGCCGCCGCCGGGCACCCGCTGTAGAGCAAGGGCCTGCCGGCCCGCCGGAGCGCGTCGGATGCGCCGAGACCGGTGAGGCGCGGCGTTCGCAGGGCAGCAGGCCATCGGACGGCGCGCTCCTCTGCCAGGGAGAACCGTGGAGACGCCGCTCACCCCTCTCGAGTTCCAGCGTCGCGCCCGGACACTCTATCCGGACCGCGAATGCGTCATTGACGGCGCGACCCGTCTGACCTACGAGCAGTTCTTCGCCCGGTGCGACCGCTGGTCCTCCGCGCTGCAACGGCTGGGGGTCCGCAAGGGCGACCGTGTCGCCTATATCTCCCTGAACACCAGCTCCCATCTCGAGTCGTTCTATGCCGTGCCGCAGATCGGCGCCGTGCTCGTGCCGATCAATTTCCGTCTGAATCCGCAGGAGATCCAGTACATCGTCCAGCACTGCGGCGCGAAGGTCGTCTGCGTGCATGCCGATTTTCTCGAGACCGTGGAGGCGATCCGAGGGTCGTGCCCGGCGGTCGAGCACTACGTTGCGCTCGAAGGCGCCCACGAGGGCTGGCATGACTACGAGGGCCTGCTCGGGGCGGACGCGGGCGAGCCAGACCGTCCGGAGGTCGACGAGCGTAGTCTGTTGACGATCAACTACACGAGCGGGACGACCTCACGGCCCAAGGGCGTGATGATCACCCACCGCAACGCCTACATGAACGCGGTGGGCACGCTGATCCATGTGTCGATGAGCTGCGCGGACCGGTATCTCTGGACGTTGCCGATGTTCCACGCCAACGGGTGGACCTTTCCCTGGATTGTGACTGCCGTTGGCGGCACGCATGTGTGTCTGCGCAAGGTCGACCCGGTCCAGGCCTTTCGGTTGATCCGCGACGAGCGGGTGACGATGCTCTGTGCCGCGCCGACCGTCCTGATCGCGCTGGCCAGCGCCTCGCCCGAACAACGCGGGGAGGTGCCACGGGGTGTGCGCGTGCTCACGGCCGGCGCGCCGCCGGCCGCCGCGACGATCCAACGCATCGAGGGGGAGTTCGGGTGGGAGCTGACCCACCTGTACGGCCTGACCGAGACGGCGCCGTTCATCACCGTCTGCGAGCCTCGACCGGAGCATGCCGGGCTGTCGCTCGAGGACCGCTCGGTCCTCAAGGCGCGTCAGGGTGTGGAGCTGATCACGTCCGGCGAGTTGCGGGTCGTCGACGAGGACGACCACCCGGTGCCCCACGACGCGCAGACACTGGGCGAGATCGTCGTACGGGGCAACGTCGTCATGGCGGGGTACTACAACGACCCGGACGCCACGGCGCACGCGATGCGGGGTGGCTGGTTCCACAGCGGCGATGCGGCGGTGGTCCACCCGGACGGGTATGTCGAGATTCGCGATCGGTTCAAGGACGTCATCATCAGCGGCGGCGAGAATATTTCCTCGGTCGAGGTCGAAGGGATCCTGATGCGGCATCCGGCCATTCAGGAAGTGGCGGTGGTCGGCCTGCCGGACCCGAAGTGGGGCGAGACGCCGAGTGCGTTCGTCGTGCTGGCACCCGGCGCCACGCTGACCGAGCCGGAATTGATCGAGTATGCCCGCGACCACATGGCGCACTTCAAGGCGCCCAGCAGGGTCGAGTTCGTCACTGACCTCCCAAAGACGGCAACCGGCAAGATCCAGAAATACGTCCTGCGTAGCGGCCGCAGCGCCGTCTCGACCCAGTAGGCGTTATCACACGACCTTGCCGGCCGTCTTTGGATACGATCCCAGGCGATGAGTAGCGCTTCGCACCCGGTCGGTGCCCCGCCCCCACGCACCCCGACGGCGACACCAGATGTCGGGCAGTGTCTCACGGCCCTCGAGCGGAAGGTCTTGTGGCTCAGCACGTGGATGATCCACCACGCCAACCATGTGCGCCCGAGCCGAGACGGGCTCAAAGTCGGTGGGCACCAGGCATCGTGCGCGTCCATGGTGACGCTGATGACGGCGCTGTACTTCGATGTGCTGCGCCCGATCGACCGCGTGGCGGTCAAGCCCCACGGGAGTCCGGTCTATCACGCCATCCAGTATCTGTTCGGCAACCAGTCGCGCGACCAGCTCGAGCGGTTCCGCGCCTTCGGCGGCGCCCAGTCCTACCCATCGCGCACGAAGGACCTCGACGACGTGGATATCTCGACCGGGTCGGTCGGCATGGGTGTCGCGATGACCAGCTTCGCCGCGCTTGCCCAGGTGTTCCTCCGCAAGCGACAGCTCGTGGCCGACGACACGCCGCCCGGGCGCATGATTGCGGTGGTCGGTGACGCCGAGTTCGACGAAGGGAACGTCTTCGAGGCGTTGCTCGAAGGGTGGAAGCACCAGGTCACCAACGTCTGGTGGATCATCGACTACAACCGCCAGAGTCTCGACGCGATCGTGGCCGACCGGTTTGTGAATCGGCTCGAGACGGTCTTCAAGACGATGGAGTGGCGGGTCGTCACGCTGAAGTACGGCACGCGGCTCGATGCGGCGTTCGCACGGCGCGGGGGCGACGCGTTGCGCGACTGGATCGACGGCTGTCCGAACTCCTCCTACTCGGCGCTCGCCTATCAGGGCGGGGCGGCCTGGCGGTCCCGACTGAAGCGGGATCTGGGCGACACCTCCGGTATCCGCGAGCTGCTCGATGAGCACGATGACGCGTCGCTGCACCGGCTGATGACCAACCTCGCGGGGCATGACCTGGATGCGGTGCGGGCGGCGTTTCACGGCGCCACGGACGACGAGACGCCGGTCTGCTTCATCGCCTATACGCTCAAGGGTCACGGGCTGCCGTTCGAAGGGCACAAGGACAACCATTCCGGGCTGACGACGC
Organism: Acidobacteriota bacterium; assembly: GCA_022562495.1. Taxonomy (GTDB): domain Bacteria; phylum Acidobacteriota; class Vicinamibacteria; order Vicinamibacterales; family UBA8438; genus NP936. Next base: position 11,048 of record JADFPE010000082.1, read on the forward strand.
CCGCCCAGATCGAGGTGCTGCGGACCCAGATGGGCATCGCCGAGGGTGACGAGTGGGAGCCGTTCGCCGGGCTCGACGTGGGGGCGGTCGAGCTGCGCGCATTTCTGGACGCGGTGCCGTTCAACCAGCCTGCGGAGCGCCGCCATCGGGCGGCGCGGGTGCCGGTGCCCGCAAGGCTCGCGGTGCCCCCGGGTGACCGGGTGTCGACCCAGGCCGGGTTCGGTCGTGTGCTGGCGGACATCGCGCGGCGGCATCCGGAACTGGCCGATCGCATCGTGACCACCTCGCCGGACGTCACGGTATCCACCAACCTCGGTGGGTGGGTCAACCGGCGCGGGGTCTTCTCGCAGTCGCCTCAGGCGGACGTCTTTCACGAGGACCGGCCACTCTCGGCACAAGACTGGTCGATGGGGCCGAGCGGGCAGCATCTCGAGCTCGGGATCGCCGAGAACAATCTCTTCGTGCTGCTGGCGGCGCTCGGGTTGACCGGCCCGCTGTTCGGCGTGCGTCTGTTGCCGGTGGGCACCCTGTACGACCCGTTCATCAGCCGGGGGCTGGACGCCCTCAACTATGCCTGCTACCAGGACGCGCGGTTCATTCTGATCGGGACGCCCTCCGGGGTGAGCCTGGCGCCGGAAGGGGGCGCGCATCAGTCGGTGCTGACACCGCTCATCGGTCTCGGTCAGCCGGGGCTCACCGCGTTCGAGCCGGCGTTTGTCGACGAACTGACGGAGATCCTGCGCTGGAGCTTCGAGCACATCCAGGCGGACGACGGCGGCGCGGTGTATCTGCGGCTGTCGACCCGGTCGCTCACCCAACCACGGCGCGAGCTCACGCCGGATGTGCGGGCCCAGATCGTGGACGGCGGGTACTGGCTGGTGCCGCCGGCGCCGGGCGCCGAGCTCGCGATCGTGGTCACCGGCCCGGTCATCTCCGAAGCGCTCGAGGCGCACCGTCAGATCGTCGAGGACATCCCGGGTGCGGGGCTGCTCGTCGTGACGTCGGCCGGCCGTCTGCAACAGGCCTGGATGCAGGCGTTGAAGACCGGCGATGCCGAGCGCACGCACGTGCGACGGTTGTTGCAGCCGCTCGCGGCGAACGCCGGGCTCGTCACGTTGCTCGACGGGCACCCGGCCACCCTGTCGTGGCTGGGCTCGGTCGGACGTCACCGTGTGCTGCCGCTCGGGGTGTCCGGGTTCGGACAGTCGGGTGACGTGCAGGATCTCTATCACGCCTACGAGCTCGATGTGGATGCCATTCTGAACGCGGCCGCCAGACTCTGCGTGGACGCCGGAATGTCATGAGCGAACCGGTCGAATTCCGTCTTCCGCAGCTGGCCGACTCCGTCACGTCGGTCAAGCTCAGCGTCTGGTTGAAACGGGAAGGAGACAAGGTCCAGGCGGGCGAGCCGATCGTCGAGGTCGAGACCGACAAGACGAACGTGGAGCTCGAGGCGCCGGTCTCCGGTGTCGTGCGCACGATCCAGGTCGCCGCCGGCACAGAGGGGCTCGAAGCGGGGGTGCTGCTGGCGCTCATCGCGGACGAGGCGGACGGCGAGACGGCCACACCGGTGGCCACGACGCCCGAGCCGGTGCCGCACCACGACCAGCCGGTCGAGACCGATGTGGGTGCGGCTGTTGCCGATGCCCCGTCCGGCCGTGGCGAGGGGACCGCGGCGCCGCGGGCGCCGGCCCGCTCAGGTCCGCTGCCGGCCCCCGTCGCGGATGGCGCGCCGGCGCAGCTCGCGACCCCGATGGCGCGCCGGATGGCGGCGGCGGCCGGGCTGGATCTCTCGACGATCGGTGGCACCGGTCGCGGCGGTCGGGTCGGCAAGGCGGACATCGACCGTGTGCTGGCGGCGCAACGGGGCGCGCTGCCGGCCGCTGTCGCCGCGCCGACTGCGCCGGCACCGGTCGCCGACGAGACCCGCGGGCCGGTCGGTCCTGACGCCCCGTTCCAGGAGTATCCGCTGACCGCCATGCGGCGGATCACGGCGACCCGGCTGCAGCAGGCCAAGCAGACGGTGCCGCACTTCTACTTGCGCATCGAGTGCGCGGTGGATGCGGCGCTCGGTCTGCTGGCTCGTGCCAAGGAGCTGTACCCGGACGTCACGCCGACGCTGACCGACTTCGTGGTGCGCGCAGCGGCGCTCGCGCTTCGGCAGGTGCCGCAGGCCAATTCGACCTGGGCCGACGGCGCGGTCCGGGTGTACGACACGGTGGACATCGCCGTGGCGGTGAACACGCCGAAAGGGGTCATCACGCCGATTGTCCGGGCGGCCGACCGCAAGGACCTCGGCACGATCGCCCGGGAAACCAGGGCGCTGGTGACGCGAGCGCGCGATGGCAGCCTGAAGCGGGAGGAGTACACCGGCGGCACGTTCACCGTCTCGAATCTCGGGATGTATGGGGTCGAGAGCCTCTACGCCATTGTGAACCCTCCACAAAGCTGCATCCTGGGGGTGGGCGCCGCCGTCACACGACCGGTTGTCGTCGGCAACGCCGTGACCGTGGGCACGGTCATGGCGTGCACGCTCTCGGCCGACCACCGCGCCATCGACGGCGTCGTCGGCGCCGAGCTGCTGGCGGCGCTGCGGACCTTCATCGAGCAGCCCGGGTTGATGGTGTTCTCGCGGGCCGCTGAATAACGTCAGTCCGTGCTCGCCCGTCAGGCTTCAGACGGCCGTCGTGGTCTCGACTCGCTGCCCACGGCGGTATACTCGACGCGTCAATCAGATACGTGTGGGGGAGGCCCAGATGAAGAGCTTGTTGATCGCACTCATCGTGCTCGCGCTGCTGGCGCCGGTGTCGGCCGTTGCCCAGCAGGAGGAGCACTACGACTACTGGCGGTTCAACCGGGACATGATCCAGTCTGGCCAGCAGGCGATCTTCATGTGCAACGGGCTGTTCACGTCCCATCGAACGCTCGAGAACGTCTTTGCGCAAGAGCTGGCCTTCCTGCCCAACCCGGTCGGCACGCCGCGGGGCGGCGATTACGTCATCGACGAGAAGCGTCGGGCGGTCGCCATCGGCGCGGCCGGGGGCACACCGATCATGCGGGCCGCATTCCGCGAGGGCATCGGGTGCGTGATCCTGGCGCCGGACCAGACCTTCGAGGACATCGACAGCCTGCCGATCCTGGAGCTGCCACCTCCGCCGGGCGACCCCGCCACCATCGCGTGGCCCGACGGCGATCTCGTCGCCGACCGCTCCCTGCCGGCCGGTGTGGATGCGGCCGCGCTGCAGGCGGCGTCGGACTGGGCGTTCGACCGCGAGTCGCCGGAGCAGGTCACCTTGAGCCTGCTCGTCGTCCACAACGGGCGGATCATCCATGAGCGCTATGCGCCGGGTGTCGATATGACCACCCGGACCCGCACCTGGTCGACGGCGAAGAGCATCGCCGTCACGCTGTTCGGCATGCTGGTCGACCAGGGGCGCATGCAGCTCGATGCGCCGCTTGGGTTCGACTGGCTCCCACGCGCGTCGTCACCCGAGCGTGACCCACGCAACGCCATCACGCTCCGGCACCTGCTGAACATGTCGAGCGGGCTCGACACCATCGACAACGCCGGGCGCGAGTATGCCACCGGGTCCGGTCTGGCTTACTGGGCCGGCGCGAGCTCGGTGCAGGGCGCGCGTCGCCGCGCGTTGATCCGTGAGCCGGGCACCAACTGGGACTACGAGAACTACGACACGCTGCTGGCCGTCTACGCCATGAAGCTGGCGCTTGGAGACGAGCAGACCTATCGGGAGTTCCCGCGGCGTGCCCTGCTGGACAAGATCGGCATGCGGAACACGCTGGTGAGCACCGACCGCTTCGGCGACTTCATCCTGAGCAGCCAGGTGTACACCAACGCGCGCGACCTGGCGCGGTTCGGGCTGCTCTACCTGCAGCAGGGCGTCTGGAACGGAGAGCGGTTGCTGTCGGAGGAGTGGATCGACTTCGTGCGCACACCGGCACCGGCGACGGCGGAGCGTGGCCACCAGTACGGTGGGCAGTGGTGGCTCGTGCCGGACGACCGGAACGACGTGCCGAAGGACGCCTACTCGACCTCCGGCAACCGGGGCCAGTATGTCGTCGTGGTCCCGTCGCACGATCTGGTCATCGTGCGTCGCGGTCTGGACTACGGCCGCCAGGGGTTCAGTCGCTGGAGCCTGACGCGTGAAGTGCTGAAGGCGATCGGGACGCCGACCGACGGAGATCAATAGGGCGAGACCGAAGCACGCCTGGGTTGGCCACTGTGGCGCAGGCCTTCAGGCCTGCGAGGCAAGGCGGGAAGCCTTACCCTACCGACAGCTACAGAAGCGGGCTCCGGTGAAGGCTGCTAGTCGGCCTTCTTTGTCTTCCGGCCGAGACGGACCACGATGTCGTATTCGGCCGTGGTCACCGGCTGGACCGACAGCCGGCTGCCTTTCTGCGTGACCATCATCTTGCCGAGGCCCTTGGTGGCCTGCAGCGTTGCGAGCGGGATCGTGTCGGCGAACCGCTCGACGAACGCGATGTCCACCATGTACCAGAGCGGCGACGCCTTGGTGCTGCGGTCGCTGAAATACTTGTGACCCTTCTTCCACGCGAAGTGGTCCGGGTAGCCGGGCTGTGACACCGTGGCCAGGCCGGTCACGCCGGACGGATCGGTGTTCGAGGCGTAGAAGAGCACGCCGTCATCCACCCGCATCTCGTCACGCATGAAGTTCCGCGCCTGGTAGTTGCGCACCCCTTCCCAGCTCGTCTGTCCGTCGCGCGCCAGGTCGTCGATCGTGTAGGCGGCCGGCTCGCACTTCATCAACCAGTAGCGTCGTGGCATGGGGGTATTGTCTGCGCACGGAGCCGGTGCGCCACGCCTTACCCGGCGTCGGGCTTCGGACGTCGGGCGGCACGTGGGGTGTGCACGCGGCCGGCGGGGGGCCGCCGGCCTGACCTGGCTGGCCCCTGTGGCGCAGGCCTTCAGGCCTGCGAGGCACCACTAAAGCCTTGCCCCACCGACCTTTACACAGGTGCCAGAGTCTACAGCCCCCGCTCCGCAATCCGCGTCCGAATCACGTCGGCCGTGCGCGTGGCGCGCGCGTCCGAGACGCGCTTGGCGAGCTCGAGCGCATGCCCCAGGTCGGCGATCGAGACGCCGTTGATGACCGCCTGCCGGGTCGCGACCCGCTCGGCCCATCGCACCGAGCGAGGATCGTCCAGCATCATGTTGAGAGTGATGGCGGCGTTGTCGTGGAGGCCGTCATCCGGCATGTCGTCTCTCGTCACACCCAGATCACGCAGCACGTTGGGGGTGCCGGGCGGGGCCCGGTAGTACTCGGGGATGTGGATGGCGGTGGCGTCTCCGGCCCACCTGGCCGAGAGCGCCGTGGCCACGTTCTCCATGCCGCGTCGATTGCCGCCGCTGTCGCCGATGAAGATGATGCGCGTGAACCCGTGCATCTTCAGGCTGTTGGCGACGTCGGTCAACACCGCCTCGAAGGTCTCCTGACGCAAGCTCAGGGTGCCGGGGCTGCGCATGTGGCCACTGGGCGGCTCGATCTGGCCCTCGGGCACCAGCTCCATGACCGGCGCACAGATCGCGTTGCCGAGGTCGCGCGCGATCGCGTCGCAGTTGGCGCGCAGCACGTAGTTGTGTTTGCCCGTCACCAGCCACGGCCCGTTCGGCTCGATGCCGCCGGTTGGGATGATGACCGTCGTCTTGCCGGCGCCGAGCGCGTCGCGCACGTCCATCCACGTCATCTCCTCGAGCCACACCGTATCCACCGCCGGCAGCGGGTTCGGCGTGTCGGAGCAGTTGTACACGTTGGCTTCGCATCTGCCGCCCCCCATATCGCGCCGGTCCGGAGCCTGTCGCTCCTGCGCCGATACGGCCGTGGTGACCATGAGCATCGCAACGAGCGCGGCGGCTGTCTTCATCGTTCCCTCCGGTGGTTGGGCGCCCTTCGAGGCGGCGGCAGCTTGCTGGTTGGCTGAACGTCGAAGGCACTCTACACTTCCGGCCCCCGCTTCCCCATGGAACCCTCCGGATCGACCCTTTTCCCGGGAGACAGCCGAGCGCGGCCCTCTTCTGGAGATCTAGCAGGATGTATCCTTGTGCCCATGAGAAAGCTGTGCAGCCTTGCCGTCTTGATCGCTTTGGCGTTGTCCGGTGTGGCGATGAATGCCGCCGCCCAGGACAGGCAGCAGAGAACCGTTCGCGCCCGCGTGCAGGCTCACCCCGGCGGGCCGGTCGAAGACGTCGAGATGGAAGTCCACGAGGCTCCCGTCGATCCCAAGACGGTAACCGCCGACGAGGCCACGCTCGAGGACGATGAACTCGTTCTCGGTCTGGTGATCGAGGGCGAGCCGATCGCCTACCCGATCCGTTATCTGGCCATGTACGAGGTAGTCAACGACCGGGTCGGCGACACGCCGCTGGCCCCGACCTGGTGACCGCTTACCGGCTCGGGCGTCGTGTACGCCCGCAATCTGGGAGGCCGTGAGTTCACCTTCGACTTCGCCTCCGGCCTCATGGACGACAACCTGCTGATCGTCGACCGCGAAACCGACAGCGTGTGGTCGCAACTCGCCGGCCAGGCGGTGTCCGGCCAGATGGAGGGCACGGCCCTGGAAGCGATGCCGAGCCTGCAAACCACCTGGGGATTTTGGCGCCAGCAACATCCCGACACCCGGGTCATGGTGGTCGAAGGACGCGATGGACGCCCGTATCAGTATCAGGACTTCGTTCCCGGCGAGCGACGGTCGCGCGGCGACGAACACGACACGTCGACGGTCGGCCTCGGCCTGGCGGTCGGCGGCGAGTCGTGGTTTTACCCGCTCGACGAGCTCGCCAAGGTCGTAACGCCGATCGAGACGACCATCGGCGACCAACAGGTGACCATCCACTACAGCGCCGTGGGGCTGACCGCCTGGGCGACCGATGAGTCGGGCAACACTTTGGTAACGGTGATCGCCTACCGACGCGGCTGGACCTCGTTTTTCCCCGAGTCGAACTATTTTTCCGCTGGGCCGCTCCCGTAGCAGGGTGCCGAAGAACTCCCGGGGCGCCCGAACCGCGGTCGCCGATCGGACGACCGCCGGGGTCGTCGTCGCTGCGATACTTGTTTTCGGCCTCGCCTACTACTCGCCGGTAGAGGCCGTCGACGCTGATCCCGCAATCGCGCTGATCTCCTCACAAGCGCTGATCGAACACCGCACGCTCCGGCTCGATCCGTACCGCGGCCGTAGCGAGCTCGCCTACGAGCTCGCTACTGACTACCGCGTCCGCGGCTTCGACGGCGCCTCTTACCCCAACTCACTTGGGGTGCCGATCCTATCGGTGCCGGCCGTATGGCTTGCCAACCGGATGGGGTTCGACATGCTCGACCAGAGGGCCGAGTTTGCGACCCAGAATCTTCTGTCGGCGTTGTCTTGCACACTGCTGTTCGTGCTGCTGTTTCGAATGTGCCGCATGTATCTGGGAGGGGCCGCAAGCCTGACGATCGCCGTGGTTTCGATGCTCGGGACCTCGCTCATGAGTACCGGCGCGACCGGCCTCTGGAATAGCGAGTCCTCGCGGATCTTCGTCTCCCTGGCCCTACTCACCGGGGTCATTTGGGCCAGACCGGTGTGGAATACCTGGTGGACCTTTGAGCCCCGGCTGACCACAACGTTGATCCTCTGGTTCATCTACGTTGGTTACCTTTTGATCGG
>JADFPE010000310.1 GCA_022562495.1 Acidobacteriota bacterium
GCGCTGGGCTGGGACGGGCTGCTCGACCGGTATCGGGCGGCGCGCACGGTCGATCTCGCCGGCAAGCTGGTCGTGCCCGGATTCATCGACACGCACATCCACATCAGCGGCGACCCCGAGCGCTGGGTCGATCTGGCGGGACTCGACAACATGGCCGAGCTCAAGGCCCGGGTGAGCCGCAAGGCCGAGCGTCTCGGCTCGGGCGAGTGGATCACCGGCTACGGCTGGTCCGAGGACGAGCTGACCGAGCGGCGCCGACCGCTGCGCTGGGATCTGGATGACGCGGCACCGGTGAACCCGGTGGTGTTGACCCGCGCCGGCGGGCACAGCTCGGTCGCCAGCTCGCTGGCGCTCGAGGCGGCCGGTCTGACGCCGGAGACCGAGACGCCGGCCGGCGCCATCATCGAGGTCGACGACCAGGGCCGGATGAACGGCATCCTGCGCGAGGGTGCTCAGGGCCTGGTCAGCCGTCTCGTGCCGGATCCGACACCGGAGGAGCTGCGCGTCAGCTTTGTGCAGAATCTGCGAAACCTCCTCGGCCTGGGCATCACCAGCCTCATCCAGGCCGGCGTGGGGGAACGTGGATTCACCAACTGGGAGGAGGTCTACGCCGAGTTTCAGGGCGAGCTGCCACGCGCCGCGGTGCAGGTGCGGGTCCGGGCGCCCGCCGAGCGGGCGATCGAGACGCTGACCAGGTTCGGCAGAAAGACCGGTGACGGCAACGAATGGCTCCGGGTCGGTGCGATGAAGTTTTTCGTCGACGGCGGGTACACCGGCGCCGCCGCCTGGACGCTCGAGCCGTACAAGGGGCAGCCCGACTACTTCGGCACCGGCGCGCTGATCGATGCGGACGGGATGTATCGGATGTCCAAGGCGGTGCACGACATGGGCTGGCAGATGGGGTTCCACACGATTGGCGACGCCGCAATCGAGATGACCGTCAAGGCGTGGTCTCGCGTCATCGAGGAATCGCCGCGCGTCGACCACCGCCACTATCTCAACCATTTCACCGTGCGTCCGCCCGCCGAGACGATGCAGCAGATGGCGAGCCACAATATCCACATCGCCCAGCAGCCCAACTTCACCTACACGCTGGAGGGACGCTATGCCGAGCACCTCGAGGGCGAGCGGTATGAGACGAACAATCCCATCCGGTCGCCAATGCGCCACGGCGTGTTCGTGGCCCTCGGGAGCGACATCCTCCCGATCGGGCCGATGGTCGGGCTCTACGCCGCCGTCACCCGCAAGGGGATGAGTGGTGCGGTGGTGGGTCCCGGCGAGGCGCTGACGATGCCCGAAGCGATCGTCGCCTACACACGGTTGGCGGCGTATCTGACCTTCGAGGAGGACATCAAGGGCAGCCTCGAGATCGGGAAGCTGGCCGACATGGTGGTGCTGTCGCAGGACCTGCTGACCATCGACCCGGAGCGGACAATGGACACCGACGTCGAGATGACGATTCTCGGCGGCACCGTCGTCTACGAACGCTGACTGGATGTCTGACGCGCCAATTCAGCTCCGCAAGATTCTCGGTCGGCGGGATGTCCTCGCCATCGCCTTCGGCGCGATGGTCGGGTGGAGCTGGGTCGTGCTGGCGGGCGAGATGATCCTGCAGGCCGGCACCCTGGGTTCGATCCTGGCGTTCGGCATCGGCGCCGTCATGGTCTGGCTCGTCGGGCTCACCTATGCGGAGCTGACCGCCGCCCTGTCCCGCGCCGGTGGCGAGATTGGCTTCGCCTTCGTCGGCATCGGACCCACCGGGGCGTTCGTCTGCGGGTGGACCCTGGTGCTCGCCTACGTGGCGGTCTGCGCCTTCGAAGCGGTCGCGCTGCCCACCGTGGTCACCTATCTCGCTCCCGGGTTCGAGACCGGCTATCTCTACACGGTCGCCGGGTGGGACGTGCACCTGACCTGGGTGCTCGTCGGCGTGGCCGGCGCCCTGGCGATCGGGTTCGTCAACTACCGGGGCATCCGTTTCGCCGCGTTCGCCCAGAGCGTGGCCGCGGGTAGTCTGCTCCTGGTCGGGCTCGCGTTCTTCCTGCCCGGCGCTGTGCGCGGCGATACGGCCAACCTGGTGCCATATCTGACCAGTTGGGAAGGGGTGCTCCGGGTCGTCATCATGACGCCGTTCCTGTATATCGGGTTCGACGTTATCCCGCAGATCGCGGAAGAAATCAACATCCCGTTCCGGGCTGTTGGTCGCATCATCATCCTCTCGATCGTGATGGCGTTCGTCTGGTACGGTCTCGTGCAGTGGTCGGTCGGTCTCTCGCTGCCGACGGACAGTTTGGCGGACCGGGCGCTGCCGACCGCCGATGCCATGAGCGCCGTCTATGGGAGCCCCTGGGCCGGGCGCGTCCTCGTGGTCGGTGGATTGCTCGGTATCGCGACGAGCTGGAACGCGTTCTTCATCGGTGCGTCGCGGTTGCTGTTCGCCATGGCTCGTGGTGGCATGCTGCCGCCGATGTTCGCCCGCTTGCACCCGCGTTACGAGTCCCCGGTGGCCGTGGTCGTGGTGCTGACGGCGATCATGGCGGTCGCGCCGTTCTTCGGGCGTCCGGCGCTGGTGTGGCTGGTCGACGCCGGGTCGCTGGCGACGGTGGTCGCCTACATGCTGGTGGCCGTGTCGTTCCTCGTCATCCGGCGCCGCCATCCTGGCTTGCGCCGACCCTATCGCACGCCGGCCCCGTCGGTGGTAGGATGGCTCGCCGTCGCGTCCACTGTGCTCTTCATCCTGCTCTACATGCCAGGGAGCCCGTCGGCGCTCGTCTGGCCTGAGGAATGGGCGATCGTGCTGGTCTGGGTCGGTCTGGGCGCGGCGCTGGCGGTCGGCATGCGGCGCCGCGTGGCTGCGCTGGGCCTGCGGCGCCAGGCACGGCTCGTTCTCGGTGACTACGCGAAGGACCTCGGGTTCTGACGTCTCGGCACATCATGCGATCCCTTTCCGGCGCCCGCTGGCTGTGTCTCCTGCTGCTAGGGGTGGGCATCGCGGCCGCGTCGCCCGACTGGACCCTCACCGCCGGCACGCTCACCACGGTCGAGACGGTGGCGGCGCTCGAGCCGACGCTTGCGCGCGTGGCCGAGCTGCCCCGGATGCGGTCGATTCTGGTGTCGGTCGACGGCGAGCTGCTCGCCGAGCAGTACTTCCATGGCGCCGCGCCCCATCGGACCGCCAATCTCAAGTCGGCGTCGAAGAGCATCATCTCGGTGCTGGTCGGCATCGCGCTCGACCAGGGGCATCTCGACAGCATCGACACGACGATTGATCGGTTCTTTCCCGAGTATCTCGACGACCCGGCGAAAGCGCGGATTACGGTCGAGGATCTGCTCACGATGCGGTCGGGGCTCGAGACCACGAGCAACCGTAACTACGGGCGCTGGGTACAAAGCGGCAACTGGGTGCGCCACGTGCTGACCCGGCCGCTGGTGTCGGCGCCGGGGAGCCGGATGATCTACAGCACGGGCAACAGCCACTTGCTGTCGGCCCTCATCACCAAGGCGAGCGGGATGGACACCTACAGCTTCGCCCGCCGGTATCTGGGCGAGCCGATGGGCATCTCGGTGCCTCGCTGGACCACCGACCCACAGGGGATCTACTTCGGCGGGAACGAGATGTCGATGACGCCGCGCGACATGCTGGCGATCGGCGAGATGTATCTGAACTGTGGCCGTGTCGGGACCACGCAGATCGTCTCCGAGGAGTGGGTGCGCACGTCGATCCTGCCGCACGCGACGCGGACGCGACGCGGCGCGGACCGCGCCTATGGCTACGGCTGGTGGGTACGCGACCTGTATGGCTACGACGCCTTCTACGCCTGGGGCTATGGCGGGCAGTTCATCTATGTCGTGCCTGGCCTGCGGCTGGTGACCGTGATGACCTCGTCGCCCAATCCCGGTCAGGGCCTGCGCGCGCATCGGCGGTCGCTGTACAGACTCATGGAGGACGAAATTGTCCCGACCGTCGCCCGCGGGCTCTAGCAGTCCGTGGTGAAACCCCGCGTCGCACCGAGAATGGCGATGCGCCCGTCTGACAAGGCGCGCCGAGGGAGAATACCGGCCTGTATTCGACCGAGACGCA
>JADFPE010000083.1 GCA_022562495.1 Acidobacteriota bacterium
CCTCTAACCCGCTCACGGCACCATCTATCAGACCCGCGTGCCCGGTGGTCGGCGCGACCGCCGCCGGCACCGGGCTGCTCGAAGCGCGCCCCGACGACTGGCCGACGGACAACAGTGGCCACCTGAACTGCTCCACCGCCTCGCGCACGCCGACGCCTCCGCGTCATTCGTGTCGTCCTCGACTGTAGTCTTCACCGGCTCATATGTTGGCCACTCACCGACCAACCTGTTGGCCGACAGAACCGTCAGTTTGTCTCGGTATTGAACAAAATTTGGATCCGACCAGACGTGGTGGTCACACATGGTATAATATGACATCATTTAGAGTAATTAATAAGACATTAGAGTGCTATATAGGCCTATGAACGTGTCCTCGTGACTGGGACCAATCTGGCCTGGATCTTGAAGTGCTTCAGAAAGGTGTTCGTTGCCAGCGAGCTGAATAAAGCGATGTGTCCGAGTTGCGGACGGGATATCGATCCTGGCACCGAGGACCTCGGTCCCCAGTTCACCGCGATGCAGTGTGGACGATGCGGGGACTCGTGGCGGTGGTCCGACGCCGGGGCCGACGCGTTCTCGCTCGTGCTCGCACGCTGCGTGGGGTCGATGACGCCGGTGGAGGACCAGTACTCGCCGGAGGGTCTGCGGCGCGCCGCGCGGTTCAACCTCTGCCTCGCCGTCTGGTATCGCGTGGACGGCGACCCCGCGTGGCGGCGTGGGATGACCGCCAATCTCAGCCGCTCCGGGGTCCTCTTTCGTGCCAGCGGGGTCGGTGCGTTCTTTCCCCAGCGATGCACCGACCCCCATTGTCCCAGCGAGATCGTCATCGAGGTGTCGAAGGGCGCCATATCGTGCCAGGTCCACTGTCATGCCACCGTCGCGCGCGTCGTCGATCCGAGCCCCGGAGACGAGCTCGGTGCCATCGCCGTCACTGTCGGCGACTACATCCTCCTCGCGCACTGATCCCCTCCGCGCACCGAACGGCCCTGCCCTCCTTCGCTCGCTCGTACCAGGGACGAGCGTCGTCGGGCCCGCCGTAGCCTACGGCGGAGGTGGGCAGGGCGTTGCTCGCGGTCGACGTCGGTGAGCCCCCATCCAGGGCCTCGTGGAACCCGCCGTTCAGCACCCGCATCGCGCCGATCTGGTCGCCGGCGGCATTCCCCACCTGCGCGAGCACCCGTGGTGACAGTCCCCCTCCATTCGACCGGTAAGCTTCAGAGCGGCACACTGACACGTCCGGAGGCAACACCGCCACCGCGGCTGGTCGCCTCACACCGCCGACCTCACGGCGGCGTATGATCAGGCGTTGCCGGACTGGCGCGAGCAGTCCATGGTGCAAGTCCCGCGTCGCACCGAGAGTGGCGATGCGCCCGTCTGGCAAGGCGCGACGAGGGAGCATACCGGCAGTATTCGACCGAGAAGCAACATAGCCAGGCGGGAGGCAGCGCCGCTCGAATCGAGCGGGACTTTCGCCACGGGCTGCTTGGACCGCAGATGATCGAGATCCACGACCTGGTGAAAGCCTACGACGGGTGTCGCGCCGTCGACGGCCTCTCGTTGCGCGTCGAGCCGGGCGAGATCCTTGGTCTCGTGGGTCCGAACGGCGCTGGCAAAACCACCACCCTGCGCTGTCTCGCCGGTATCATCCCCCCGACGTCGGGGCGCATCGCGATCGCCGGCTTCGATCTCCAGCAGCATCCCATCGAGGCGAGGCAGCGGCTGGCCTTCGTGCCCGACGAGCCGCATCTGTTCGACCACCTGACCGCCCTGGACCACCTCATCCTGTTCTCGCGGCTGTATGGCGTGGCCGATGGGCCGTCACGCGCCGAGGCGATACTCACCGACGCCGGCCTGCACGACCAGCGACTGTCCTTTCCGGGCGAGCTGTCACGCGGGATGAAGCAGAAGCTCGTGGTCGCCTGCGCCCTGCTGCATCGGCCCGAGGCGCTGGTGCTCGACGAGCCGCTGACCGGACTCGACCCGGCGGCGATGCGGCGCATGAAACGCGCCGTGCTCGACACCGCCGCGGCCGGCGCCTCGGTCATCGTCTCGTCCCACATGCTGCAGCTGGTCGAGGAGGTCTGCGACCGTGTGCTCATCGTGAGCCATGGCAAGACGGTGCTGGAAGGGACGCTCGACGAGATCCGCATGCAGATCCCGGACGTCGACGCCGACGCGGATCTGGAAACCCTGTTCCTGAAGGCAACCGGCGGGGACCAGTGACCACCCTCCTGTATCTCGCGTGGCGATCGCTTCGCGGACGTCTCGTCAGGTGGCTCCGGCTGATGCAGCAGCCGAAGTATCTCGTCGGCACGTTGGCCGGTGTCGCCTGGATCGGGATGTTCGCCCTGCGGCCGGTGATGCGGGCGACCCGTCGCGCATCGCTGGCGGAACGGTTCGAGGAGATCGCCGAGTGGCTGCCGGCCATCGAGACGGTCGTGGCGCTCGCGCTCCTGGTCTTCCTGTCACTCTGGTGGCTCTGGCCGTTCGGCAAGGCGATGGTCGAGCTGACGGAGACGGAGCTGCACCTGCTACTGCCGGCGCCGGTCCGGCGGCGACACATCATTCAGTACGCTGTCCTGCGCAGCCAGTGGGGCATCCTGTTCGGCTGCTTCATGATCTCGGTCTTCTCCGCCGGCGGCTCGCTGATGGTGTTCGCCTGGCGCTTCCTGTCGGTCTGGCTGTTCCTGACCGTGTGGAACCTGCACGCCTGTGGCCGCGGGCTCTGGATTGCGCGCTTGCAGGAATTGCCGGCCGCGACCGCCTGGGGCCGCCGGGCGATCGTGCTTGCGGCGGTGGCGCTGCTCTGGACGACGCTTGCCCCCGGCATCGCATCGATTGTCGCAGGGCTGCCGCCGCTCGGCGGCGATATGGCGCCAGAGCTGCGCGCGGCCTTGGACCCCGAGCGCCTCCGCGCCGTGGCCCCGCTGCTGGTCGTGGTGCTGACCCCGGCGCGCTGGGTCACCGGCCCGTTCTTCGCCGGCCTCGCGCCGGACACCACGCTGGCCGGTCGGCTCACGACCCTGGTCTGGCCGCTACTGCTCGTCGTGCTCCACAACGAGTGGGTGGTCCGGTCGCAGACGCAATTCGAGGAGGCGTCGCTCGAGCACTCGCGCCGACAAGCGGCCAGCCGTGAGGCGGGGGCCCGCTTCCGCAAGATCAGACAGTCGCGGCGCGAGGCGACGCCGTTTCGACTGCGACCGGCGGGACACCCCGAAACGGCGATTGTCTGGAAGAACCTGATGCTGGCCCACCGAGCGAATCTGCTCGTGATCGTCGGCAGCGGTGTGGTGGCGGTGGGTGGCGTGGCGGCGGTCGTCGCCGTGACCGGGCTCCCGAACTGGTTGACCGCGATCATGATGATCGGCGGCGGCGCCGGCCTGGCGCTCACTCCGCTGATGGCCGGTCACCAGTGGCGCAACGACCTGCGGACCGATCTGCTACGGATCGAGGTCATCCGCACCTGGCCGATCGAGGGGTGGCGGCTGTTCGTGTCGCAGGTGCTGCCCCCGGCGATCATCGCCACGCTCTACGCCGCGGCCGCGGGCGGCGTGCTCCTGATCGCGGGCATCGCGGCCGGCACACCGACGGCCACCGGGTTGGTGCTCGTCCGGCCCGAGCTCGCGGCCGCGCTTGGCGTCCCTTACGTGGTCCTGCTGTTGCTGGGTCTCGCTGCCCTGCTGCCGCTCATCGCGGCGATCGCCTCGCTCTCGGCCACGCTCCAGAACCTGCTGGCGCTGCTCTGGCCCAGTTGGATCCAGCTCGGCCAGCGCCGTACCGGCTCGGCCGCGCACATCGGGCAGGGCCTGCTGACCGGGCTCGGGATGATGCTGGCGCTGGCGCTCGGACTGCTGCCTGGAGCCGTACTCGTCGGCGCGTGGCTGTTTATCCAGATTCGGGTCGTCGACATCCCGCTGAGCGCGTGGGAGCTACCGGTGCTGAGCCTGACCGGGGTCATACCGCTCGCCCTCATCATCGGGCTGCTCACCCGTGTCGGCGGCGTGCTCTGGGATCAGCTCGATCCGTCGGCAGAGATCCTCGGGGCGGGCGTTGGGTCGTGACGCGCGACGTGCGGCTCGTGCGAACGAGGCTCCGCCTCAGACCGACAAGCCCGAAGCGCGACGCCGCCCCGGCGGGATACAGCGGTGGCCGAATGTACGCGGATTCCTCCCACGAGGTACGAGGCCGTGAGGAGGCGGTCCGTCTCGACCGCGCAGACCCGACCGGCCGCTTCCGGGACCGATTCCATCTGCCGGCCGCGCCGGGTGGTCACGACGGCGTGTATCTGTGCGGCCACTCGCTGGGGCTGCAACCGAGGTCGGTGGCCGCGCGGGTCGAGCACGAGCTCCAGCGCTGGGCCCAGCGCGGGATCCGAGCGTACTTCGAGGAACCAACTCCGTGGTATCCCTATCACGAGACCGTCCGGCCGGCGCTCGCCCGGCTGGTCGGCGCCACACCGGAGGAGGTCGTGGCGATGAACGCGCTGACGGTGAACCTCCACCTGATGCTCGCCACCTTCTACCGCCCGACCGCCACGCGCCGGCGCATTCTGATAGAGGCTGGCGCCTTCCCGTCCGACCGCTACGCCGTCATGTCGCACATCGAGCTGCATCGCTTCGACCCGGATGACACGCTGGTGACCGTTGCCCCGCGTGACGGCGAGCGCACGCTGCGCACCGACGACATCGAGTCACTGCTCGACCGCCAGGGTGACGAAATCGCCCTCGTGCTGCTCCCCGGGGTTCAGTTCCAGACGGGCCAGCGGCTGGACCTGCAGCGCATCGCGGCCACCGCGCGGCGGTGCGGCTGCCGGGTCGGGTTCGACCTCGCGCATGCGGTCGGCAACGTCCCGCTCGCGTTGCACGACTGGAACGTCGATTTCGCGGTCTGGTGCTCGTACAAGTATCTCAACGCAGGACCGGGCGCCGTCGCCGGCTGCTTCGTCCACGCGCGACATGACGCCAGCCACGGCCTGCCCCGACTCGCCGGCTGGTGGGGCACCGACCCCGACACGCGGTTCGTGATGCGGCCCGACGATCGGTTTGTGCCACAGCGCGGCGCCGCTGGCTGGCAGGTCAGCAACCCGCCGATCCTGGCGCTCGCGCCGCTGGGGGCCTCGCTCGAGATGTTCGACGAGCTTGGTCTGGACGCGCTCCGTGACAGATCGCTACGCCTGACCGGCTGGCTGACGACGCTGCTCGGCGACCTCGGTCCGGACCTGGTCGAGATCGTCACGCCGTTGGACCCCGAGTCGCGCGGGGCGCAACTGTCGTTGCGCTGGCTGGGTGACGACCCGCAAGTGGTGGTGGAAGAGTTGGCGACCGAGGGGATCGTCTGCGACTTCCGCGAGCCGGATGTGATCCGGGTCGCGCCAGTGCCGCTCTACAACACCTTCCTCGACGTATGGCGCTTCGTGGACGCGCTCCGCCGCCGCGCGCATCGGTAGCACGGCCCGTCCCGACGGCAGGCTGCGGTCGCAGGGGCCTTGCTCCCGGAGGCTCCTCACGGCGCAAAGCTCGACCGCGACCGTATCCCCCACCGACCGTCGACGCGCGTGACGATGTAGAACGAATCGAACTGCGCAAGCAGCTCGTCGTCCGCGTCATACCGGCTGAAGACGACCATCACATGCACCTTGTCCGCGTTCGCCTGCACGACCGTCCGACTGTCCCACCCGCTGTGGTCCCACCCGAACCGCTCGGCGAACCGCGCGAAGTCGAACTGCTCGACACAGGCCTCGTAGGTCTCGTACGTCCGCACCGCCCCGCTTGCGAACCGCACATGCGGAAAGAGAAACGTCCGGCACATCGCCTCGTCGTCGCGGGCGTTGAAGGCGGCCATGAACTGGTCGAGCACCCCCATCGCGGCGTTCTCCGGCCCGAACTGCGCCTGTGCGGGCGCAGCAGGGACGGCCGTCACGACAAACAGCAACACCACCCCGATCGACCTGGTCATCATCAGCATCCTTGACCTCGGACTCCCGGCTACCGCGGCGGGTCCGAGTCACCGTTGGCGCGCACCCAGGCGAGCGCGCGGGACAGGTCGACGGCGGTGGCGGCCAGCTGATCCACACGCGCTCGAATCTCCGAACCGGGCTCGCCCGCCTCGGTGAAGTCGTCCTGCGTGCAATAGACGAAGCGGGGAATGATCAGGCACCGGAAATCGAACATCAAGCTGTTGGCGAATCCGATCGGCGACATGTAGCTCGCCCGTCCACCGGCGGCGCACAGGAACCCGACCGGCTTGTCCGTCCAGCTCGCTCCGGTCAGCTCCATCAGGTTCTTGGCCGCCGCGTTCAGGTCGTAGTTGTAGACCGGCGACGAGACCAGGATCGCGCCCGCCGCGTCGATGATACCGGCCAGGGTCTTCACCGACGGGTGGTCGACTGATCCCACACCGTCACACAGCGGCAGGTCGTGCTCCGCCAGGTCCACGAGCGCGACCGACACCTCACGAACACGCAGACAGGCCTGAGCCGCCAGAGCGAGCTTGTGCGACTGGCTCTTGGGATTCAGCGAGCAGCTCAGGATGACGACGGAGGACTGCGACGGATCGGTGCCGGTCATGTCGGACGTTGCTAGGGGACGCGGTTCACCGGTGACGGGCCGAACGACAGCCACGTCCCACGGAGGTCGCCGGCGTACATGCCGTGCCGAGACCAGTCGCAGACGCCGTCGGGGAAACTGCGCTCGAGCCGCGCGCGCTGGTCGGCAGTAAAGGTCACCGCGTAGTCGTCCGGGCTGATCGGCTTCAGGGCGCACTTCACGACGTTGTTCTCCAGCGGTGCGCCGGCGACGTGGCGCGTGGTTGGGAACGCCGGGTAGAGGTCGTTGCACAACCCCTCGCCGTCGTAGGTCTGCGCCTCATCGATCTTGACGTGTCCGCCGTCACGGTTGTCCCAGCACGCATCCACCAGAGAGGCCGGTCGGGCGCGGACCACCTTCGTCGCGATGTCATCGCCTGACGTGTCGGCGGTGAGCCTCGTCAGCCAGCTGTCCATCTGGTCGAACAGGGTGCCGAGATCCGGCTGCGCCGGGGTGAAGCCCCAGCGACCCTGCACCACCATGACGTGGTTGTCGGCATGCCCGTTCGCCTCGACCAGCCGAGCCCGCGTGGAGAACTGATGCACCTTCATGTGGATGTCGCCGTTCTCCCGGTTGTCGGTATAGCTCCGGTAGTCGATGACCGGGGTGGTGGCGAGACCGCCACCGCCGTTCAGAATCCGGCCGGTCTCGAGCGCCATCCGCGTGGCGCGCTCGTTCGCCACATGCCGCTCCGGCACATGGTTGGCGTCGGCGTCCAACCCGCCGATCCGTTCGTTGAGATCGAGAAACTGCTCGGTCGTGATCTGACGGGTGTTCAGCGCCGCTAGCCCGTACTGGACGCCGACGTTGTCGAGCGGTCGCCCGGCGAACCCGGTCTCGGGGTTCACACCGTAGACATTCACCGTGTGGTCGTAGACGGTCGCGCGGACTCCGTCGGGGTTGCGGGTCGGGTGATACCGCTCCGCCTCGAGCGCCGACACGCTCACCTCGCCACCCTGCTCCTCGGCCGTGGTCGCCCCATCGAAGACCGGGTCGATGCGCGCCGCGCCCCGGCTCAGGTTCGGGATGCTGCCCCACGCACCGAACCCGGCGACCGCCCGCTGCTGCACCCGCGTGAACAGGCCGGGCGCCGTGGTCGTGAAGTAGTGGTGCAGGAGCCGCGCGTCGGCCAGCGTGAAGATGGTGGCCGAGGTCACGTCCGGGAAGCTGGAACTGACGATGATGCCGTCGAAGACGCCGGGATAGTTGTCGGCCGTCTGGTGACTCTGATACGAGCCGCCCGACCCGCCGGTGCCGATGGTGAAGATCGGCGGCCCGTAGCTCTCGACGAATCGCTCCTTCACCATCATGTGGGTCTCGGAGGCCAGCAGGTCGTTGCAGTTCTGCCCGAAGACGTTGAGCGTCGCCGAGGTGACCGCGTACCCACGCTCGAGCAGCCCGTCGCGCAGCACGCCGCCAGTACGGCGCCCCTGCTGATACCACCCGGTGCGGCAACCACCGCCGTGGGTGTAGACCAGCCTGCCGTTCCACCCGGCGCTGCGGGTCCACGGGTCCGGCACCGGCTCGGTCGGGTCGTGTAGCATCGCGCTCTCGTAGATCGCGCGGTTCACCGTCCCGGTCTGCACCCGCACAATGAACGGCACGGTGTGCCCGTCGGTCGTCGTGGTCGTGGCGAGATCGGCCGGGCGAGCGCCATCCGGCAGCGGCGTGTACTCGCCGCCGGTTGAGCGATAGACATAGTCGACCCGCGTCTCGACCGAGCAGTGCGCATCGCGCGCGGCACCGAGCGACTCCCCGGTGACCAGCTCGAACTCGTCGGTCTGGCAGTGGAACGGCTGCTCGTGCGGACCGGAGATCATCGGGCCGGCGATCGGGTAGCTGGTCAGCTCCTGGCGCACCTCTTCTCCACGGGCGCGGGCAACCAGCATATGGTCGCCGTCGATCAACCCGGTCACCAGTCCCAGCAACGCGTGTCGCTCCGGGTCCGGCCGGAATCGCCGCGTGACATCCACGTCATCGAGCAGCACGACCAGATCGGTCAGCCGGACGGTGTCGTCCGCCTCGACACGCACCAGCACGTCCCCCCCGCTGACCAGATACGGCTTGGCCGCCGACAGCGTCACGATGCGAAGGGACGGATCACCGGCTTGCCCTGCGCGCCCCTCAGCCGACGGGATGCACCCGGTCACGAGACAGCACAGGGCGCACAGCCCACCGAACGACAGTGCCCGCGAGGCCAGTATCCGTGTCATCGGTGCTCTCCTTCCTGGTTACCTTAGTCGCCCGGATTATAGGCGGAAACGAAGGAGCCGCGATCGGCGGAGGCTATAATCACGACCGGACGCGACCTCGGTCGCTCGTGTCTTCATCAGGGAGCCGGATACGGTGGCGTTGACCCACGACGTGCGATACGCGGCGCGCGCGCTGCGACGCAGCGCCGGGTTCACGAGCGTCGCCATCGTGACGCTGGGGCTCGGCATCGGCGCCACGACCGCCATCTTCAGCGTCGTGAACGCGGTGCTCCTGCGTCCACTGCCCTACCCGGACGCCGACCGCATCGTCCAGGTGTTCCAGATCATCGAGCGGCCGAACGTCGGGACCCCGCTGCGTGGCGGTCTGACACCGGACCAGTTCCAGATCTGGCGGGACGAGGCCGATGCGGTCTCCCAGATCGCCGTGCACGGCGTCCGCACCTACACGCTGACCGGGGTGGACGAACCGGTGCGTCTGAACGGCGCCGCCGTCACCCCAAGTCTCTTTCCGTTGCTGGGCATCGCCCCGTTGCTGGGCCGGACGTTCGAACCCGACGCGGCGCAGCCAGGCGCGGAGCCGGTGGTCATCCTCAGCCAGGCGACCTGGGAGCGGTATCTCGGGTCCGACCCCGACGTGCTGGATCGGCTGCTGACACTCGAGGGCAACCCGCATCGCGTGGTGGGCGTCATGCCGCGCGGGTTCGACTTCCCCGCGCTCCCTGCCGCGTACCGGGATGCCACCGGCGGGCTCGGTGACCTACCGCAGTTCTGGGTGCCGGTCGGCCTGCGTCCGCCGAACCCGAACCCGACGACCGACATTGCCATGATGCCGACGGTGGCGCGGTTGCGTCCCGAGCTCAGTCTGGCACAGGCGGAGGCGGAGGCGAACACGCTCGTGCCACCCGTCCGCCCTGACCGGCCGTTCCGCGTCGAGATCGTCACGCTGGAGGACGAGCTGGTCGCGCCGGTCCGCCCGGCGTTGCTGATGCTGCAGACCGCCGTCGGCTTCCTGCTGCTGATCGCCTGCGCCAACGTGACCAACCTGCTGCTGGCGCGCGGGGCCGGACGCCAGCGCGAGCTGGCGATCCGGCTGGCGCTCGGCGCCGGACGCGCACAGATCACCCGCGACATCCTCGCCGAGAGTCTGCTGCTGGCCCTGGGCGGCGGGACGCTCGGGTGTCTGCTGGCATGGTGGGGTACCGGACTGCTCCGCGCGCTCCCCCCCGGCACCATTCCGCGGATCGGCGAGACGAGTGTCGATGGCTGGGTGTTGGCGTTCGCCCTGACGCTCTCGCTGGCCACCGGACTGCTCGTCGGACTGGTCACTGCCGTGCGGATCGGCCGTGTCGACCCGCTCCAGTCACTGCGCGACACGGCGGGCGGCGACCCACGCCGGACCGGGAGCCGACCGTCCTCGGCGTTGGCGATCGCGCAGGTCGCCGCCGCGACCGTGCTGCTGGTCGGGGCATCGCTGCTCGCCAACAGCTTCGTGCGGCTGCTCCGCGTCGACCCGGGATTCGACCCCGACGGCATGGTGAGCTTCCAAATCGCGCTGCCGCGGTATCGCTACGCCGACACGGCACAACGGCAACCACTCTATACGCGGCTCTACGAGGCGATGGCCGCCCTCCCTGGCGCCGAGGCGGTCGTGCTCGGCAACAGCCTGCCGACCCTGCCACCGATGCGGGGCGGCGCCCTGCTGATCGATGGCGAACGGGCCGAGCCCGCGGTCGTCGCCTATCGTCTCGTCACCCCCGGATTCTTCCGCGGACTGGGTGTACCACTACGACGGGGCCGCGAGCTGCGGGACCGTGACCGTACCGGCCAGCCTCCGGTCGCGGTCGTGAACGACGCGTTCGCGCGTCACTACTTTCCGACCCGGGAAGCGCTCGGCGCGGAGTTCGTGTTCCTGCGATCGCCGGAACCGATCCGGATCGTCGGCGTGGTCGGCGACATGACCCCTGCGGGACCGGACGGCACGATCACACCGGAGATCTACTTCTCGTATCTGCAGTTCCCCAGCCCCAACCCGCGCTTCAGCCCGTTGACCACATTGGCGGGTGGAGTCCGCACCACGGCCGACACCGGGACCATGGCGTCGTTGATTCGTGACGCCGTCCGGTCGATCGACCCCGAGCTGGCGGTGCACAACGTCGCAACGCTGGCCGACCGACGCGCGGACGCGCTGGCGCAGGCACGTTTCTACCTCATCGCCGCGGCCGGGCTGGCGGTGGTGGCCTTGCTGCTGGCCGCGATCGGGATCTACGGGGTGCTCGCCTACGCCGTCACGCAGCGCACGCGCGAGCTGGGGATCCGGATCGCGCTGGGGGCCGACGCGGCCAGTCTGGTCCGAACGGTCTCGATGCGCGGTCTGGGTCTGGCCCTCGCCGGCCTGGCGGTCGGCGTCGCCGGTGCACTCTGGACGACACGCTTCCTCGACAGCATGCTCTTCGGCGTCACCAGCCGTGACCCGCTCACGTTGTGTGCCGTCGTGGTGATCTTCTGCGTGACAGCGCTCGCCGCCAGCTATGTCCCGGCCCGCCGCGCGACCCGGGTCGACCCGCTGACGTCGCTGCGCGCGGAATGACACGGCCGCGACGGGCCTGAAGAGCCTTGCGACGGGCGACCGCTGCTTCTCTCGGTCGCAAGGGCCGTCCGGGCCGCCGACCCGGAGACGACAAATATCATGTGCCGGTTGCTGTGTGCGCGACGCGACGACCGGTTCCAGATGCGGCCCCAGCTGGTGACGTTCGCCGCAACCGCGCGGTTGAGACACACCCGCCCGACGGCTCGCGCGCCGAGGACACCGGCCGGCCGGACATCCTCTGTGTCGCGAACGTGATCGCCGGCGGCGTGCCGTTGGGGGCGGTGCTCTGCAACGACAAGGTCCGGGACACCCACGGGATTCACAGGACCACGTTCGGCGGCAACCCGCTGGCGGCGGCCGCCGGGCTGGCCGCGATCGAGTGCATGGAACGGCACGACCTGGCCGAACAGGCGCGGTATAAGGGGGAGCCGTTGCGCGCGGCGCTCGAGCCGCGGTTGCCGGCCGTGGCGCGGGAGCTGCGACAGATCGGGCTGATGGTCGGCATCGAGCTGAAGCAGCAGGCGCAGCCGTATCTCGCCCAGCTGATGGAGCGTGGCGTGTTCGCGCTGCCGGCCGGGCAGACGGTCATCCGGCTGCGGCCCCCGCTGGTCATCACGAATGAACAGCTCGACACCGTCGCCGACGCGCTGATCGCGGTGCTCACAGGCGATTAGTCCCGAGACGGGGATGCCCCACACGAAACCCGCGGTCCAAGGCGGCCTGGGCGCGCACATGCGCGCCCCGCGGACGCGGGGCGGGGCGATGGGGCCCCGCGAGCGGCCGCGTGGGGTTCGGGGCACAGCCCCGTCCGGGTACTAGATGGGGCAGACGATGTTGCCAAGCCGCTCGGTCAGCTTCTGGTTCTCGGCGTAATCGATCGGGATGACGACCAGACTGGGACCGGTCTCGGTGAAGGCTTGCTCCAGCGTGTCGCGCAGGTCGACGCTCCGCTCGCAGCGATGGCCGTGCCAGCCGAACGCCTCGGCCAACTTCATGAAGTCCGGGTTGCCGAACGACAGGTCGGTGTGCCGGCCGAAGTGGTTCTGCTGCTTCCAGGCGATGAGCCCGTAGGCGTGGTCCTCCCACACCATCACCACCACGTTGGCGTTCAGCCGGCAGGCGGTTTCCATCTCCTGCACGTTCATCAGGAACCCGCCGTCGCCGCAGATGGCGAGCACGCGTCGGTCCGGGTACACGAGCTGCGCCCCGATCGCACCTGGCAGCGCGAACCCCATCGAGCAGAAGCCGTTCGGGATGAGACAGGTGTTCGGCTCATGGCAGTGATAGTGCCGCGCGATCCACATCTTGTGCGCGCCGACGTCCGACAGCAGGATGTCGTGCGGCCCGAGCACCTGCCGCGCGTCCCACAGCGCCTTCTGCGGCTTGATGACCCCCACCGTGTCGTCATCCTTGTGCTCCTCCAGATCGGCCCGCATCTCCGCGCGCGCGCGACGTGCCCGGCTGTGGTCGTAGTCGAGCCGCTCGGGACCATGGGCATGGACGCGCTGGTTGAGCATCCAGAGCGTGTGCGCCAGGTCGCCTACCACCTCGACATCGATCTGATAGTGGTCGTCGATCTCGGCCGGGATGAAGTCGATGTGCACGATCCGATGGGGCACCTCGGCGTTCCACAGACCGGGATGGTATTCCACCATGTCGTAGCCGAGTGTGATGACCAGATCCGAGGCGTCGAGCGCGCAGCTGGCGTGGTCGCGCGCCTGCAGCCCGATGGTGTAGAGGCAGCGCTCGTCATCCATGTCGATGCAGCCCTTCGCCATGAACGTCGTCACCACGCCGATGCCGGTCGACTCGACGAACTGCCGCAGCTGCGCGCTGGCGCGCTTGCGGATCGTGCCGTTGCCGGCCAGGATGATCGGCCGCTTTGCGTCGCGTATCAGCGCCCACGCGCGGTCGACGATCGTGTCGTCGGGGACCGGGCGGCGGAACCGGCGCACCGGCAGCGGCGCCTGGGTGGCATCGAGGCTCGCGATGTCCTCCGGCAGCTCGATGAGACACGCGCCCGGCTTCTCGGTCCGGGCCAGCCGTACCGCCTTGCGGACGACCTCCGGAATGTTGTTGGGGTGCCGGATCGTCTGCCCCCACTTGGTGACCGGCCTGAACATGCCGACCACGTCCATGATCTGATGCGACTCCTTGTGCAGCCGCTCCGAGTCACCCTGTCCGGTCAGCACCAGGATCGGCGACCGGTCCATGTTGGCGTCGGCCACCCCGGTGATGAGGTTCGCGGCGCCCGGCCCGAGGGTGCCGAGACAGCCGGCCGGGTTGCCGGTCAGCCGCCCGTAGACCTCCGCCATGAACGCCGCGCCCTGCTCGTGCCGGCACAGGATGAACCTGATCCGGTCGGACTGCTCGAGCGACATCATGAAGTCGGCGTTCTCCTCGCCCGGCACGCCGAAGATGTACTCGATGCCCTCGTTCTCGAGACACTGCACGAACAGGTCTGACGCCTTCATCGGGTGTGATCCTCCATGCCGGATTCTAGTCCGAGACCCCTGGCCTGGCGTCGACCTCCACGACCGCGACACGCTGTTCGACCTGATGGAGGGCCGCTGATGGTGGGCCTCGACACGAACATCCTCGTACATGCCCACCGGCAAGGAACCAGCACCATCGAGTGGCACTGGCGCTCGAGCACGGCGTGCACGAGATTCTCACGCTGGACGAGGACTTCCGACGCTTTCCGCAGATCGCCAGCCGCAATCCTTTTCACTAGCCGCGCGGCCGCCACTGATGCGACCCGTCCTGGGAAGGATCACGGCAACGGCCGCTGGAGGCTCTCGACGGCTCTCGCCTGCTCGAACGACGCGACCGGCGCGTCGGTACGCACCTGTTCGAGCCAGAAGACGCCGTCGTAGGGCACGCTGTTGCCACGGGTGCCGATGAAGTCGACGTCGCCGTCACCGTCCATGTCGCGGGGGATGAACTTGTCGAACATGCCGCGGGCACGGCGCGAGAAGTCGTGGCGGGGCCAGGAGGCTGTCGCGTCCCCAGGGTTCTCGAACCAGGCCAGCCGGCCGCCCGCGGCCTCCGGTCCGGTCTCGCTATCCTGCGCGCGGTCGCCCTGGCTGTAGGCGCCCGCCACCAGGTCGGCATCGCCATCGCCATCGATGTCGGCCAAGGCGAATCCGACAAGCACCTCGGGCGGCATGTCTCCGATCACGTGACGCGTCCACGGTGCCGCCGGGTCCTCCGGCTGCGCCAGCCAGACCACCCCGTTGCGACCGTCCCGCAGCGCAACGTCGAGCCGACCGTCGCCGTTGAGGTCGGCGAAATCGAAGTTGAACCCGGTGACGCGGGGTGGCAGGTCGCCGCCGCCGGTGATCTCGATACGGTGCTCATCGAAGGTGATGGCGCCATCGCTGGTGTTCTCGAACCAGAACACCCGTGCCTCGCCCCGGGACCCGGCCATCACGTCCAGGTCGCCGTCACCATCGAGGTCGATCGGCTGGGAGTTGATCGGGATGACGACCCGCGTGAGCTCGTGCTCGACCCACCCGTCCCCATCCAGCGGATCGGCCGGCAGGGTGAAGTAGGAGATCGCGTTGGTCTCGGTCGTGCCACGCGCCGGGTTCTGGGCCCCCTTGTTCGGGGTCACGACCTCGGGCCGCCCATCGCCATCGAAGTCGGCGGTCCAGACGCGGATGAACGACCCGCGGTTCAGGGTGACGGACGGGATGACCCGCTCCCATCGCGCCGTGCGCGCGTCGGGGCCCGGGTTCTGGAAGTAGATCAGGTGCGCCAGCTCGCAGGCCACGACGATGTCCAGATACCCGTCGCCGTTCATGTCGGCGATCGCCACATCCTCGGCGGCACCCACCTCCTTGCCCTCGCCCAACGTCGTGAGCTCCCACACATCGGGGTCGGCCGACCCGAAGGCGATCCGCACGTGTCCGTCGGCCACCCCGTCGTACGTGGTGTCGGACTCGTGGACCGAGACAATGTCCATGAACCCGTCCTGGTCGAGGTCCCCAATCGACAGCCCGTCACTGCCGGCGATGGCGACACCGCCGGTCGCCTCGTCGTCGATAATGTGTTCCTTCCAGGAGATGTATCGCCCGTCGGCGGCCCGCGCGCGGGTCAGGGTGTCGGCCACACTCAGCGGACCTGCTGCCATCGTGTCGGCGGTTGCCGCGGTCTCGGAGTCATCCGCGCCGCCGCCGCACGCGGCGACCAGCGCGACAAGCACGAGCGATAACTGGCACTGTCTGGTCATGGCTGTCGTCTACCTCTTGGCCGCCGATCGGGTGTCGCAGCGCCCTTTCGGGGCCGCCCCGCGATCACGGCATCTCCGGTATCGCCTGGCGGGCCTGAAGGCCCTTGCGACCCTAGCAGCCCGTGGTGAAAGCCCCGCTGCATTCGACGGGCGCTGCATTCCGTCTGACAGCGTTGCTTCTCGGTCGAATACTGCCGGTATGCTCCCTCGTCGCGCCTTGTCAGTCGGGCGCATCGCCCGTCTCGGTGCGACACGGCGTTTCACCACGGACTGCTAGCGGACCCTATACCACACGGACGGCGCGCAACGCGGCGATCTCGGACCGAGTGTAGCCCAGCTCGGTGAGGATCGTATCGGTGTGCTCACCGAGCAGCGGCGCACGATGACGGATGCCGGTCTGGCTCTCGGACAACGAGAACGGGGTGTCGGCGACCGGTGCCGACACCGGTGACCCCGGGAAGGCGATCGCCTTCAGGAAGCCGGTCGCCTGGACGTGAGGGTCGTCGACTGCCTGCTGTGGCGAATAGACGGGGCCGGCCGGAAGACGGGCTTTCTCGAGTGCGGCCAGCGCCTGCTCCGTCGTCCGTTCGGCGCACCACCGGGTCATCCGCGCGCTGATCACCTCGCCGTGGTCGCCGCGTGAGATGTCGTCCTTGAACCGCGCATCCTCGAGCCAGTGCGGCTCCCCCATCAGCGTCGTCCAGCGCTCGAACAGCGGCTGTCCGATGCTCTGCACCAGGATCCAGCCGTCGGTGGTTCGAAAGGTGTCCGAGGGCGCTGCGATCTGGCTGCGGTTCATCGTGGCCACGCGGTCCGGTGCGTTCACCGCCTGCTCGATCAGCGTCGCGTTGGCGATGGTGAGCGCCGAGGCGAGCAACGATCCCTTCACCTCCTGACCACGGCCGGTCTGCTGGCGCGCCATCAACGCCGCCAGCGTGCCGACGGTTGCGCTGAGCGCGGTCGTGAAGTCGACGTAGGGCACGTAGCTCTTTGTTGGCTCGCCCGGCCGCCCCGAGAGATACATGGCGCCGGACATCGCCTGCCCGATGCCGTCGAACCCCACCTTCTCCGAAGAGGGACCGCCGGCGCCGAAGGCCGAGACGCTGGTCAGGATGATGTCCGGCTTGACCGCCGCAAGCGACGTGTAGTCGAGCCCCATCGCCGTCAGCGCCGGGTCGGGCAGGTTGGCGACCACGACGTCGGCGGTTGCCGCCAGGCGGCGCACCACGTCGCGCCCCTCGGGCTTCATCGGGTTCAACGTGAGGCCGCGCTTGTTGCGGTTGACCTGCATGAAGAGCGCGCCGTCGCCGGCGGCGGTCAACGGCACGAGGAAGCGGTCCTCGCTGCCGCGCACCTTCTCCACGCGGATGACGTCGGCGCCAAGATCCGCCAGCAGCGCGGCACAGAACGGCCCGGCGATATAGCGCCCGAAGTCGAGCACGCGAATGCCATCGAGCACACCCAGCATCAGGACTCTCCCCTCTGCGATGGCGTTGTCGGTTGCGACGCCGCACACGGCCTTGACAGCCTGCCCTGCGCCTGTCGACGGTTCGACGCGGCGCACCGTCGACCCGGAGCGCGTCGAAGGGTCCAAGGGGTCTGGCTCCCTTCAGCCCTCAGATCCGGTAGTCCGCGATCTGGATCTCGTGCCCATAGTCGGCGAAGTCGCCGTCGGTCCGGGCCTGCCGGAAGTGTCCCCAGTTCAGGGTGCGATACCTCGGCGGCTCCGATGCCGTGGCCACCAGGGGTGCCACATCGGTGTCGTACGCCGGGTTGAAGAAGAACGGGATGCTATAGCGCGGTCGGCCGGTGATCGGCCGCACCCGGTGCAGCGGGGCGCGGTAGCGGTCGTTCGACCAGATCTGCATCATGTCGGCGACGTTGACCACCAGCGCCCTGTCGAGCGGCGTCACATCCATCCAGCCGTCGTCGGTGCCGACCTGCAGCCCGCCGACGTCGTCCTGCAACAGAATCGTCAAGGCGCCCGCGTCGCTGTGATGATGCAGCGCCATATCGCCGAGCGGGGTGACGGTCGCCGCCGCCGCCGGCTCGAGCGGATCGTCGAGTGGATAGTAGTTCAACCGCGCGAAGCCGGTGTGCACCGGACTGAAATACGGCGTGAGCGTGTCCTCGTCGACGCCCAGCCCGAGGCAGAGCGCGCAAAGCAGCCGGAGACCGAGCTGCTCGCAGGCGGCGAGGTACTCGAGCATGGTCGCCCTGAAGCGCGGCAGGGTCTCGGGCCAGCGGTTGGTTCCATCGACCGCGGCTCGGTTGTCGGGATGGGCCTCCCCCAGCGCGGGGTGCCGGAGGGCGGCGAAGTCGAACACCTCCTTCAGATCTCGTCGGTTCTTGGTCAGCTCGCGGTCGTAGTAGCCGCGCGGGTTCTCGCGGGTGCGTGCGAGGGTCCGCTTCACGTCCATCGGCAGGCCGAAGAACGCCTGCGTCTCCACCCAGACTCGGTCGATCAGGTCTATGGAGACGCCGTGACCGGTGAGCTGGAAGAACCCCCAGTCGTGTGCAGCCGCGGCGATGGCGTCGATGGCCGGCGTTCGGCTTGGTGCGACGCCGTCGAGCGGCGAGAGATCGATGACAGGGATGGTATTCGACATGGCGAGGATCATTATGCTCCGCCCGTCCTGAGCACCGAGTCGAATGGTCCTGTCGAAGGGCCCGTCCTGAGCAGGAACTCGAGCGGTCCTGATCACACATCCGGCACATCGACGGCTGGAGGAAGCAGCAGGCCAGAAGCATTGGTCCTGGAACCTGTGCAAGTGGAAGCCCCGATGCTAGCGGGTCGCACGGCGTGCGACACACTGCCATCGTCAGCCCTGTTGGCATGGGCAGAAACTGCACGGCTGTGCGGCTGATCTGCCGAAACTCCCCCTGTTTTAGTGTCGTGCCGCGTGGCATGTTCCCTGCGCTTGGCACGGCGTGGCCTCGCCATCAACGAGCTATCAGCCGCGGCACCCCGCCCAGGGTGTGCTGTATCAAGTGGTCCGCGATCACTTCGAGGCGTTCCGCGTACAGGCCGCCGACCTCCGCGATGGCGAAGGGCT
>JADFPE010000311.1 GCA_022562495.1 Acidobacteriota bacterium
CTCGAGATGGACGGCGGGCGCGCGCGGAAACCCGTCGGCGGTCGTCTGCCGGGCGACCTCCGTGACGCGTCCGCGTCGGGCCACACGGTCGGCCGCCGCGGACGTCAGCACCAGACCCGACAACACCGCAGCACACGATTCGACCTCAGCAACGAACGGGTGTCAGTCCGCGGCGCCCGTCAGCGGCCGCTCCAGGATGAGCTGCGCTTCGACGACCTGGCCGCCGATCAAGTGTTCCTGGATGATCCGCTCGAGTACCGGCGGGTCGCACGCGCGATACCAGGTCCCTTCCGGATACACCACCGCGATCGGCCCGCCCTCGCAGACCCGGAGACAATTGGCCTTGGTGCGCAGGACGCCCCCCTGCTCGGATAACCCGAGCTCCCGCAGGCGACGCTTCAGAAAGTCCCACGCTGCCAGCCCGCGCTCCCGATCACAGCACTTCGGCTTCGTCTGGTCACAGCACAGTAGGATGTGCCTTCGCGCCACCGTCACCCCGACCGCCGCCGCGACACGCCGCTGGCTCGCAGGTGATCCCGAAGCGGAGGCATCGTCGGTCATCAGGTGCGTGGGAAGAACGGGCCTAGTGCCCCGTTGCAGTGCCCCAGACACGGCACTGGAAAAGCTCGAGCGGCGCACGTAGGATAGCACGGAGCCTACGCCAGGACGCGCCTCCCACACGCGCCGCGCTTTGTACTGCCCAGACGCGGCTTCGCCTACGACGGGTCTCGGTGCAATGCGGGCTGTGCACCACGAACTGCTAGCGATCTCTCGCACGCCATGAGCCGGCGCACACAGTTTCTCGACCGCACCCTGACCGCGTTTCTCTCCACCGTGGAACGGGGTGGAAACGCCCTCCCTCATCCGGGCACGTTGTTCGCGATCCTCGCTGGCGTGGTCATCGTCTTCTCGGCGATCGCTGCCCGGATCGGTCTCGAGGTCATCCATCCCGGCACCGGCGAGCTGATCCAACCGGTCAGCCTGGCGACGGTCGAGGGGCTGCACCGCATCCTGACCCAGATGGTGACCAACTTCACGAGCTTCGCGCCACTGGGCACCGTGCTGGTCGCGATGCTGGGTATCGGCGTCATGGAGAGCAGTGGGCTGATCAGCGCTGCACTGCGGCTGCTGGTGCTCTCGGCGCCCAAGCGGCTGCTGACGTTCGTCATCGTGTTCGCCGGCGTGCTGTCGAACACCGCCAGCGAGATCGGCTACGTGCTGCTGATTCCGCTGGGGGGCATCATCTTCCTGGGTGCCGGCCGTCACCCGATCGCCGGGCTCGCGGCCGCCTTCGCCGGGGTGTCAGGCGGCTACAGCGCCAACCTGCTACTGGGCACCGTGGACCCGCTGCTGGCCGGGCTGTCAGAGGAAGCCGCCCGGATCATCGACGACGGGTACCGCGTGAACCCGGCAGCCAACTACTACTTCATGGTGGTGTCGACGTGCATCATTGCGGCGGCCGGGACGTGGGTCACCGAACGTATCGTCATCCCGCGACTGGGGGCGTACGAGGGAGACGGCGGCGAGGCCGCGCCGGACATCCTGCAGGAGCTGTCGTCGGTCGAGAAACGGGGCCTGGGCTACGCGCTGCTCGCGCTGGGGGTCTTCGTCACCTTCCTGCTCTGGGGTACCGTGCCGGCCGACGGCTTTCTGCGGAATCCGGAGACGGGTGGGCTCCTACGGTCGCCGTTTCTGTCCGGCATCGTGGCGTTCATCTTCCTGGGGGGCACGCTGGTCGGGGTGGCCTATGGCGCCGCGACAGGTGCCTTCCGCAGCGACGCCGACGTGATGAACGGCATGGGCAAGACGCTCAGCACGCTCGGGACCTATCTCGTGCTCGTGTTCTTCGCCGCCCAGTTCGTCGCCTACTTCAACTGGACCAACCTGGGTCTGATCATGGCGGTGAAGGGGGCCGAGGCACTGCGGAGCTCCGGGCTCGGCGGCATCCCGCTGATGCTCAGCTTCGTGGTGCTGTCCTCATTCATCAACCTGTTCATGGGCAGCGCGTCGGCCAAGTGGGCGATCATGGCGCCGGTCTTCGTGCCGATGTTCATGCTGCTCGGCTACACGCCCGAGCTGACGCAGACCGCCTACCGCATCGGCGACAGCACGACCAACGTCATCGCGCCGATGATGTCCTACTTCGCGCTGATCGTCGCGTTCTTCGAGCGCTACGACAAACGCGCCGGTATCGGCACGCTGGTCGCCACGATGCTCCCCTTCACCGTCGTGTTCATGCTCTGCTGGTCTGTGCTGCTGGTGGTCTGGATGTGGCTTGGACTCCCGGTGGGACCGGGCGCGGGGCTCTACCTCCAGCAGTGATCTCGCTGGCGCGGAGACGGGCCAGCCCGGCCGCCGACAGCATCAGGCCGCCTGACACCCTGAGCCGTCAACGCCCGCCAGGCCGCGGCCGCACTGCGATCAACCGCTGACCGCATATGGACGCGCAGCCGTGTGCCCTGGGTCAGGGTGCACGTGGCAGGACCTGCTTCAACGTGGCGAACCAGCGGGGTACCCGATCGTGATGCACGTGGGAATCGATCACGAGCGCCACCAGCACATTGCCAGCAGTGTAGACCACTCCCTCTGCCCCAACCAACGCGACCCTCGCCCGCACCGCTCCAGACGAGAGTAGATACCCAACGAAACGATCGACGCGGGCGATTCCCCACAGCGCGGCGGCACCTACGCGAACTTCAGCTCGCCTCTCAGAAAGTCCTTTACCCAGGAGCCGAGCCGCGGCTGAACCAGATAGCCGTAGGACTTGTGCGGATTGCGTTTCTCCTCTTGCTGCTTGTTCCCGGCGTGCGTCACCACCACGAACGGGTTGTGCAGGTTGTCGTAGTCGATGGTCAAGTGACGCAAGGCCTTCTTCGTCGAGAACAGTCCGGCCGCCGTCATCGGCTCGAAATACCGGGATTCGAGCGTCGAGGGATGAGACACGACGTCGCCCAGGCATGAATAGTTGTGCCACATCTGAATGTTCGTCGGGTACGGGCGCTTGCCGTCCTTGTGATGGCGGGCGAACAAGAATCCCCTGATGGCACTGTCTCCAAGCGGAGAGCCCATCGTGACGAACATCTGCACTTTCTTCCGGTTGTACCGCTTGAACCCGTCCACGCTGCGGTGGGAGAAGCGCCACAGTACGTCGTAGGCGATGAAGGTACCCATGCTATGTGAAATCAGCGCCACATCCTTCCGTTCGTTCCACGCACGTCGCAATTCGTTCTCGAGCGCCAGCCGCATTCCGTCTGCGATGTACTGATCTTCGTCATAGAGCTCTGTTTCCCGGAGGAAGGCCTTGGCGACATCGTCCTTCACCGTGAGCGCGCGCGTGAGCATCTTGGCGACATCCACGGCCTTTTCTGTCAAGAACCCGGCCAGCTTCTCTCCACGGCCGACGTTGAAGCCGTCCAGCTGGACCCGGCGTTCGTCGATGAGCTTGTCCACTTGCACGCCCAGTTTCCTGACGTATCCTGGATCGTCCTCGATGTGATGTGGTGTCGCGTTCGCCCAGTACGCGTGGGTCAGCAGATCGTCGCCGCAGGCATCGATCGCCTCACCAATCGCCTCGTCGTGTAACCGAACATTCTCGACCAGGCACTTGCACCAAAGCCGGTGCAAATCTTTGGACGGAGGCTTGGACGCCAGGCCGTGGATCATGATGATCCGCTTCTGCGACAGATCGGGTGCTGGGCTCATGGCTCCACCTCGTGGGTCGCGGCAGTGGGTCGGCCGGCATCGCTCGTCTGCGTGACTCGACCGGCGCGTCGCCGCCTCGGTGCGACTGTCCGAGCAGCGTCACCGGACCTGTGCGTCTCGAGTTCGCAATTCACTCGCTGAATCCTGGACTGGAGCAACATTGCGTGCCGCCTGATGTCTGACCTACTCTGTCTCGCGTCTGAAAGATGTCCTGCTCACCCTGCTCCACCTGGCTGTCACGGCCGCGAAGGGGTGTGGACCCGGCGGCGTGCGAGCCGTCATCGCTGAGAATCTCCTGCTCAAGCAGCAGCTGATCGTGCTGCGCCGCGCTCGCCGGCGTGCTCCGAACTC
>JADFPE010000084.1 GCA_022562495.1 Acidobacteriota bacterium
GCCTTCGAACACGGCCGGGTCGCCCAGACCGGACGCCGCGAAGGAAGCGCCCAGGGGTTCGATCTGTCCAAGCGTCTCGTAGGTCTCCCTCGCCTGAATCACCTGACCTTGCCCCATCTGCGCGAGGGCAAGCGCCAGCGTCGCATAGGCATCCGGCCCCTCCACCTGTCGCGCCGCTGTTTCTGCAATTTGGAAATCGCTGGCGTAGTTCGCGTAGAGCGCCAGATTGATCCGGAAGATCGGATGACTGGGCAGGATCTCGACGATCTTCTGCACTTCCTCCATGGCCCGGCGCATGTCGCGAAGGTGTGACAAACACAACGCGAGCTCGTTGCGACCGCCGACGTCCCCCGGGTAGCGGGACATGCGATCGCTGTTTGCCCTCACGCACTGCTCGTAATCGCCCGTCACGAAGTAGGAATAGCCGCGCGCGGAGTATCGTTCGCGCTCGGTCATCCCGTCGAGATGACGGAGTGCCTCGTCGACGTACTCCCGTTCGTCGTCCATCCTGCCCATATTGCCCGCCGCCGCGGCCAGGACGAGGTAGCCAACGCCGAAGTCCGGATCCAGCGCCACGGCCCTTGACGCATGCTCTCGCGCCTCGTCGAACCGGTTGGCGGATTGCGCTTCCATGGCCGCCGCATACAGACCCACGACGTCGAGGGACGTCGCCGACAGCGAGGCCATCGCAAACTGTTGAGCCGATTCCGATGTGTCGTCACCGAGCGCATTGCGCACCCGGGCGATCAACCTCGTCGCCACGTCCAGGACCTGGTCCTTGCTGCGGGCCCTGCCCTCAGCGCTGGTGATCACCTCGCCGGTCACGGTCTGGGTCGCTTTGAGTGAAATCCTGTAGCCGCTGCCTTGCAGGTCGATCGAACCGGAAAGGACCACACCCAGACCCTGGTCCACCGCGAGCTCACGCGCGGCCACCTCATCCAATGCGTCGGGAAGTGGCACGCCGAGGATGCGGACTCCAGTCCGGTCGTACGCGCTGATGAATCCGGCGTCTTCCAGGACGCGTTTGAGCATCGGCTCCAGCGTGCCGTCGAACGCGGCGTCGTTGGTGCGGTTGTCGAGGTCGGCGATCACCACCGACACCGGGTCAGGTTGGACGACCGGCGGCGGCGTATAGGTGAACCACCAGATGGAGCCGAGCAGGGCGACGACGCCGGCGACCGCGGCCGACAGCTGGAGGGGGCTGACACGCCGCGCGATCGGACGAAGATTGCCCTCGTCGTCCAGCCGATCCAGCGCGGCTTCGAGCTCGCGACTCGTCTGGTAGCGGTCCTCCGGACCCGGCTGCACACAGACGTTGATGATCTCCTCGAGGGCTTCAGGCACATCGGGCTCGATCGACCGGACCAGCGGCGGCGCGGCCTTCATCCGACCCGTCAGCTCGTTGAGCGAGCTCGACGACGTTCGCTCGCGAAACTTCCCGACGAGCATGTCGTAGAGGATCAACCCGAACGCATAGAGGTCGGCCCGCTGGTCAACGGTGTCGCCCCGCCCCTGCTCGGGCGCCATGTACTGCACGGTGCCAACGACCCGGCCCAGCTGCGTGCGGCTGTCGAGCAGCTCGGACTCGAGGGTCCCGGAACGCCCCGTGGTCCCGGTCACGCCGTCGGCCGATTCCGTGGTGTCCGACGACGTCGCCAGCGCGATCCCGAAATCCATGATGTACGCCTGGTCGTCGGCGTCGATCATGATGTTGGCCGGCTTCAGGTCACGATGCACGACACCGGCGTCGTGGGCGGCAACCAGCCCGGACAGCGCCGAGCGCGCGATCGCCAGCGCCCTCGGCACCGGGAGCTTGCCACCCGCCTTCTTCATCACGGTCGATAGGTCGTCGCCATCGATGAACGGCATCGTGATGTACTTGATGCCGAAAATCTCGCCGATGTCGTGGATGCGCACCACGTTCTTGTGGGTGACGCGGCGGCCCAGCAGCAGCTCCCGCTTGAACCGCCGCTCGAGCGTTTGCGCCCTCTTCGGATCCGCCAGCTGATCGGGGTGGATCACCTTGAGCGCTACCTTCACCTCGAGCTCGGCGTCCCAGGCCTCGTAGACCGCGCCCATGCCGCCCTTGCCGATCAGCCGGTCGATGCGATACCGGGCCCCGAACGCCTGCCCCGCGGCGAGGGCGCGCGAGCCCTCCGACCCGGGTTCGATGGTCGGACCCCCGGCCTGCGTCATCTGGGTCTGTCCGGTAGCGGTCAAGAGGGTGCGTGTCAGCGCATCTGTCGCGTCGCTCTCGCCTGGCCCAGGCGCGAGGGTCGGTGATTCACTCGAATCGGTCGCGGAACCGGGCGCCATCGTCGGGGCATCGACGGGAGGACCGGGCGGTATCTGGGTCGGTGCGTCGTCGGAGACCGGAAGACCGGGGGCCTCCGCGCCATCGCACACCAGGCAGGAGCCGTCAGCCCGCTCGATCTCGCGACCGCAGCGTGGACAGATCATCGGGTATTCGAGTTCGCAGATGTCGCCTGGATTATCACCGCATCGATGCAGGATGGCAAGCGGAGCCCACGAACAGATCAGGCGTAGGCCATCGTGACCGTCTCGGCGACACAGGCCGGCTTGGTCTCGCCCTCGATCTCGATGACGACCTGACTGGTGAACCGGACCGTTCCCGGGTCGACCCGTGTCGTAGACAACAGCCGCTGCACGCCCCGCACACGCGCGCCCGTCCGCACCGCGTTCGGGAATCGCACCTTGTTCACCCCGTAATTGATCCGTCGCGACACACCACGCAGGTCGGCGATCTGCCGCGTGAAGTGCGGAACCAGCGACAGCGTCAGGAAACCGTGCGCGATCGTCGTCCCGTAGGGGGACTCACGCGCCGCCCGGTCCGGGTCGACGTGAATCCATTGGTGGTCGAGCGTCACGTCGGCGAACCGGTCGACCATCTCCTGGGTGATGGTCAGCCACTCGCTGGCGCCCAGCTCGGTGCCGGTCAGCGACTCGAGCTCGTCGAATCCTTCGATGACACGCATGCGTACCTCGCTTGCTCTGCGGGCGTCGGGCGACACCCGTCGACAACACCGACCGCAGCACTGCTCAGGGTGGACCGTATTTTCTGACGTCTGAGTTCTGAGTTCTGACTTCTCGCTTCTAAGCTGTGTAGTATAGGCCCGCGACGCTCACCAGTCTGGCGAGCCGCCAGAAGGAGCTCTACGCCATGTCAGACGCCGTCATCGTCTCCACCGCCAGAACACCGATCGGAAAGGCGTTCCGGGGCGCCTTCAACAAGACGCACGGCGCCGTCCTGGCCGGGCACGCCATCGCGCACGCCGTCGAGCGGGCCGGGATCGAGCCGGGCGAGGTCGAGGACGTGGTCATCGGGTGCGGCTTGCCGGAGGGTGCCACGGGACACAACGTCGCGCGTCTGGCCGCCATTCGCGCCGGGCTGCCGGTGACGACCGCCGGCACCACCATCAACCGCTTCTGCAGCTCCGGTCTGCAAGCGATCAGCGTCGCGGCGCAGCGGGTCCTCACCGACCGGGTGCCGATCATGGTGGCCGGGGGCGTGGAATCGATCAGTCTCGTCCAGACCACGCTGAACAAGGAGCACTTCACCGAGGCGTGGCTGATGCGCCACAAGCCGGAGCTCTGGATGAACATGATCGACACGGCCGAGATCGTGGCCACGCGCTACGCCGTCAGCCGCGACGCGCAGGACGCCTACGCCCTCGAGAGCCAGCAACGGACCGCCGCCGCACAGGCGGCCGGTCGCTTCGACGAGGAGATCGTCCCGCTGACCACCACCAAGCTCGTCACGAACAAGCAGACGGGTGAGACCTCGGACG
This sequence comes from Acidobacteriota bacterium, assembly GCA_022562495.1. Lineage (GTDB taxonomy): Bacteria > Acidobacteriota > Vicinamibacteria > Vicinamibacterales > UBA8438 > NP936. The sequence continues at coordinate 3,810 of JADFPE010000084.1, forward strand.
AAGAGGTGACGCTGACGCGCGACGAGGGGAACCGGCCCGGCACGACCCTCGAGGGCCTGGCGGGGCTCGCCCCGGTCATGGGCGAGGACAAATTCATCACCGCCGGCAACGCGAGTCAGCTCTCCGACGCCGCGTCGGCCTGCGTGGTGATGGACGGGACGCTCGCGTCACGCCGCGGGCTCGATCCGCTGGGCATCTACCGGGGACTGGTCGTCACCGGGTGTGAGCCGGACGAGATGGGCATCGGCCCGGTGTTCGCGGTACCACGGCTGCTCGAGCGGCATGGCCTGAACATCGACGACATCGACCTCTGGGAGCTGAACGAGGCGTTCGCCGTCCAGGTGGTCTACTGCCGGGACCGGCTCGGCATCCCGATGGAGCGGCTCAACGTCGACGGCGGGTCGATCTCGATCGGCCATCCCTATGGCATGAGCGGTGCGCGGCTGGTCGGGCACGCCTTGATCGAGGGGAAACGCCGCAAAGCCCGGCATGTGGTCGTGACGATGTGCGTCGGCGGTGGGATGGGCGCCGCCGGGCTGTTCGAGATCGCCTGAGGCGTGACAGTGACCGGCGTTCCCGACCCGGAGGTCATCGCGGTCCGGTCCGACGAGCAGCTGGATCTGGCCCGGCTCGAGCCCTGGCTCCGCGCGCACCTGCCGGACACGGCGGGTCCCCTCACGCTACGACAGTTCGGTGGTGGGCACGCCAACCTGACCTACCTGCTGCGATTCGGCGACACCGAGTATGTGCTCCGCCGGCCGCCGCTGGGCCCGATCGCACCGACCGCGCACGACATGCGCCGGGAGCACCGCGTGCTGGTGCGGCTGGGCGACGCCTTCCCGCTGGCGCCGCGCAGCTACGCGCTCTGCACCGACCCGGAGATTCTCGGCGTCGACTTTCACGTCATGGAGCGGCGGCGCGGCATCGTCATCCGCAGGGAGCTGCCGGCGCGTCTGGCGGGTCGGCCGGAGCTCGGCCGACGGGTCGGCGAGATGATCGTCGACGTGCTGGCCGACCTGCACCAGGTGGACCCGACGACGGTTGGCCTGGGCGACCTGGGCCGACCGGAGGGATTCGCCACGCGACAGCTCGACGGATGGGGCCGCCGATGGCACGCCGCGAAGGACCAGGCGGTGCCCGACGTCGACCGCATGCTGCGGTGGCTCGCGGCGGCCGTGCCGACGCCGCAGGTCACCGCGCTGCTGCACAACGACTACAAGCTGGACAACCTGATGGTCGACCCAGACGACCCCGCCACTCCGGTCGCGGTGCTCGACTGGGACATGACCACGCGTGGCGACCCGCTGATGGACCTGGGCTATCTGCTGAACTTCTGGAACGAGGCAGGTGACGACCCGCGCTGGCACCAGGTCTCCGGGATGCCGACCAACCACGAGGGCTTCCTGACACGGGCCGAGGTGGTCGAACGATACGCGCGCCGGACCGGCTTGGACCTCGACGGCGTCGTCTGGTATCACGTGTTCGGCGTCTTCAAGCTGGTGGTGATCGTCCAGCAGATCTACATCCGCTTTCTCCGTGGGCAGACACACGACCAGCGCTTCGCGCGCTATGGCGAGCGTGTGCGGGATCTCGCGAGGAAAGGTGTCGTGCTGATGGGACCTGGGCGCCCACAGCCCAAAGCCTAAAGCCGGGGAGCAGACCGGGTTCTTCTGCAGTCTGCTCAGAACGATGGCTTATACGTCACCATCGCGACCGCGATCGCGATGACGACCACGGCCACGATCCGCAGCGTGGGAATCCGACCGGTCATCCGGAACGCCATCCCGGTAAGACCTGACAACACCAGCCAGCAGACCACCTTCACGATCGCCCAGCCAGGGGGGGCTCCCCCCAGGATGCCGAAGCCGGTCAGGAAGACCAGCAGGCTGAGCACCCCCGACATCATCAAAGAGGGCCGGCGGTTTTCGGATTGCGGCGCCGCGAACGCCGCGAACGTCACACCAGAGAGCAGGATCACGGAGGTGACATGCAGCAACAGGAAGAGTTGGTTATTCATGAGGTCTCGTATTTGGATCGTCGGGGCCGTCGGACCACTCGGACCCTTATGGTACTACCGTATCTTGGGCGGCCGTCTCTCAACAGAAGCGGCGAAGCCGTCCGGCGTCTCCTGCCTTCTGTCTCCTGTCTGCTGACTCCGTGAGAGTGCTTGCTCAGGGATACCGTCCCGACGAGATGGTGGCGCCGCCGTCGACGACCAGCACCTGACCGGTGATGAACCGCCCGGCCGGACCGGCCAGCAGCAGCGCCACGCCGGCCAGGTCCTCCGGTTCCCCGATCCGTCCCAGCGGATAGGTGGCGACCGCCTCGCGAAGCCGGTCGGGATCCTCCCACAAGGCCCGCGCGAAGTCGGTGCGGACCAGCCCCGGCGCGATGCAGTTCACCCGGATGTTGCTGCGGCCCCACTCGACCGCGAGGTTGCGCGCCAGCTGAAAATCGGCCGCCTTCGAGATCGCGTAGATCCCGAGCTTGTCGTGGCCCTTGAGCCCGCCGATGCTCGAGACGATGATCACGGAACCGTCCCGGCGGCTCGCCATTTGCGGCAGCACCAGGTTGCACAACCAGAGGTTGTGCTTCACGTTGGTGTCCATGATCTTGTCGTAGGCCGCTTCGGTCACATCGACCATCGGGCCGAAGTAGGGGTTCACGGCGGCGTTGCACACCAGCACGTCGATCCGTCCCCAGCGCTCGAGCGTCGTGTCGACGAGCCCGCGCACCTGGTCGAGGTGCGACATGTGGCACGGCGTCGCGACCGCCTCGCCGCCCGCCGCGACGATACCGTCGGCCACCGGCTGGCAGCTCGCCAGCCGCCGGCTCGACACGACCACCCGCGCGCCCGCCTCGGCCAGCGCCTCGGCGATCACCTTCCCGATCCCTTTCGAGGAACCGGTCACCACGGCGACCTGACCGGTCAGAGCGAACAGTGCCTGATATGGCATGTCTCTAGCGTGTGCCCTTGGCCCTCACCCCGGCCCTCTCCCAGCGGGAGACGGAGCAACCGGAGCGGGTCGGCACGAACGACTTTCGGCGGAGTGCTGTCGTCATCGCCGGTGGTGGGTGAAGAACGGGATCGTGCGCTCCCAGCAACGCCGGATCGACATCGGCTGCGTTCTGTCGCGCCATGGTCCACTCCGTGCCGAAGCGGCCCTGCCTGCCCGCCGTAGCCTTCGCGGAGGAGGGAAGCGCGTTGCTCCCGGCCGCGGACCTTCCGCGCTCGCCCGCGTGCCGCGTGCACGGACCATCCTTCGTGGCCAGGCCCGTGAGGCCCGCCGGCGACGGCCGGTCGCCACCTCTCAGAACCGGGCGGGCGATGGCGGACATTATACGATTGATGCGCGACCGATCAGAGGAAGGAGCCCCCGTGGACACCCAGGACCGCATGCCACCGATAGCAGAGGCGGACATGACCGAGGCGCAGGCCGCCGCGGTCGCCGACTTCAAGCAGACCCGCAACACACCGCACTTCCGGGGCCCGTTCGTCCCGCTGCTGCGCAGTCCCGAGCTGCTGAGCCGGACCCAGCGGGTCGGCGAATACCTACGATTCCACAGCGCGTTGCCGCCACGGCTGAGCGAGCTGGTGATCCTGGTTGCGGCCCGTCACTGGTGCCAGCAATACGAGTGGAGCATCCACTCGGCGATTGCAGCCGAGGCGGGTCTCGCGGCAGGAGTGATCGAGGCCATCGCCGAGGGTCGACGCCCGGTCGAGATGGCGGACGACGAAGCGGCGCTCCATGACTTCTGTCTGGAGCTGTTGCGACACCAGTGCGTCAGCGACACGACCTACGCGCGCGCGGTGGATCTCTTCGAGGAGAAAGGCGTCATCGACACGGTCGGCATCCTTGGGTACTACTCGCTGCTGGCGATGGTGATGAACACCGCCCGGACCCCGCTGCGCGAGGGGATGGTGCCGGCGCTCCGCCCGTTCCCCAGCTAGGACCCGTTCTCCGGTTGGGGCTACAGGCTTCCGTCGTCGAGCTCTGACAGGTTGCCAAGAAAGACGAGAGCGGTTTCCGGAGCGCGGCGCCCGGCTGGCCAGGCGCGAGGAGGGAGCAGCCAGGCGGGCTGTGACCGACGAAGCAACGCCGCCAGGCGGGATGCCCCGCCCGGCAACCTAGCGCCGCTGGTCGAACCGGCGTCCGACCAGCGCCGACGCGATGTTCACCTTCTGGATATCGATGGTGCCGCCGGCGATGCCCCAGCCCCAGGCGTCGCGCATCCGCCGCTCCACCGGGTACTCGCGCGAGTAGCCGTAGCCGCCCAACAGCTGCACCGCCATGCCGGTCACGTCACGCGCCGCCTCGTTGGCGACGCACTTGGCGATGCTCGAATCGAGGATGGTCGGCAGACCGCCCTCCGCGTTCTGCGCCGCGCGATAGATCAGCAACCGTGACGCCTCGACCCGCATCGCCATCTCGGCCAGCTTGAGCTGCACCGCCTGGAACTCGACGATCGGCTTGCCGAACTGGCGCCGCTCCTGCACCCAGACCAGCGCATCCTCCAGCGCGGCGGCGGCCTGCCCCAGCGCCATCGTGGCGTTCCCGCACCGCTCCAGATCGAACGCTCGCATCAAGCGGGGAAAGCCACCGGCCGGCACCACCAGGTGCTCGGCCGGCACCGACACCTCGTCGAAGAAGAGATCACACTCCGGGATACCGCGGAACCCCATGAGCTGCTCCTGCTCACCAAACGTCAGCCCCGGTGTGTCCCGCTCGACGTAGACCGCACCGATACCCTTGGCGCCCGGCACCTCCGACAACCGGCAGTAGACGAGATACGCGTCGGAGTGCCCGCCACCAGAGCACCAGCGTTTGGCGCCGTTCAGCACGATCCGGTCGCCGCGTACCTCGGCACGCGTCCGCAGGTCGGTCAACGCCGTCCCCGCCTCCGGCTCCGACATGGCAACCGCGATCATCATCTCGCCACGGCAGACCGCCGGGATCACCCGGGTCTTCAGCGCCTCGGTCGCGAAATGCTCGAGCGCCCGGACCGGACCGACGACCGACTCGAAGATCGGAAACGCCACGGCCGAGGAGATCTTGGCGAACTCCTCCAGGACGAGGAACGCCTCCACGTTGCCCAGCCCGAGACCGCCGTACCGGGTCGGCACATTGACACCGAGAAACCCCATCTCGGCGTAGCGCTTCACCCAGTCGCGCGACAGTGGCCGAGCGTCCCGCTCGGTCTGCTCGGCGACCGCCACCATCTCGCGGCGGGCGAACTCCCGCGCAGCCGTCTGCAGCGCCTGCTGTTCCTCGCTCAAGGTGAAATCCATACCGAGCCCTCCGGTTGGTGAATGGTACACTCGCGGCCCGCGGCTAGCGGGGGCTAGACTCCTTGAACGGAGGCTGTCGTGGTGAGAGCGAAAAAAACCCAACCAAGACCTGACTCACTTGTCACGGTAATCGTTGTTCAAGGAGTCTAGCGAAGAAGGAGAGTCAGACGATGCCCACGCCGCTCTATGAAGACGGGATGACAGCCAGACGGAAGGTCCTGGGCGACGAGTACGTCGACCGCGCCCTCGCGGGAGCCGACGCGTTCAACGCCGAGTTCCAGCAGTTGGTCACCGAGTACTGCTGGGGCACGGTGTGGACCAGGACGACCCTCGACGACCGACAGCGTAGCCTGATCAATCTCGGGATGATCGCCGCACTGAACCGCGGCGACGAGTTCAAGGTCCACGTGCGTGGCGCGCTGCGAAACGGCTGTAGCCTGGAGGAGATCCGGGACACCCTGCTGCAGGTGGCGGTGTACTGCGGCATTCCGGCCGGCGTAGAGGCGTTCCGTCTGGCCCGCCAGGTGTTCGACGCCGAAGGTGTGACGCCAGACCCCGCCGGGGCTGGGCCACGCCGGTGACCTAACAAAGCGTTCCGCCTTCGCTCGCACCATCGTCCCGCACGAGCTTCGGCGCGTCGGCCGTAGCCTTGGCGGAGGCGGGAAGGCCCGCGCCACAGTCTCACCCCTGTGCTGCGTCGATCCCCTCTTTCTCGTCTACCGTCCACAGCAACGCGCCTCCCGCGAGGAAAAACAGCACGACCACGCTGACCCCGACCCGCTGGCCATAGGCCTCGGACAGGATGCCGAGGAGCAGCGGGCCCAGGAACGCGGTGGCCTTTCCCGAGAAGGCAAAGAACCCGAAGAACTCGGACTGATGGCGCTCGGGGACGAACCGGCCCATGAGCGACCGGCTGGCTGACTGGTTGGGCCCGGCAAAAATCCCGATCCCGATGCCCGCGACCCAGAGCCATGCGCGTGTGGGAGCAAACACGGCGATGAGCGTGGCCACCGAGAGTGCGGCCAGGCTCACCATGATGGTCGACTTGCCGCCGCGCCGGTCGTCCATGATCCCGAACACCCACGCCCCGAGTCCGGCGGCCACGTTGATGACGATCCCGAACACGATGATGTCGGATTGCGAGAAGTCGAACGTGCCGCTCGCGTAGATCCCGGCAAACGCGAAGACGGTGACCAGCCCGTCGTTGAAGACGAGCCGGGCCAGCAGGAACCTGATGATCTGCCGGTATTGCCGAATCTTGTGCGCGGTGGCCTTCAGATCCGCGAACGCCTGGCCGATGTGGATGCCACCCGTGCCCTCGGCTGGGTCGCGCACCCACAGAAAGATCGGAACGCTGAAGATGAGGAACCATCCCGCCACGAGCAGGTTCGTGGCGCGCACGTTGAACGCCTGTTCGGTGCTGAGCGTCAGGAGCGGCTCGAGGCCAGGCAGGCCCACGAAGACCAGCAAGGCCACCACCAGACAGCCCAGCCCGCCGGCGTACCCCAGGCCCCACCCGTACCCGGAGACCCGCCCGATCCGTTCAGGCGACGCGACGGTCGGGAGAAAGGCGTTGTAAAACACCATCCCGATCTCGAACGCCACGTTGGCGATGATGAACACCGTCAGCGCCTTGAGCACCGCGTTCGACTGATCGGGGGTGACGAAGGCGAGCAGGGTGGTTGCGGCGACGCACACCAGGGTCGAGATGATCAGAAACGTCCGGCGCGCACCGCCCCGATCGGCGGCGGCACCGAGTAGTGGAGACAGGAGCGCAATGAGGATCGAGCTGATGACGATGCCCCGGGACCAGAGAAGGGTGCCCGTTCCTGCGTCGTCGGCGAACGCCTGCACGAAGTAGGTGGAGTAGATGAACGTCACCACCAGTGTGGTGAAGCCGGAGTTGGCCCAGTCATATGTGCACCAGGCGGCGATCGTCGTGCGGTCGTCCTTCACGCGCGACTCTCTCCTCGCGGGGTGACGAACACGCTGATGCCGTCAGATGGCGCTGCCCATCGCTTGACCAGCTGCAACGCGGAGCCCCCTGCCGACGGACCCAACCGGGTGCCAGGGCTGAGGGACATCGTGGCGTGGTGCAGCCCCAGACGTTCGAGGACAGACGGTGCGCTCATGACGGTCCCAGGACCCTACCACACCTCGACCGGCAGGCCACCGGTACAATGCCAGTGCATGGGGTGAGCGCACCCGTGTCGGCGGCTCCGTGTCCTCGATGATCTACCTGATTCGACATGGCGAGACGGCGTGCAACGCGCGAGGGGTCGTGCAGCAACCCGACACGCCGTTGAGTGCGCGAGGTACGCGTCAAGCCGAGCGGTTGGCGGCGCGGCTGGCCGATGCCGGACTGACGCGGATCATCACCAGCGACTACCCGCGCGCCCGGCAGACAGCGGCGACGCTGGCGTCCGGAGGGCACATCCCGATGGAGCTGACGCCGCTGCTCCGTGAACGAGACCTGGGAGGGCTGCGCGGACGTCCCTATGCTGAGGTCGAGCACCTGTTCTACAACCCGGATGACGACCCGCCAGGCGGCGAAACCTGGGGGCGATTCCTGGCGCGGGTCTCCGCGGCATGGGCACGGATCCGGCAGGCGGCGGGTGCCCGCTCGGCCCGGGTCGCCGTCGTCACACACGGCCTGGTCTGTCGCGCGCTCGCTGAATTCCATCTCGGTCACGCGCCAGGGTCGTCGCCGCCGACCTGGTTTCCGAACGCCTCGGTCACGCTCATCGAGGCCGCGCCGCCCTGGACACTACGGCTCCCGGCCTGTGTGACGCATCTCGACGCGCTGTGACACCCGCCGTGTCGCCCCGAGCCGCGCAGCCAGCTCCGAACGCCTATAATCGCGCAGGATCACATCATCGCAGTCAGGCACGGGGCTCGCCTGGTTGCGGCTGTGGCGCAGGCCTTCAGGCCTGCGAGGCACGGCTGAAGCCGTGCCTCAGGGATGCCGAGTCAACCGAGCTCCGGAACATATGTGGGGCCACCATGAGATCACCTCGCAGGATCGCGACCGGAATCGTGGCGCTCGGCTGGGTGCCGACGCTGGTGTTCGTGGGACTGCACTGGACCGGTGAGACGCACGCCAGCGCTCAGGAACGCACGCCGATCAGGGTCACCCGTATCTACACCGGCCCGGACAACCAGACGCACGCCGAGGAGTACGAGGTGCCGCTCGGCGCGCCACGGGGCGCCACCGAGCTCTCGGAGGCGATCGACGTCACCAGTCTCCAGTTCCGGCGGACCTCACCCGACTACTTCATCGACTGGCACAACGCGCCACGGCGACAGTATGTCATCACGCTGAGCGGCGAGAGCGAGGTGGAGCTGGGCGACGGCACGAAGATCCGGCTGCACCCGGGTCACATCCTGCTCGCCGAGGACACGACGGGTCAGGGACACATCTCGCGCTCGGTGGGCACCGAGGACCGGATCTCGCTGTTCATCCCGCTGGTGGAACAGTAGGACGCGGCGGAACGCCCTGAGTCTGGGCGAAGCCGGGCCGAACCGGTCACCAGTACAAGACCTTCAGGTCCGGGAGACGGGCGAAGCTCCGCCGGTCGCGGGTCGCGACGGTGTATCCGAGCCAGACCGCGGTCGCGGCGATCATCAGGTCGTGAGCGCCCATCCTCGCCCCTCTCGCCCCGAGGTCGGCCGCGAGTGTCGCGTGCGTGCGGGCAATCGACAGATCGAACGGCACGACCGGCAGGTGTTCCAGCCATCGGTCGATGAACGCCTGCGCTCGCGCTCGCTTCACCCCACCCAGCCGGTGCAACCCGTGCAGCAACTCGGACACGGTGATCGCCGCCACCACAAGGTCGTCATCCGGCTGCTCCTCCAAGAGCGGGACCGGGTCGAGCTGTCCGCGCTCGGCGGCGATCAGGACGCTCGAGTCGATCACGGTTCCCACCGATTCTCCGGAACCTCCTCTCGATTCATCTCGGCGATCCCCCGTTCGACCGCCTCGAGATACTCTTCTCCGGGATGCGGCGTCGACTCGAGGAGCTCCACAAAGTCGCGAACGGTGAACCTGCGGGTGCTGACGGGACCAATCTGCGCAACAGGGATACCGCCACGCTCGATCACGTAGGAGTGACGCTCGTCACGAACACGATCCACCAGGGCACCAAAATTCTTGGCCGCCTCGGTGGCGCTCACCACGTTGTCGGTCGCGGCCCGTGTCGCCCCCCCACGACGCCAACTGCGCTTGGCCCTCGCCATGCTGTAGATATTACGTATGTTCCGTAATATGTGCAATACGTCTCGGGAGCGTGACACGATCCGTGGGTCTGGCCCTCAATAGCAGAAGTCATACTTTTTTTGGTGTGAAAACAGCAATCTCTATTTCTGACCCCCGCTCTATGAGGATGCCGAGCGGCTGGCCCGTCGCCTATCAGGCTTCGGACTTCAGGCTACGGGCTTCAGGTGCTCTGATGGCCTCGCTACGGGACTCCGACCACCTGCAAACCGAGCGCGCGGCCCGCCAGCCCCTGTCGCCGGTCGTGGGTCGCAAAGACAAGACCCTCCTGCCGACGCTCTTCGAACAGAAGCGCACTGGCCAGATGCAGGGCGTCGAGTGTCTTGACCACCGTCGCCATCGGCTGGCTGGCCCGTCGCAGCACGATGCCGGTCAGACGAATGATGCCGACGGCGCGCTCGATGGCGCCCAGCGCCTCGTGCGCGCTGGCGAGTCCGTCGTCGTCGAGCGCCTGTTCGAGACGCAGCCGGTCCAACGCACGCCGCGCTTCGACACCCATCAGCTCGCTCGTGTACGCCTGGCGCCAGCGCCCCCATTCGGGCCAGCGTGCACCGCGGCCGACGAGGGCCTGCAGGACCGTGCTGGTGTCCAGGTAGACGATCACCGCTGGTCACGCTCCTCGCGTAGGAGGGCGAGGACGTCGATACGCTTGCGGAGACGGATCGGGAGCCCCGTCGGCAGCGCGGCGGACTCGCCAGGTTCCCGCACATCGAGCCCGTCCGCCTGCCCATCCAACGGCACCAAGAGGGCGATCGGCGTTCGTCGGTCACACACCGTGATCGTCTCACCGCGACGCACATCAGATAGGTAGCCGCTCAGCTTCGCCTTGAGCTCGGAGACCTTCACACTCTTCATGGTCTTATTATGACCATATATGGTCACATTTGGAATCAGGCCTGCTCTCACACCCGTCGGCCTTGGAATCAAAGTGCTCCAGCATCGATGCCCGGTCCATTCGGCTTCGGGCTACAGGCCTCGGGCTACAAGCTTTGGGCTTCTGGCGACAGGCTATGGACGCTCGGCGGCTACGGGCTTCAGGGGGAGCGTCTTCAACGGTCGGACCTTGCCGATCGCATCGCCCTCCCGGTCGGCGTGCAGCAGCGAGAAGTTGCGTTCGAGCGCAATCTGGGCAATGCGACAGTCGGCGCTGCTGCGAACGGTCAGGTGTGTTCGCCGGCCTCGATCGGCACGACTCGAAAGTGGCTCGGCGCGAGCCCATTCGGTCAGTGCACTGCGGCAAGCGTCTCGCCGAGGGTGCGCAAGACGTTCGCATACGCCTGCAAACGCTCGAAAATCTCCTCGGCGATCGCTTCGTGGTAGGTATGCGTCGTCCGGCTGCGATCATCCAGCATGCGCAGCCAGACGTCCTCCTCGCCGATCCAGCCGAGCGCGCAGGCTCGCCTGAACGCCTCGCGGGGCGAGCGAGCATCGACACCCTGTGCTTGTGCCGCAGCGGCGACCGCTTTCCACGCCAGTTCGAACGTAAACTCGAACCGTTGGATCGCCGAATCGCGAGTCCACTCGGTCTTCGGCTGCGCCAAGGACGCATCGAGACGGTCGATCGCGGACTGGAAGCTCCGAAGCCGCAGCATGTCCCGGTCGTCAGTCACACGAGCGTCAACCCTTCGTGCAGTGCCCTGGCGCGCAGCTCTGGCGCCGCGGTCGTCAGATCGACCACATCAAAGATCCGCAGCGTCGGCAGTGCTTCGAGCGCCTCCCGCATCCGCTCCAACACCGCACCATCCACCGGGCCTGGCCCGATGACACCGAGATCCCAGTCGGAGCGTGGGGACGCACGTCCCGTCGCCCGCGAGCCAAACAACACCACGCGGTGGGTGGCAGGCACCAGCGGACGCAGCGCCCGGCTGATGTCGTTCGGCGTAATCCGGCCGGCGACGATCGACGTGGCGGTCGACTCGTTCATCGCTGTTCCGGTTCAGTATAGCGGGCGTGGAGACGGGTCCGCCCCTGTGGAGCAGTTCAACCCACACTCGTCAATCTCGCCTGCGGCCGCCCGGTTGGGCTCTGGGCGCCCGGGCGACTCGCCTGTTCCGGCTTCAGGTGTTGAGCTTTGGGCTTGAAACGACGTGGGCCGCGCTTCCGTCTACAGGGCGCGACCCTCCTTTTTCTTGCGTCAGTGAGCGCCCGTAGCCTGTAGCCAATTGCCACACGCGAGCCGTCGGGGCTCTGGGCGCCTTGAACCGTCACCGGGCGGTTCTCTGCGCTGCCCCATCCCGAGTCAAGGCACGCTCCCTCACGGGTCCCGAGCTACAATCCCTCTCGCGAATCAACGGCAGTACGGGGGAACCGTGACGATACACGACGACAACACGATCAACGTGGGGACGCTCTTCGACCTGACCGGCAAGATTGCGCTGGTGACCGGAGGGTCACGCGGCATAGGCCGGATGATCACCGAGGGGTTTCTGCAGGCAGGCGCCACCGTCTACATCTCGTCGCGGAAGGCGGAGGTCTGCGACCAGGTGGCCGCCGAGCTCTCGGCGATCGGCCCGTGTCATGCGTTGCCCGCGGACATCGCGCAGGACGACGACCGGGCGAGACTGGTCGCGGCGCTCGGCGAGCGCACCGACCGGCTGGACATCCTGGTGAACAATGCCGGTGCGGCGTGGGGCGCCGACTACGCGGACTTCCCGGAGAGCGGGTTCCGCAAGGTGCTCGAGCTGAACGTGACGGCGCTGTTCTTCCTGACGCGTGACCTGACGGGGCTGCTCGCCCAGGCGGCCAGCCCGGACGACCCGGCCCGGGTCATCAACATCGGCTCGATGGACGGCATCAAGGTGCCGACGGTGCTGCGGACCGCCACCTTCCCCTACTCGGCGAGCAAGGCGGCGGTGCATCACATGACGAAGGCGCTGGCGCTCGAGCTGGCGCCCCGTCACATCACCGTCAACGCCGTCGCACCGGGGTTCTTCGAGAGCAAGATGACCCAGCAGTCGCTGGAGCGGTTCCGCGACGACATCGAGCGGCACTGTCCGCTGCACCGCATCGGACGCCCGGAAGAGATGGCGGGCGTGGCGATCTACCTCGCGTCGCGCGCGGGCGCCTACACCAACGGCGCGGTGATCCCGGTCGATGGCGGGACGTGTGTGACCTGACGGGCCTTGCGACCGAAACTCTCTGGGACGCCCTGACAGGCCGTGCTACCAGGATGTTCGAGATGGTTTGTGGCCGTGGGCGTGGTGGCGTACCCTATAGCGCACACTGGCACGCTGGCGGACGGCGGACACGGAACCGCGGAGACGACGATGATCTATCGCAGCCCCTATCCTGACGTGGACATCCCGAACATCACGCTCCAGGACTATCTGTTCGAGCACGCGGCAAAATACCCCGATAAGGCGGCGCTCATCGACGGACCGAGCGGACGCACCCTGACCTACGGACAGCTGGTCGGGGCCGTCCGGCGGACGGCGGCTGGACTGGCGGCGCGCGGGTTCGGCAAGGGCGACGTGTTCGCCATCTACAGCCCGAACGTACCGGAGTACGCCATCGCGTTCTTCGGCGTCGCCACCGCCGGCGGCGTCAACACGACGGTCAACCCGCTCTATACGGTGGACGAGCTGAAACGCCAGCTGGTCGGCGCCGGAGCGAAGTTCCTCGTGACGGTCCCGCAGTTTCTCGAGAACGCGCAGGACGCGGCGGCCGGCACGTCGGTGGAGGAAGTGTTCGTGTTCGGCGAGGCGAAGGGAGCCACGCCGTTCACCGCGTTGTCGGAGAGCGACGGCGAGCCGCCCGACGTCGACATCGACCCGCAGGCAGATCTGGTCGCCCTGCCCTACTCGAGCGGCACGACCGGGCTGCCGAAAGGGGTCATGCTGACCCACCACAACCTGGTCGCGAACCTGTGTCAGACCCACTCGGTCGAGCAGCTGTCGGACCAGGAGGTGCTGATCGGCATCCTGCCCTTCTACCACATCTACGGGATGGTCGTGATCATGAGCGGCGCCCTCCGCGCCGGCGGCACCATCGTGACGATGCCCCGGTTCGATCTGGAACAGTTCCTCGAGCTGCTCCAGAAGTACGGAGTGACGATGGCCTACCTCGTGCCGCCGATCGTCCTCGCGTTGGCCAAGCACCCGCTGGTCGACAACTACGACCTCTCGAAGCTGCGGAACATCCTGTCGGGCGCCGCGCCGCTGCCCGAGCCGGTCGCCCAGGCCTGCGTCAAGCGGCTCGGCCTGATGCTTCGACAGGGGTACGGACTGACCGAAACCAGCCCCGTCACGCACGCCAACGGCAAGGACCGGGAGATCAAGAACACCTCGGTCGGCGTCGCGCTGCCGAACACCGAATATCGCATCATCGATCTGAGCACAGAGACCGACGCCGAGACCGGGCAGGTCGGCGAGGTGTGGATCCGGGGTCCACAGGTGATGAAGGGCTACCTCAACGACCCCGAGGCCACCAGCGACATGATCGACGACGACGGCTGGCTGCACTCGGGAGACATCGGCTATGCGGACACGGACAGCTACCTGTTCGTCGTCGACCGGGTGAAGGAGCTGATCAAATACAAGGGGATGCAGGTGGCGCCGGCCGAGCTCGAAGGGATCATCCAGGCCCACCCGGCGGTGGCCGATGTGGCGGTCATCTCGGTCCCGGATCTCGAAGCGGGCGAGATCCCGAAAGCATTCGTCGTGCTGACACCGGACGCCCACGCCACCCCCGAGGAGATCATGGCGCATGTAGCCGAGCGGGTCGCGCCGCACAAGAAGGTGCGGCGGGTCGAGTTCATCGACGCGATCCCGAAGGTGCCGTCCGGCAAGATCCTGCGACGCGAGCTCAGGGACCGGGAGCGTGCCGCCCGTGAGGGTGGGACGGCTCGATGACCACCAGATGGCCACGGCGGCGGTGGCTGCTGGCCGCCGCCGTGGCGCTCGCCGTGTGGCCGGTGCCGGCGTCGGCGCAGCTTACGCTGGTCGGTTCACTCGACGGCCCGGCCGAGACGGTCGTGGTGTCAGGCCGCCATGCCTACGTCAGCGCCGGAGCCGAGCTGCGTGTCATCGACGTCTCCGACCCGACGTCCCCGGTCCAGGTCGGCGCGTTCACGGCCCCCGACCGGATCTACGGCGTCGCGGCGGCGGAGGGCCGCGTCTA
>JADFPE010000085.1 GCA_022562495.1 Acidobacteriota bacterium
GGGGCGAGTTGCTGAAGTTCGGGAGCACGGACGCGGGTTCCATCGAGCTGCTGGCTGACGATATCGCTGCGCTCGGCGATGGAGGCGATCCCGCACGCGGCCAGGAGCCGGAACCGGGCGAAGCGTTTCGGGTGAAGATTCGTCACGTCGAACTGCCCCCTTTTTTTGGCCCTTTTCTTGGCCCTGCTTTCGCGCCAGTAATTCCCGCGAATCCCGTATTACAAGCAGACTGTTGGACCGCTCCCGAGTTTTCCGACAGACCTCCGCCGCGCCGACGGAAAGTGTCTCCCACTCCCCCCTTTGGTTCGCAGAACGGAGTATCATACGCAGGTCCGTTGCTGCCGACAACCCACCGCCGGGCTGCGTGGAATCAGGAGCGAGGTCATGACGAAGCGAATGTGTGTACGCGCCGCGATGGGCACGGGTTTTCTGGTCGCCGCGCTCTGTAGCGCCGAGGATCCGGCGTCGATCGAGCGCGAGGCGTACCAGTTGCCGGCCTGGAAGATGACGTTGGCGAGTTGACGGACGAAAGGCGTCACATCCTGCTCGCTGACCGCGTCGGCGACGGTCACCGGGTCGGTCAGCAGGAGCCAGATCGTCGCGGCGGCCAGCGTGGTGGCCAGCACACCGACCACGCCGGCAACGCTCATGCCGATCCGCGCGAGACTCATGACCGGTCGCTGCTGCGCATCTGACCCCGATACATTGGACGGAAGACCCCCCACACAAGTTTTGCGGATTCTCTGATCACACCGTCAGGACGATCTTGCCGAAGTGCGCCTTGTCCTCCAGCCGGCCCTGTGCCTCGGCGGCCGCCTCGAGCGGGTAGGTGCGGTCGATCACCGGCGTGAACCTGCCGTCGAAGAACAGCTCAGCCGCCTCGAGCAGCTCTCCCTTCGACCCCATGTAGGACCCGATCAGTGAGATCTGCCGTGAGAACAGGTGCCGGATGTCGATCGACACGCTGGGGCCGGTCGTCGCGCCACAGGTGACGAGCCGCCCGCCCCGGCGCAAGCTCTTCATCGACTGCTCCCAGGTCGCCTGCCCGACATGCTCGAACACGACGTCCACTCCCCGCCGGTCGGTGAACCGGCGCACCTCCTTGGCGATGTCCTGCGTGTAGTGGTCGATCCCCTCGTCGGCGCCGAGCTCTCGCGCCCGCGCCAGCTTCTCATCCGAGCCGGCGGTGACGATGACCCGCGCCCCCTGCGCGCGCGCCACCTGGATCGCCGCCTGTCCGACCCCGCTGCCGGCCGCAAGGATGAGCACCGTCTCACCCGGTCGCAGCGCGGCCAGGGTCACCAGCATGTGCCAGGCGGTCAGGAAGGTCAGCGGAAACGCGGCGGCCTCGACGAACCCGATCCGGTCTGGAATCGGGACGATGTTTTCGACCGGCACCGTGACCAGCTCGGCGTACCCACCTTCTGACTGATACCCGACCAGCCCGTAGCTGCGGCACAGGTTGTCCTCGCCGCCCAGACAGGCGACACAGCGCCCGCAGCTGATCCCCGGTTGCACGAGCACGCGCTGGCCCTCGGCCACCCCGTGGGTGTCGCCACGCACGACCTCACCGGCGACGTCACTCCCCGGACAGTGTGGCAACGGGACACCCGGAATGCCCCGCCGCTGCCAGAGGTCGAGGTGATTGAGCGCGCAGGCCCGCACCCGGACGAGCACTTCCCCCGGACCGGGTTCGGGGTCCGGTATCTCTTCGTGGCGAAGCACCTCGAGCCCGCCGTGTTCGTGGAACCGCACGACTTTCATCTGGTGATCTCCCTCTACGGCTCCACACGCTCGGGGTCGCCGAGGTTCAGCACCCCCAGACCTGGCGCGATCTCGTCTGCCGGTCCCACGATCACCGCCACGGCGCGGTCGGCATGCAGATGGGCCGTCGCCGCCGCCGTCACCGCCGACGCGTCGACGGCCTCCACCTGCGTGACGAACTGATCGTAGTAGTCCTCCCTCAGCCGGTACAACACCAACCGCCCGACGCCGCGAGCCACCTGACTCGCCGTTTCGAGTCCGCGAGGAAACCCGCCGGTCAGCGCGGCCCGGGCCAGGTCCAGCTCCGTCGGCGTCACCGGACGGTCCCGGCCGATCGCCTCCATCTGCGCGAAGACCTCCTGCAGCACCTCGACCGTCGCGCCCGACTGCACGCTGCTCTGCATCGCAAACGGCCCCGGCGCCCGCCGGCAGTCGAAGGCCGTACGCACACCATAGGTATATCCCTTCTCTTCGCGCAAGCTCAGGTTGAGACGGCTCACGAACTGTCCGCCGATCACCATGTTCAGCACCTGGAGCGCGTGATAGTCGGGCGTACTGCGGGCGGCGGCCACATGCCCGACCCGCAGCTCCGACTGGACGGCGCCGGGCCGGTCGACGAGGACGAGTCTGGCCGACGGTGGCCCGGGCGCGCCGAGACCGGCCGCGTCCACGACCACCGCATCACAGACCGGACGCACCGGCACCTCGCCGAATGCCCGCTCTGCCGCCTCGACGAACCGATCGTGGGTGAGCGCCCCGACGGCGATCAGGGTCGCTGGACCGAGCTGGTACGCGTCCCGGTGGAACCGCTGGACGTCGGCCGCCGTCAGCCTGGAGAGCGAGTCATCGGTGCCGATACCGAGATGGCCATACGGGTGCGCCGGATACAGCGTTTCCAGAAAGACGCGGTCGGCCACCGCACCGGGGACCGCACGCAGCTGCTGGAGTCGACTGCGTCGCAGATCCCGTACCCGAGCGACATCCGTCTCATCGAACCGCGGCCGCGCCACGATCTCGGCGAGCAGCGCGAGCCCCTCGGCCGCAGACCGGCTCAGGGTCGTGAGGAACACCCTCGTCGCGTCCGCCCCGACCTCGATGCCGAAGCGGGCGCCGATCCGGTCCAGTGCGGCATGCAACTCGAGCGCCGTCCGCTCGTCGCTGCCCTCGTCGAGCAGGTCGGCGGTCAACGCCGCGAGCCCTGCCTGTCCGGCGGGGTCCGATGCCGACCCGGCCGGCATCGCCAACAGGAACGTGACCACGGGTGGGCCCGGGTGCTCCACCGTCCTCATCGCCAGCCCGTTGGACAACCGGACGACCCGCACCGCTGGAAATCGCACGGTCGGCACCGGACCGGGCTGCGGCACGCGTGAGCGGTCGACGCCAGGAGTCACGACACCCTCGCCGCGGTCGAGCCGGCGAGCGCCCGACCGGCCGCGCCGTGTGGGACGACGCTCAGCGCGACCCGGCGGCCGCCAGTCAACGGTGTCGCCGCGAGATCCCGTACCCGATCGGCGGTGACTTTCTGATACCGCGCGCGGTCCTGCATCATGAACCCCGGGTCGCCGGTATACACGTTGTACGCGTTCAGCTGGTCGGACCGGCCGCTGAACCCGCCGACCGTTTGCAGGCCATAGACGAACTGCGCCTCGACCTGGGTCAGACAGCGCTCGATCTCGTGCGTCTCCGGACCAGCGTCGGCAAGCGCCGCAAGCTCGTTGCCGATCACCCGCTCGAGCTCGTCCACCTCGTGTCCCGGCGCCGCCGTGGCGGTGATAGCGAACCAGCCGGCCAGCTCTCGCGAACCTTGTGCGGCGCTGACGTCGGTCGCGATCCGGCGCTCGTGGACCAGGGTGCGATACAGCCGAGACGTCTTCCCGCCGGTCAACACCTCGGCCAGGATGTCCATCTCGGCATCACCGTCGGCGAACAGCCGCGGCGTCCGCCAGGCCAGATAGAGCCGCGGGAGCTCGACCCGATCCTCCAGCAAGAGACGGATACCGTCCGGCGACGCCACATCCGGCGTCACGTGCTCTCCACCGACCATGACCGGCGGTATCGGTGGGCCAGCCGGGATCTCCTCGAAATAGCGGCGCACCCGCGCGAGCGCCGCCCCGGTCTCCACGTCCCCGGCCACCGTCAGCGAGACGTTGCCGGGGTGGTAGTAGGTCCGGAAGAACGCGTGCGCCTCCTCGAGCGTGGCCGCGTGCAGATCGGCGGTCTCACCGATGGTGGTCCAGTGATACGGATGGCCGGACGGAAACAACGCCGCCATCAACGCCATCAGCGCCATGCCGTACGGGCGGTTTTCGTATTGCTGCCGGCGCTCGTTCAGCACCACGTCCCGCTGGTTCTCGAACTTGGGCGCAGTCAAGGCCGGCAACAGGTAGCCCATCCGGTCGGACTCGAGCCACAACGCCAGATCGAGCGCGCTCGTCGGCACGACCTCCCAGTAGTTGGTACGATCGCAGCTGGTCGAACCATTGAGCGCGGCGCCCACCTGCTGCAGTGGCGTGAAATAGCTGCTGTCGTTATGCGCAGACCCCTCGAACATCAGATGCTCGAACAGGTGCGCCAGACCGGTCCGGCCAGGCTGCTCGTTCTTGGAACCGACGTGATACCAGAGGTTGACCGCCACAATGGGACACCGGTGGTCCTCGTGCACGATGACGTCGAGCCCGTTCTCGAGGGTGTGCTTCGTGTAGTCCAGCATGGTCTCGGTCCGACGCGGGTCTGTCACCACCGATTGCGAGGATGGCAGCCGTCCAGGGTGTTGTCTGAGACAGCACCCTCGTCGTGCTCTCGGCCCTCCGCCCGACCCGCTCCCCCTTCGGCAACGTCTCGACCGGCTCCGCTCAGCACCGGCAGGGGGAGCGGGAGACAGGGACGCGCCGGCTTCCGCAACCTGCGTGGGTCTACTCACCCATGATCTGGACGACGAACGGACGCCGTCGCGGACGGGTGTCACACTCGAGCAGGATAATCTGCTGCCAGGTCCCTATGACCAGCCGCTGCCGCTCGAAGGGGAGCGTGAGCGAGGGCCCCAGCAACGCCGCGCGTACGTGACTCGACCCATTGTCATCCCCCCAGCGCGCGTGATGCGCGTAGTGGCCGTCGCGTGGCGCCAGCTGTTCGAGCACCCGATTCAGATCCGCGACCGCCCCTGGCTCGCACTCGATGGTCGTCACCACGGCGGTCGACCCGACGACGCTGGTCGTCGCGATCCCGCTCGAGAGACCAGACTCGGACACCGCCCGCGCGACCACGTCGGTGATGTCGTGTACGTCTCCCTGACCGGTCGTCTGTAGGTGATGGTGCGTCGTCGTGATCATCATACTTCGGAGGCGAGGACTCGGCGCTGCCGCGCCTTCATGACCGGACGGGGTTCGGGTCGTGGTACGATCGCGAGCCTATGGTTCGCACCGCGCTCGCCTCGACCGTGTTGCTGCTCGCGACGACCAGCTCGGCCGTCGGCCAACCGACCCTGCGATACGACGCGCCCGACGAGTGGATCGAACAGCCCTCCGAGTCGCCGATGCGCGTGACCGAGTTCCGGCTGCCCAGGGTCCCCGGGGACGCCGAGGACGCCGAGCTCGTCGTGTTCTACTTCGGCGGCAGCGGGGGCAGCGTCGAGGCCAACCTGCGGCGCTGGATCGGCCAGATGGAACAGCCGGATGGACGGTCCTCGTTCGAGGTAGCGTCCACGACGGGATTCGAGGCCGACGGGCTTGTGGTGACGCTGCTCGACGTGGCCGGCATCTACGTCGCGGCCGTCAGCCCCGGTTCGGCCACACGCCTCAGGCGGCCGAACTTCCGCCTGATGGCGGCCGTCGTCGAGACCCAGGTCGGCCCATATTTCTTCAAGCTGACCGGCCCTGACCGCACGGTTGCCCGCTGGGATGACCGGTTCACCGCATTTCTGCGAAGCGTCCGGGTGGACTAGCGCAGCGGAATCGACCGGGTCGGGACGGTCTCCGCGATGGAGCCTCGCTCGTCATTCGTCGCGGCCGTCGACCTGGTAGGCCTCGGCCAGCCAGCCGGCCACGTCCTCGTCGAGATCGTCGAGCGTCTGCACCCGGAAATAGTGAGTCTGATGGCGCGGTGCACGTACCTCGACCTTGGTAAAGCGGGGGTCGTGGTGCCTGCGGCTCAGCACCACATGAGCAGAGAGCGTCCTGGCCGTCAGTCGATCGATTGCCGCGAACGTGCCGCGGACATGGAAGGCGATGCCGGCTCGGCCGGGAACGATCGCGACCGGTCCGCACCGCCGGACGAGCTCCGCAAACCGCCGATACAACGCGATCGCGTGCGGCGATTTGCCCTCCAGATAGCTCCGGACCGACTCGGGTCCGCAGGTATGGGACTGGTCGAGCTGGGCGAAGGGCCGGCCGCAGCTCGGACAGACCCACACCGGTGTCCACAGCGTGGACACCAGCTCTTCCGCACGCTCGAGACGCCGCGCCTCACTCGTTTTTCGTGCCATCCCGATGACGGCAATCTTAGTGTCCTGTCCCAGAGGTTCGCAACATCATTCCGATGCGGAGCCACACCGCCGGGCGGGATGCCCCGCTCGCCTCGGTGCGACGCGGGAGTTTCACCACAGACTGCTAGCGAAGCTGCGCCTCAGACCGGCGCATCGCCACCCTCGGTGCGACGCGCGACTTTCACCACGGACTGCTAGACGCGACCGTCGGATGCGCTCGGCGGAGGCTCCGTCAGCGGCAGATCCGGCGGGGGCGGCGGGGTCCCGGCCGGGGGCTCCGGAATCGGGGGTGGCGGCGCACCGGCCACGGCCGCCGGCTCGCCACCGAACCGATTGAGGATGACGGCTCCCAGACCGGTCGTCCAGGCGACATACTCGACGACAAACCCGATGATGCCGAGCATCACCGCGAAGAAGCCGACTGGCCCGGGCATCAGCCCGAGCGCTTCGCCGAACAGGGTGGGTGTCATGACAAGGGCCAAACCGAGCCAGAACAGCACGAACGCCGACCGGTGACCCTGCCCGACCCCACCGCCTAGCCGCTGGCCTACCCCCTGGGCGACGCCGGTGAATCCGAGCACCATCACCACCAACACGCCGACGAGGACGACCGGCACCAGCACCAGGAGCGGGATCCCGATGATGGTGACCACCAGCAGGATGATGCCGGTCACGAGCAGGGGCACAAACAGCAGCTGCGCGAGGAACCCGACGACACCGGCCTTGACCGGCTCGAGCGCCACCCGCCGCGCCACACGCTCGGCGCTCTGGGCCGCGACCAGGAGCACGACCGACCCGAGCAGACCGAAGAACGCGAACCGGATGAGTGTCCCCACCAGGTCCAGCGACCGGAAGAACTGCATGGACGGCCGGGGCAGGCGAATGCGCGGCAACCCGCCGAAGTCGATGAAATCGAGGTCGATCATGTCGAGTCTGACCTCGGTCACGCCGCTTATGAAGCGCGCGCCCGGATCGCGCCTCAGCCTGCCGCCGACGATGGTCACGTCGCGATGGGCGATCGCCTCCGGCCCGAACTCGGCGGAGCCGCCGATGACCGTGATGTTGCCCATTACCTCGCCGTCCACCAGGAGACTGCCGCCGATGACGACGACATCGCCCCGCACCCGTTCATCGACCGTCACGTGTTCACGGCCGCCGAAGGCGACAATGTTTCGGCGCACGATACGACGGTCCCTCGTCGGCGTGACCGGCGTGACCGGCTCGACCGGCGTGACCGGTGCGACTAGCGTGATCGGCTCGGCGGTCTCCACGATCTCCACGGGCGCCAGGCTGGTCAGACCGAACAGCGACCGCTGGGTCGCCGGGTCGAGATACGTCAACCGCAGAATCAGGTCGGCGCCGCCGCCCAGCCGCGCGACGAGCTCCTGACCGGACACCGGCTCGCCGTCGATCACGACCGTGCCCCCGCGCAGCTCGATCAACGCGAACCCGCGGTCGGTTTCCCGCGGCAGCAAGCCAACGCCTTCGCTGATCGGCGTCACACGGTAGTCCGCCTCGACCGCGGCGCGGAGACTGTCCTCGTCGGCAGACGGCTGCGCCTGGATCGGCACTGCCAGCGCCACAACACCCAGGAGCACAAGCGCAGCTGTCGGGCCCATCCGGGGTTGCACAGCTCGAGCGATGGTCATCGGGTCGACTCCTTGTCGTAGGACAGCACGCGGTGCAGCGTGTACAACGCCGCGACGCCCACCAGCTCGAGCACAACGACGCGGGCGCTGACCTGTGGTGTCGTCAAGCTTGCACCGACCGCGCGCCCGATCTCGGCCATCAGGCTCCAGGTGTCGAGTCCTCCTTCCAGACCACGTACGATCCAGACGAAGCCCTGAACCGAGAAGTTCAACAGCCGCACGACCTGGCGGACCAGTACCGGCCCGAGGACGACCAGCGTTCCGACCAGCGCCGCGGCGCCGCCTCCGCACCACGCCAGCAGCCGCACTGTCGGTCCGGACCAGCCCCGGCGCGGCGGCGTGCGCACGATCCCGTCCCGGGCCGCGGCCGCCATGACGCGGCTGGCGAAGCCCACCGGCGGGGCCGTCGTCGGCAGCTCTCGGATCAGCGTCCGGAGCGCCGCGTCGGCCGCGGTGTCGTCGGACCTGTGCTCGGCGGCGAGCCACGTGTCGACGGGCCGCATCTGGTGTCGGTCGTGTCCCATATGCCTCGGTTCACTCCGTACTACGCGATCCGGGGCGATTGGTTGCGCCTCCCCACCCGGCGGTCCGCATCTCATCGGCCAGCCGGCCCCGCGCGCGATGCACGTAGCTCTTGGCGGTGCCCTCGGAGACACCCATCACGTAGGCGATCTGCTTGTAGCTCTGCGCCTCCTGGAAGCGCAGCACGAGGGCGAGACGATGCTCCGGTCGCAGACGCACCAGCGCCGCGACCAGATCACGCACCGCCAGTCGGTGCTCGGTCTGCCGGTCAGGTCCCGGATCGCTGGACGCGACGACCCGGGCGTCGCCCCCGGGCCCCGCGTCGATGTCGAGCGTCTGGGGTCCGCGCCGGCGCAGCGCATCGATCGCCGTGTTATGGGCGATCCGCAACAGCCACGGCGAAAAGCCGCGTCGCTGGTCGAACGTGTCGAGTCGTCGAAACGCCTTGAGGAACGTCTCCTGTGCGAGCTCCTCGGCCACACCAGGGTCGTGGACGAGACGCGCGATCACGTTGAAGACCGGCCGCTCGTACCGCTGGAGCAGCCCGGCGTAGGCGTCCTGCTGACCCGCCAGCGCGTCACGAACCAGCCGATCGTCGCTCACGGACACGAGTTCACTGCCGGGTCGAATCTGAGGGTCCGGTCAAGAATCACTTCGCATTTCTGCCCGCCGATCCATCCCGTCTGGCGGCGTTGCTCGTCGGTCGAATACGGCCTGTATGCTCCCTCCTCACGCCGTGCACTGGCCGGACGCGGCATGAGTAAGACGCCTAGACACATGCGAACCTATGCTCGACCGGACCCTCGCCACGCCGGACGCGGCGCACACTGCTACGCCGCCGGTACGCCGGCAGATGGCGGCGTCGTTGAGCGATACGTAGGAGAAGAGGCAGATATTCGCCCTCCCGATGCCATGTCCGCGGGGACTCGACATCTTCCCAGGGCGACGACAACTCGTGTTATTCGGACACTGTCGAACGGATCCCGAGACCATACTCGGCGATCAGTATGCGGTGCAGCTCGCTCGTCCCCTCGCCCACCTCGAGGGTCTTCGCCTCGAGCAGCAACCGACCCACTTCGTACTCCGCCGAGAACCCGTACCCGCCGTGTATCTGGATGGCGTCGAGCGCGTTCTGTGTCGCTGCCTCGCTGGCGAGCAGCTTGGCCATCGAGGCCTCCATCGAGCACCGCTCCACGCCGGCGTCCTTCATGCGGCCCAGCCGATAGACGAGCGCGCGCGCCGCCTCCGTCCGACAGATCATGTCGGCGATCTTCTGCTGCACCATCTGGAACTCGCCGATCGGCTGTCCGAACGCGCGTCGCTCACGAGCGTAGGGCAGGGTCAGGTCGATGGCGCGCTGGGCCTGACCAACACATCGGGCGGCCACCGAGAAGCGGCCCATGTCCAAGGCGGCGCCCAGGATCGGGAACCCGCGACCCGGCTCGCCCAGCAGCGCGTCGTTGCCCACGCGAACGTCGTCGAATCGCACCTCGGCCAGGTGGTCGCGCTGCAGTGTGCGCATCGGCAACGCGCTGATCTCGATGCCGTCGGTCGCCGGGTCCACGAGAAACACGGTGATGCCGCGATGCCGCTTCGATGGGTCGACGGTGGCGGCGACGAGAAAGATACCGGCCTCGGCCGCGTGCGAGATGAACACCTTACTTCCGCTCAGGCACCAGCCCCCATCCACGCGGGTCGCCCGGGTCCGCAGGGCCGCCAGGTCCGTCCCGCCACTGGGCTCGGTCAGACAGGCCGACGCCAGGATCGCGCCGGTCGCCAGCGGCGGGAGCCAGCGCCGCCGCTGCTCGGACGTGCCGAACCGCAGGATCGAGCTCCCGACGAGCGAGTTGGCGACCGACACCGCCGATGCGACCACCCAGTCCACACGGGCCAGCTCCTCGCAGACGATGCCGTAGGTCACCACGTCGCTGAACGAGCCGCCGTATTCCTCGGGGATCAGCGGCGCAAGATACCCCAGCGGCGCCAGCTGCGCGATTACCTCGCGCGGATACCGCCCCTCGCGCTCGTGTGCCTCGACGGTGGGCAGGATCTCGCGTTCGGCGAACTCACGCACTGCGGCCCGCACCTGTCGCTGCGTGTCCGTCAGATCGAAGTCGGCCATCCGCCGGAGCGGGTCAGGGTTGGTCATCTCGTGGCCTGTAGCGGGCGCGTGTCCCGGGAATGGTCAGCACAGATTGCTGCAGAAGCCGGCGAGACGTCTCCGGTCAGCCGTGGTGCCTACGCCGTCACGATCCAGCCGTCGCGGAGCTGAATCACACGACGCCCGTAGGCGGCGTTCACCTCCGAGTGCGTCACCTGGATGATGGTGGTGCCGTCCTGGTTGAGCTTCGTGAACAGCTCCATGATTTCCTGCCCCTGCGTCGAGTGGAGGTTCCCGGTCGGCTCGTCGGCCAGGATCAGCTTGGGGCTGGCGATGACGGCGCGGGCGACGGCGACCAGCTGCTGCTGCCCGCCGGAGAGCTGGCTTGGGTAGAGATCCTTCTTGCCCACGATACGGAACCGGTCCAGCGAGTCGCAGACGATCGAGTCCCGTTCGGACCGTTTCACGTCGCGGTAGGAGAGCGGAAGCTCGAGATTCTCGTACACGGTCAGGTCGTCCAGCAGGTGATAGCTCTGGAACACGAACCCGATGTACTGCTTGTGCAACTTCGCCCGTGCCTTCGGCTTCATCGCGTGCACGGGGTAGCCGGCGAACTCGAACTCGCCGGTCCAGTCGCTGTCGTGCATCCCGAGGATATGGAGGAGCGTCGACTTCCCGGCGCCCGACGGCCCCATGATCGAGAGAAACTCTCCTTCCTTGACCTCCAGGCTGATCTGACGGAGCACGTAGGTCTTGCTGACACCGTGCGCGTAGAACTTCTCCAGGTTCCGCAGCGTGATCATCGTGTGCTGGCTCACATTCTATCGTGGGACCGGGGGCCGGCCCCGAGGTCACCACAGGCGGCTCGCGACGCGGCGCCTCACACCGACTGGCGAAGACGGCACAGCCTCGCTCGCAGAAGGTTTTCGTACAGCGCTGCTACGCGGGGGCGCGACATCTCCGCGTGTCATGAACGCTGGCTTCACACGTGACGCTGTCACCCGGGGGTTGGGCAATGACTAGGACGGTCACGGTGTGGTCGCGATGTTGAGCGGCGTGCTGCGATCGGACCGATTGAGCACCTGGGTCTCCAGGTCGTTGGCCAGCCACGCGGCCGCCCGCTGCGCCTCGTCCTCGTTCTTGTGTGCGTCGATCCGGATCGGCGGCCCGGTGCGACGGTGGAGCAGCACGACGTGGCGCGCACCGGGCCACCAGGAGCCGGCCACCTCGAGGCCGATGATGTCACCCAGATGCCCCTCGACACGCCACAGCGGCACGAACGGCCCCCACCAGCAGACATACCGCTTCCGCTCAGGGTCGATCGTGAGGTTCGCCAGCTGGACGATCTGCACAATCGCCAGACCGCCGAAACCCAGCAACAGCGCCACCCGACCGAGGTCAGTCCATGTCGACGCACGGCCCCCCAGGAGCCAGGGCAGCCCGAGGAACACGACGACGCCAAGGCCGTTCAGCATCTTGTCGCGATGATGGTGTTTGATCAGAGACATCGGGACGGGCGCGCAGCCGGGGAGGCGCCATCGACCCGCACCAGACCGGGGGCCCGGTCACAACCCGATGCCGAGGCGCGGGATCACCGCTCGCATGCGGTCGTCCGCGAGTGTACGGACGGCTCTGAGGACGTGTCAAGGTCGGCGAAGAGGGCGTGATGCAGGGCAGCGACCGCCGCCGGCAGGTCCCGCTCGTCGACGACGACGCTGATGTTGGTGCGAGAGCCGCCCTGGGAAATCATGCGGACATTGATCGCCTCGAGCGCGGTGAACACCGTGGCGGCGACCCCGGGCGTGTGGCGGATGGCGTCGCCGACCAGACACACGATCGCCTGACCCGACTCGTGGCTGACATCGGCGACCCGCCGTAGCTCGGCGGTGATGTCGGCGAGCCGGTCGGTACGGTCGATCGTCACCGAGACCCCGATCTCGGAGGTCGACACGACGTCGACGGCGGTCCGGTACCGGTCGAACACCTCGAAGATTGCCGCCAGGAACCCGTGCGCCATGAGCATCCGGGTGGACCGGATGTCGATGACGGTGATCCCCTCCTTGGAGGCGATCGACTTGACGGTCGACCCGGAGGGCGGACACTGGGACAGGATCAACGTGCCTTCAACCTCCGGTTTCATCGAGTTGAGCACGCGCACCGGGATGTTCCGCTCGATCGCCGGGAGCACGGTGCTCGGGTGCAGCACACGCGCGCCGAAATAGGCAAGCTCGGAGGCCTCGGCAAACGATAGCTGCCGCACCCGCCTCGCCTCTGGCACCACCGACGGGTCTGCAGTCATGATGCCGTCGACGTCGGTCCAGATCTGAATCTCCGCGACGCCGAGACCGGCACCCACGATCGACGCGGTGAAGTCGGAGCCGCCTCGGCCCAGGGTCGACGGCCGCCCGTCCGCGGTGCGGGCGATGAACCCGCCCATGACCACCACGCGTCCCCCCTCGACGAGGGGCCGGACCAGGGCGCGCAACCGATCGTTGGTCGGCCCGAACAGCGGCGCGGCTTCGGTGAACCGGTCGTCGGTGACCAGCACGTCACGGACATCGACATGCACGCTGTCGAGACCGTGGCGCCGCAGCACCCGTGCCATCACCTGGCTCGATATCCGCTCGCCATGCGACACGAGCGCATCGGTCAGGGCGGGACGCGCCGCGTCGTCGGCCGCCTGCAGCTCGGTCAGCAGCCGCTCGATGTCCTCGACATGACGATCGAGGAGCGTGTCAAACGCCGGCACGTCCGACAGCACCGGTGCGGCCGTGTCACGGAGATCGTCGCGCAGCGCCGCCACCGACCGCCGGGCCTCCCCCTGACGACCGTCTGCCGCCTGCGCGACCGCCGCCAGCAGACGATCGGTCGTCTTCCCAATCGCCGACACCACGACGACCGGCATGCGGGACACGCGCTCCGCGATGACACCCGCCACCCGCGCCAGGGCGTCACTTGTGCTCAGCGAGCTGCCGCCGAACTTCATCACGATCATGGACGGCCCTGCAGGCTGGAGAGTGTGCGCCGGGCGTGCGGCACCCTGCGCCGGCCTCGGCAGACGGAACCGACGTCAACCCATCTCATGATGCAGTCGCGTGATCTCGTCTCGGGTGGGCACCGACGACTGCGCGCCCATCCGGGTCACCGCCATCGCCGCGGCGGCGTTGGCGAACCGGGACGCGTCAAGGAGGTCCGCCCCCTCAGCGAGTCTCGCGGCCAACGCGCCGGCAAACGTGTCACCCGCGGCCGTCGTGTCGACCGCCTCCACCGCGAGCCCGGCGATCATGGTCTTGGTCTGCCGGGTCGCCACGAGGACCCCGTCCGCCCCGAGGGTCACGATGGCTGACTCCACCCCACACTCGAGGAGGATACCGGCCACCGCCCGGGCATCCGCCTGGTCACGTATCTCGCGGCCGGTCAACGCCGCCGCCTCGGTGACGTTGGGTGTGATGAGGGCCAGATGCCTCCAGAGCGCGTCCGGCAACGGCTGCGCCGGCGCAG
Source organism: Acidobacteriota bacterium (assembly GCA_022562495.1). Lineage (GTDB taxonomy): Bacteria > Acidobacteriota > Vicinamibacteria > Vicinamibacterales > UBA8438 > NP936. The sequence goes on from JADFPE010000085.1 coordinate 14,018, forward strand.
GGTCGAGAATGACCCGTACGCCATGGCCCGCCGCGATGCGTGCCGTCTCCACGACCGCGTCGAGCGGGACCTCCAACTGCACCAGCACGACCTCGGCCGCCGCAATCAGCGGCTCGGCCTGCCGCACGATCGCCGGTGTCAGACGCGCGTTGGCGCCGGGCGCGACCGCGATGCTGTTCTGCCCACCGGCGTCGACGACGATCAGCGCCACCCCGGACGCCACCGTAGACAGACGATGGATCTGTGAGACCTCGACGCCATCCCCACGCAGCCCCTCGACGGCATCTCGTCCACGCTGATCGTCCCCGACACACCCGACCATCGCGACCATGCCACCGGCCCGCGCCGCCGCCACAGCCTGGTTGGCCCCCTTGCCGCCAGCCAGTTGCCGGAAGTCGCTGCCGAGCACAGTCTCACCCGCACGGGGCAACCGCGGCACCCGCACGACCATGTCGGTGTTGATGCTCCCGACGACGACGATACTGGCCACGGTCGAGAATGGTCTGATCGGGCCATTCGCCTGTCAACCGTCGCGGTCCGTGGTGCGCGTCGAGCGCCGCGCTTCGGTCACGTACTGCCGAGATGGCCCCGCCTCGCTCACCACGCGTTTCTCACAGCACCGCCGAGAGAAAGCGTTCGACCGCGTAGGTGGAGATCTGCCCGCAGAGACCGCTGAAGACGTAGTCGCACCCATGCGTGGCCCAGGGCAACTGCAGGAACAGGTGCGGCACGTGCGCCCGGATCAGCCGGTCCGACAAGAACTCACTGTGAAACGGCGAGACGTGCTCGTCACGCAGCCCGTTGATCAGGAGCGTGGGTGGCGTCCTGTGACCGATGTGGCTCAGGGGAGACGCCGCCTGGTATTGGGACCCGTGCGTCTCGGGGGGCCCACCGAGATAGGCGTCGAGAATGCCGCTCGAGTCGATGATCGACCGCTTCGCCGGGTTGGCGTAGCCCCATCGCAGCGCCGCCGGCGCGTAGTAGGACACCACGCCCTTGATGGCCGGGTCGTGCGCCGTGTAGGCCACGAGCAGCGCGAGCTGTCCGCCCGCCGACCTGCCGACGAGCGCCAACCGGCTCGCGTCGAGCCCCAGCCGCCCCGCGTTGCGCTTGAGGAACGTGATCGCGGCGGCCACGTCGTCGCGCGCGGCGGGAAACCGGAACCGCGGGGAGAACCGGTAGCTCACAGCCGCAACCACATAGCCTCGCGCGGCCAGATACCGGTTGAGCGCCGAAAAATCTTCCCGACTTCCGCTCTGCCACGACCCGCCGTGGATGACGACCACCCCTGGCAGCGGCGGGTGGTCCTCGGCAGGACGATACAGATCGAGCCGCAGTTCCTGCCCGCCGACGCTCGCAAACAGATGATCCTCGACCCGAACCGTGGGCGATGACACGCCGACGAAGAGATCTCGAGCGACCAGAGGCGCCGGACGCAGACTGGCGGCCGGGGTCACCGACCGGAGGTCGGCGAAGCGCGTCTCGAGTGCCGCCGGCAGCGCGCGGCTGACCGCCACCGCGCGCGCCAGCGGCGTCAGGAGCAGCAGCGTCCCCAGGAGACCGAGCCCCACTCCAACCCGGCTGACACGGGTGCGGCGCCAGCCCGGCGCAAACAGAGGCAGACAGGCGACGAGCGCCCAATGCCCACCCTCGGTCACCAGGACGCTCAGCAGAAACACCCAAGTGTTCGGCGCCGGCACGACCGCCACGAGACCGAGCACCAGCAGCACCACCCCACCGACGAGACGCAACAGGTCGAGCGGTCGGGTTGTCTTCGATGTCATGGTCGTGCTGGTCCGGGACACTCGTGTCGAGGACACCAGTGTCATATCCATGTGACGCCCGACGCGCTCCGGACCACGCACTACAGGGAATCGGTGACGGTACGATCTATGCGTAAGGTACCATGAGACCCACGTGCTGGCGCGTCGTCGTCTCGCACGACTGGATGACGGAGCATGCCAAGTATCCCAGTATTGCCACGTCCCATGCGCGCCGCGTGTCTCGTCGCCGTGCTGGCCACGCTGGCCGGCGGCGGGATGGCACATGCCGACGACGAGACTTCCCGCGCGTCCGAGACAGTCGGGGTGACCGCTGGACAACCGCCACGCCAGTCTGCCCCGGATTTCCTCTTCGGACGCCCGCGCACCGTGGTCGGGGTGTCGGGCGGCTGGCTCGTGGCGTCAGAGCGCGGCGGCATCTTCGACTTCACGCGTGGCCTGCTGACCATCAACGACGGCGATTTCGACACCGGGGCGTTCCGGGTCCACATTGGCCGGTCGGTCAGCCCCCGGCTCGACGTGATGGTGGAGGTCGGCTTCAGCCGCGCCACGATCACGTCTGAATATCGTGACTTCGTCGATGTCGACGGTCTGGAGATCGTCCAGACAACGGAGCTGACGCAAGGGCCGTTCGGCGGCAGCCTGCGTTTCTGGCTGAGACCGCGCGGGCGCGAGGTCGGCCGGTTCGCGTGGGTCCCGCACCGCATCGCACCCTACGTTGGCGCCGGGGGCGGTACACAGTGGTATCACTTCATGCAGACCGGCGACTTCGTCGATTTCGTCGACCTGTCGATCTTCACCGAACGGCTGGACTCGAGCGGCTGGACCCCGAGTGGTCACGTCTTTGGCGGCACCAGCGTCAACCTGACGCGGCACCTGTTTCTCGGCGTCGAGGCGCGATATATCTGGGCCAACACACCACTGTCTGCCGACTTCGTCGGGTTTGATAACATCGACTTGAACGGACTGCGGATCACGATCGGAATCGAGTATCTGTTTTGAGGCAGGTGTCATGACCAGACCAGCAACAACCCGCCGATCGCTCGCCGACGCCTATCCGGTTCACCCCCGACGGTCCTCCGCGGGACACGCGACGCTCGTCGCGTTGCTGGTGGGTCTGGCCGCGATGACCGGCACCGCACGGGCCCAGCCGCCGGCGACCGGCGAGACGGTCGTCCTCGACCAGGTCGACCAGCGGTGGCTGCCATGGCTCGGGTGCTGGCAGCTGGTCGAGGAGACCGGCGCGCTGGCGGAGGTGCCGGACGACACCGGGCCCTTCGCCGACCGGGTCGTGATCTGTCTGACTCCCAGGACGGGGGCGGACGACGATGGCGTCGAGGTCACGACGGTGGCCGACGGCGAGAGGGTGCTGGTCGAGACGCTGCTGACAGACGGCGTGCGGCATCAGGTCGAGGAGACCTCGTGCACCGGGTGGCGTCGTCACACGTGGTCGGGGGACGGCGTCCGGCTGTTCACACGCGCCGAGCTCGCCTGCGATGACGCGGACATGCGTCGTGTGTCCGGGGTGGGTCTGATGACCAGCGCCACGACCTGGCTGGACATCGAGCTGGTCGAGACAGGGGGGCGCGGGGAGATCACCGTGCGACGCTACCGCCGGGCCACCGAGTCGACGACCGTCGACGCCGGCGCGACACGGCTCCCTGCCGACGTCCTGGACCGGGCACGCACCGCGGCCCGGCTGTCGAGCACCTCTGAGCTCAGTGTCGACGATGTCATCGAGGCCGGCGCGGCGGTCGACCCGACGGTCGTCGAGGCGATGCTGGTCGAGACCCGGGCGTCCTTCGCGCTCGACGGCCGTACCCTGCTCCGTCTCGACGACGGTGGCGTACCGGCCGAGATCATCGATCTGATGGTGGCCCTCTCCTACCCGGACGAGTTCGTCGTCAACCGCCCGCCCGCCCGCACGGCCGCGTCGTTCGGTGGCGGCGGCGGGTTCGTCGACACGTTCAGCCCCTATGCGTACGACCGGTGGTACCCCTACTACGCGTCCCCGTTCGGGTACTACTACGGGTGGTCACCCTACAGCTCGCTCTACCTCATCGGATCGGCGGCCTCCTACGTCATCGTGCCGGACGCGCTGGACGGACGGGCCCCCGGCCGTGCGCATCAGGGGCGCGGCTATTCGCAGATCGGGGTGCGCGAGCCGGCACCCGACCGCCGCGCACGGCGCCGTGGCACGACCGGAATCGGCACCACGTCGACGCAGGCCGCGAGCCGTGGCGGCAGCAGTAACAGCGGGGGCCGCTCGAGCGGATCGAGCGGTGGCGGGCAGGCCACGTCAGGTGGCTATACCCGGGGTGGATCCTCCGGACGCACCGCCGTTGCACGAGACCGCGAGTAGGACCTGTTTGCAGGCTGTGTCGGCGACGACACCCTGGTGTCCGACCACTGACGAAAACGTCTCCTCTCATACGGTTCCGTCAGCGCCACACAGGCACGGACGCGCCCCGGGCCTACACTACGCCGTCTGCTAAGGGCCCACACAAGAATAACTTCCCATGTTCACCCGTCGACCTATTCCGTCTGGCGCCTCGACGCCCCAAAACGGGAATTTATTGTTGCGCGGACCCTAACCCGCTCACGGCACCATCTATCTGACCCGCGTGTCCCCCGGTGGCCGGCGCGATCGGCGCCACACCGGGCTGCTCGAAGG
>JADFPE010000312.1 GCA_022562495.1 Acidobacteriota bacterium
ACCAGGCGTTGGTGCGCCGCACGTACCGCCGATTGTTCTCCTCGAGCCAGCGACCGAAGAAGCCCGGACCTCCGGGGCCACGCGATGCCCTCATGCGTGCCATCGTCGAGCTCACGTCGCGCAATCCTCGGTTCGGGTGCCCTCGTATTGCGCGCATCATCTCGCAGACGTTCGGGTCGATATCGACAAGAACGTCGTGCATCGCGTCCTGTCGACACACTATCGTCCACCACCGGGCGGCACTGGACCTTCGTGGCTGTCGTTCATCGGACAGACGACAGACAGCCTGTGGAGCGTCGACCTCTGTCGATGCGAGTCCAGCGTGCTCCGGAGCTACTGGGTGCTGGTGGTCATGGATCAGTTCACCCGGCGCATCATTGGACTCGGCGTGCACTGCGATGCGGTCGACGGCCCCAACCTCTGTCGCATGTTCAATGCCGCCATTCGTGGTCGGGGCGCACCTCGACATCTCAGTACCGATCATGACCCGTTGTTCGAGGCTCATCGTTGGCAGGCGAATCTTCGGGTTCTCGAGATCGATGAAATCAAAACAGTGGCCCATGTGCCACTGTCACACCCATTTGTGGAACGACTGATCGGTACAACACGGCGAGAATTCCTCGACCATGTATTGTTCTGGAACAGACGAGACCTCGAACGAAAGCTCGCCGACTTCCAGGCCTACTACAATGCGGCACGCATCCACGCGTCGTTGGCCGGCAACACGCCGTTGGGCGTCGCCGTCGGAAGCACTGTCGCCTGTGCCGACCTCAACGATGTGCGTTGGGCCTCTCATTGCCGGGGTCTGGTCCAGCTCCCAGTGGCGGCCTGACGACGAATTCGAGACGGACACGTGTCTCCGTCGACGGGGGACGACGCCGCTCGGTTCGGTCTGCGCGCGGGAACGGGAGGTCAGGGCTCGCCGCGCGCGCGTCGTTCGGCCGGCAACAGACAGTGATACATGAAGGTGTTGACCGGCGTGTCAACGCCCCGCTGGCGAGCCAGGTCGACGATGGACCCGGTCTGGGTGTCGAGCTCGGACGGCCGGCCGTCCATGATGTCCCGCTGCATCGATGCGGTGCCGCCGGCCGGTAGCTTGGCGAGAAACGTCATGGTGCGGTCCACCACGTCCGGCGCGAGGTGCACGCCGTGAGCCGCGGCCACCGCGGTCACTTCCGTCATCGCCAGCTCCAGGAGCCGCCGGGTCTCGGCGACGCCGCACAGCACATCCAGCGAGACCCGGGTCAGCGCCCCCAGACCGCCCCACGGGGCAATCAGCAGGAACTTCTCCCACAGCGCCACCCGGATGTCGTCTCGCACCTCCACCGCGACCCCCGCCCGTTCGAACAGATCGCGAACTCGCTGGACGCGGCCACTGACCGGGCGGTCGAGCTCGCCAATGACGACGGTCGGTTCGGCGGCGGCGTGCTCGATCCGTCCAGGACCGGGGACAAAGCTCACAATGCGGCAGAGGCCGCCGAGCACCGGTTGCGCCCCGAGCACCGCGGCGAGGTCCGACGCCGCCTGCACCCCGTTCTGCAGCGGCACGACCACGGTCTCGGGCCCGACCAAGGACCCGATGGCCGGAGCCACGGCCGAGACGGCGTCGGCCTTGACGCCGACGAGCACCATATCGACGACGCCAACGGTGGAGGCATCGTCGGTCGCGGTCGCGGGGTGGACGACGAAATCCCCCTTCGTGCTGGCCACCCGCAGGCCGTCGCGTCGGATGGCGTCGAGATGGGTTCCGCGGGCGATGAATGTGACATCCTGACCCGATTCGGCGAGCCGTCCACCGAAGTAGCCGCCGACGGCGCCGGTCCCGTATACCGCAATCCGTACCCGCTGGTCTCCAGACACGAATCGGATTCTACAAGCCCGTGAGCCTGACGCGCCGTGATGCAACTTGCCCCGCGCGACGGCCGTTGTTCATCGTGGACTTCCGGGGTCGATGACCCTTGCTGCCGTGTCCGCCTCCGGACCCTCAGACGCGGACCAGTTGCGGCAGGTGATCGCAGTGTCTGTCCCACGCGGGCAGCGCCAGGTTGTGCTGTAGGACGAGCGCGGCCAGCCACATGTCGTTCGTCGGAATCGGCGTGGCTTGTTTCCGGAGCTGCCGGAACACCGCCGCGTAGTGGTGCGTCGTCTGGTCGTCGGCGAACAGGACCCGGACCCCATCCGTCAGGAGGAAACTGCACCGCCGCCGCCGCGCCGAAGACATCGGCCATCGAGAGCCCGTGGCCGCCAGCTGCACCGCGCAAAGAGTTCCAACCGAAGCATGGTATATTCGTAATCCTATTCATGCCCACGACGGTACATATCCCCCCAACGTTGCTGAAGTCGGTCGACCGCCGGGCGAAAGCGCTCGGCGTGAGCCGAAACCGACTCATCGTGCGAGCCTTGGAGGAGGCCGTCAACGAACGCTTACGCTGGGCGCCGGAGTTTCTAGAACGGCTGCGAACCGTCGACCGCGAGACCGGCGCCGCAGTCGACGAACTGCTAACCGCTGTGAAGCAACGACGCCGGTCAAAGGAGCCGCGCACCCTGTGACCTACGTCCTTGACACCAACGCCGTGTCAGCGCTGATGAGGGGCAGTGCAGCAGTTGTCGAGCGATTGGCCGCGACGGCGCCTGCCGACGTCGCGGTACCTCAACCAGTGCTGGCGGAGATCGCATACGGCATCGAGCGGTTGGCCCGCTCGAAGCGTCGGGTCGCCTTGCAGGCACGCTTCGATCTCTTGTGCTCGGAGTTGCCCCGAGCCGACTGGACCGACACCGTCAGTCAGATGTACGGTCGCGTCAAGGCGTCACTGGAACGACGGGGAACACGGATCGAGGATTTCGATGCGGCCATCGCTGCGCACGCCCTGGCCGTCGATGCCACGCTGGTGACGGCAGACCTCGATCACATGACACGTGTGCCCGGGCTGCGCGTCGAGAACTGGAGCGGTTGATACTACGAGCCATCCCGGAAGAACTGGCTGGAAGCTCCTAGCTGGCGCTACGTGTCCCTACCGAAAATTCGGTACCTGTTGTGGTCGTTGCAGTTACGCGCAGGGGCTGATACGGTCCACCGCAGCATGACCGCGCTACTCGTCGCCCTGCTGGCTGCCTGCCGGTCGTCCGTCCGATCACGCCTCGAGCTCGAGACAGAGATTCTTGCCCTCCGGCATCAACTCGCCGTCCTCCAGCGCCAGGCGCCCAAACGCCCGCGTCTAGGTCGCGTCGATCGCATGCTCTGGGTACTGCTCTCGCGGCTGTGGCCGAACTGGCGCCGAGCCGTCCAGATCGTCACGCCCGACACGGTCGTGCGCTGGCACCGGCGCGGGTTCGCGCGCTACTGGCGGTGGAGATCACGGCCACGACGGGCGGGCCGACCGGCCGTGGCGGTCGCCATCCGGGAGCTGATTCGAAGAATGCACGCAGCCAACCCGCTGTGGGGCGCACCACGCATCCACGGCGAGTTGCTGAAGCTCGGCCTCACGGTCTCACAGTCGACAGTGGCGAAGTATCTCGGGCGGCGCGACGGACCCTCGTCCCAGACCTGGCGCACCTTCTTCGCCAATCACGTCGCCCAGCTCGCCTCGATCGACTTCTTCACGGTCCCCACCGCCACGTTTCGCGTGTTGTTTGTCTTCGTCGTGTTGTCCCACGACCGACGCCGCATCGTCCACCTGAACGTCACCGAGCATCCGACAACGGCGTGGACCGCCCAACAGCTCCGCGAGGCGTGGCCGTGGGACACCGCGCCGCGATTCGTCATCCGCGACCGCGATGGGATCTACGGAGAGGAACTACACAACGTCACGCAGGCGATGGACATCGACGAAGTCCTGACGGCGCCGCGTTCTCCGTGGCAGAATCCGTTCGTCGAACGCGTGATCGGCTCCCTGCGACGCGAGTGTCTCGACCACCTCATCGTCTGGAACGAGCGGTCGCTACGGCGCTCCCTCAAGCAGTACCTGGTCTACTATCACGAGTGG
>JADFPE010000313.1 GCA_022562495.1 Acidobacteriota bacterium
CCGGTGACTACTACGGCGGACACCGGCCCGGCGACAACCTGTTCGCCGAGAGTCTGGTCTGTCTCGACGCGACGACCGGCGAACGTATCTGGCATTTCCAGGCGGTCCACCACGGCCTGTGGGACTACGACTTTCCCGCGGCGCCCACGCTGGTGGACATCACGGTGGACGGGCGCGACGTCAAGGCGGTCGCCATCACCAGCAAGCAGGCGTTCACGTATGTGCTGGACCGCGTCACCGGCGAACCGGTCTGGCCGATTGAAGAGCGACCGGTCCCGAGGGGCGATGTGCCGGGCGAATGGTACGCCGCGACACAACCGTTCCCGACGAAGCCACCGGCGTACGACCAGCAGGGCGTCACGATCGACGACCTCATTGATTTCACACCGGAGCTGCGCGAGGAAGCGATCGCCATGCTCGACGACTATGTCTGGGGGCCGTTCTTCACACCGCCGACGCTCATCGACGACCGTCCGGGCGGCACCCAGGGCTCGCTCGTGGTCCCCGGTCTGGTTGGCGGCACCGACTGGAACGGCGCCGGGGTCGATCCGGAGACCGGCATCCTCTATGTCCCGTCCGTACACAGCGGGACCGTCGTCGGACTGGGCCGTTCCGAGCACCCGCGGTCCGACGTCAACTGGGTCATGACAGGGGCAAAGCATATTCCGGGCCCGCAGGGACTACCCCTCTTCAAACCGCCCTATGGCCGTCTCGTGGCGATCGATCTCAACGCGGGCGATATCCTCTGGACGGTCGCCAACGGCGACGGACCGCGCGACCACCCGGCCATCCAGCACCTGGACCTGCCGCCCCTCGGGCAGGGCGGACGCGCCGCCCCACTCGTGACGAAGACCCTGGTGTTTCTCGGCGAGGGGGCGAACGTCGGCGCCGCCTTCCTGCCACCCGGCAGCGGCGGCAAGATGTTCCGGGCCTACGACAAGGCGACGGGCGACGTGGTCTGGGAGATGGAGCTGCCAGGGGGCACCACGTCGGCGCCGATGAGCTACATGGTCGACGGAAAGCAGTACATCGTGGTGGCGGTCGGCTGGGACGATATGCCGAGCGAGTATGTGGCGCTGGCGCTGCCGTGATGCCGATCTAACATGGGCGAGAACGATGGCTGCGATCCAAACGACCCCGGAGACACACGATGTCGTCGTCATCGGCTCGGGTGCCGGGGGCGGCACGGTGGCACACGTGCTGACGGCGCTCGGTGTGCGGGTGACCCTGCTCGAAGCCGGTCCGATGCTCGATCCCTATCGCGAGTTCAAGGAGCATCTGTGGCCGTACGAGGTCGACCATCGAGGCGCCGAGGAGGGCGGCAAGCAGTATTTCGGTCGCGGCAAGCACGGCGGCTACTTCAGCACGACCAGCGGCGGCTGGGAGCTGGACGGCGAGCCATACACCGTCGGCGACGGCAGCCAGTTCCGGTGGTTCCGGTCGCGGATCGTCGGCGGGCGCACCAACCACTACGGCCGGATGTCCTTCCGGTTCTCCGACTACGACTTCCACCCGTATGACCGTGACGGCCTCGGCACGAACTGGCCGATCTCCTACGACGACATCGCGCCGTACTACGACAAGGCCGAGACGCTCATCGGTGTCACCGGCAGCCGGGAAGGCATCCGCAGCGCACCGGACGGGGTGTTCCAGGACCCGCCGCCACCCAAGGCACACGAGTTGCTGGTCAAGGCCGCGAGCGAGCGGCTCGGGATTGCGTGCATCCCGAATCGGCGGGCGGTCCTGACGCGCTCGGTCAACGGCCGACCGGCGTGCCACTACTGCGGGCAATGTAACCGGGGCTGTGTGACGGCCTCGAACTACTCGTCGAGTCAGGTGCAGATCTTTCCGGCGCTGGAAACCGGACGGCTCCGGATCATCGACCTGGCGATGGCACGGGAAATCGTGACCGATGGGCGCGGTACGGTCACCGAGATCATCTACATCGACAAGCGCACGCGTCAGGAAGCGCGGCTGCGGTGCCGGGTGCTGGTACTCGCCGCGAGCGCGTGCGAGTCGGCGCGCATCCTGCTCAACTCGAAGACGTCCGAGTTCCCGAACGGCGTGGCCAACAGCTCCGGGGTGGTTGGCCGCTTCCTCATGGACACGGTCGGCTTCGGTCTCTCCGCGCGTGTGCCCAGCCTGGAGGGTCTGCCACGCTACAACAGCGACGGCGCAGGTGGCGCGCACCTGTATATGCCGTGGTGGGGGTGGGAGCGGCAGCAAGCGCTAGGATTTCCGCGCGGCTACCACATCGAGATCGGCGGCGGGTACAGGATGCCGGGGATCGGATCGTTCGGACGCGTGGCGCGCGAAAGCGGCTACGGGGTCGGCTTGAAGGCGCAGGCACGACGCGACTACGGCACCAGCATCAGCATGCAGGGTCGGGGTGAGATGATCCCGAACAATTTCAGCTATTGCGAGATCGACCCGACCACGGTGGACCAGTGGGGCATCCCCGTCCTGCGATTCCACTTCAAGTGGAGCGACTACGAGATCGACCAGGCCCGACACATGGAAGAGACCTTCCGCGCCATCTTCGACACGATGGGGGGTCTCGTTCGTGGTCGGTCGGCCCGCGACGCATCCGGGATCTCGGTGCCGGGCAGCATCATCCACGAGGTGGGCGCGGTGCGCATGGGGACCGACCCACGCACCTCGGCGCTCAACGGCTTCTGTCAGACCCACGATGTCGACAACCTGTTCGTGTGCGACGGCGGGTCGTTCGTCAGTAACCCCGACAAGAACCCCACGCTGACGATCAATGCGCTGGCGTGGCGGGCGTCGGAGTACATGGCTGAGGAGATGCGGGCGGGCAACCTGTGACACGGGTTGCCCGAGGAGTCAGAGGTCAGAAGGCAGAAGAAGGCTGGTCGGCTTCGCCAGCATCACGTGCGGCGACAGATCAAGGGGTGCGAGTGGACCAGGGTTCACAGATAACGCGGCGGCAGGTGCTCAAGCAGCTGGCGATGGCGGTGACGGCCGGGGGTGCGGGTGTCTTCAACCTCGACGCGGCGCGCGTCGTGCATGCCCTGGTCGGTGAGGAACGCACGCAGACCGGCGGGTATGCGCTGCAGCTGCTCACTGAGCAAGAATTTGCGACGGTCTCCCGACTGGCCGAGCTCATCGTGCCGGCGGATGCGGGCGGTGGGAGCGGTGTCGATGCCGGGGCGCCGGAATTCATCGACCTGCTGTGCAGTCAGAACGACGAGTTGGCCGACATCTATCAGGGTGGGCTGGCCTGGCTCGACGCTACGATGCGGCAGCGCGTCGGGACCCGCTTCGTCGACGCGGTCCCAGACAATCAGACCGCCTTCCTCGATGCGTTGGTGGAAGCCGAGCGGTCGGACGTCGAGAGCGACCTCGGTCCGGGCGTGCAGTTTTTCGGCTGGATCCGGCGGATGACCGTCGATGCGTACTACACGAGCCCGATCGGGATCGCCGACCTGCAGTATCAGGGCAACACGTCGATGACGAGATACACGGTACCGCAGGAGGCAATCGATTTCGTGAACCGACAGATCGAGAAGATGTAGCGCGGGTGAGCGAACAGGCGGCGGCGCCGACGCGCCCGGTCCCATGCTGCCGGTTGGGTTGCCTACGCCCCTGGCCACAACAGGCAAACGGGGTAGGCGTGAATCGCCCGATCAGCGCTCACCAGCGTCCGGTCGTGTTCGATAGTCTGGCAGGTCACATCTCTTGCCCCACCTCGACCACATAAGTTGGAGGCGTCTCGACGCAGGGCGACCGTCGGGACCTACTCGTACCGCAATGCGTCCATCGGGTCGACGCGGGTGGCGCGGCGGGCGGGGAGATAACAGGCCGCGAGGGCAACCGTGACCAGCATCACCGGCACGGCGATGAGGGTCGGCAGGTCGAGGGTCGTGACGCCGAAGAGCAAACTCTCGAGCGCCCGCGTCGTGACGAGCGCACCTGCC
>JADFPE010000086.1 GCA_022562495.1 Acidobacteriota bacterium
CGTGCGACGCAGTCGTCACGAATCTGCTAAATAGCTATCCGGGCGCAGACCTCGGTACCCTGCCAAACGCGGATTTCAGCAACACGTTTGTGGCAGACACGAGTGGATGCAGCCTCGCAGATTTGGTGAACATTGGGAAATTAGCCTACGAGCACAAAGCGCCTCTTCTGGTCAACTCCAACTCGGCTGCGTCTCCCACCATAGATGCGATCCTAACAAGCCTGGTGGCGAATTGGGAATTACCGAGGAGCAAATCAAAGAGTTGGACCGCACAGGGCGCGCGCAGTCACGATTGAAAATCCTCGCTCCCATTGGTGGCACCGTCATCGAAAAACCAGTCACGGAAGGTCGCTACGTCAAGAAGGGAGATCCTCTCTACAGCATCGCTGATCTCTCTGTCGTCTGGCTGATGCTGGAGCTTTTTCCGGATGACGCGGCACAAATCCGTTACGGTCAGCGGGTGGAAGCGGAAGTGCAGTCACTGCCGGGAGAAATCTTCAGCGGACGGGTAGCTTTCGTCGACGACTACGACCTACACGTTGCGCACTTCCTGGTCCAAGGCTGCGACGTTTGGCTCAACAACCCGCGCAAACCGCTCGAGGCCAGCGGGACGAGCGGCATGAAGGCTGCCCTCAATGGGATACCGCATCTGAGCATCGGCGACGGCTGGTGGGCGGAAGGGTACGCGGGCGATAACGGGTGGCTGATCGACGGCGGCGAGCACACGGACCATGGCGCCATGGACGCCGCTGACGCCGACGCGCTCTACACGCTGCTCGAGCGGGACGTGGTCCCGACCTTTTACGACCGCGACCGCGACGATCTGCCCAGACGGTGGCTCACGATCGTGCGGCAGGCGATCCGCACGGTAGCGCCGCGCTTTACGACCCGACGGATGGTGAAGGAATACGTCGAGCAGATGTACGCGCCGGCCATCCGGGGGAGCGGGTACACATTCGCGACGGACAACGCAGACCGGACACCGGACACCGGACACGCCTGACGCCCAACCCGCATCATCGCCCGCTGATCGGCGGGTGATAGAGGATCTGGATGGTATTGCCGTCCGGATCGAACAGGTAGAGGGACCGGGCCCCGTCTCGATGGGTGCGTGGTCGGGCTTTGAGGGACACGCCGTACGCGTCGAGATAGGCGGCCCACCGGTCAACGTCATCCGCCTCCCGAACGAGCAGGCCGAGGTGGTCGAGCCGACCCTCCGCGACCGCACGATCGGGACCGGCCCGGTGCAACGCCAAGTTGTCGGCACCCGAGGTGAGATACACGTTGTCCGAGTCTGGCTCCCACTCGACCGCAAAGCCCAGCCGGTCGATGTAGAAGCGTTTCATCTCGTCGAACGCCCGCGCGATGAGCGCCAGATGCCGCAACCCCAGATGCGCCGGTCGTTCCCTCATCCCATCAGTGTAGTGTCCCCCAACGGTGGATCGCGACGCAATTCCGGGGCGGGGCATCCCACAATGGGTAGCGCTGGACATGAGCTCAACGGGGTGCAAGACGCGCAATGTGCGGCTGAGTTGGAGACACGCACGGGGTGGATGGGGCTCCTGGTTCGCGCCCAGGCCGGTCTCTGAGCTAAGATCTCACGATGGCTCCTCGGTCGGCAGCCCAGGCGCGATGTGCGTTGTGTGGCGCGAAGGACGTGTCCGAGCCTCGCGGCGACTCGAAGTATTGCCGTGGTTGCTGGGACAAGAAAATCGCGGTCGAGGACATCGTCGCGAGGGAGTTCGCCCTCAAGCGGTATATCCGAGCCCACAGCGCCGAGAAATACCTCGTGTATCACTCGACGCTGAAGCGGCCGTGTGGCCAGCTCGTCGTGGTCGACGACGGGTATGACCTGTTCCTGACGCTGGTGCTCTATCCCAGTTTCGCCTGGGACGAGGAAGCGTATCATCTGGAAGGCGACCCTGACGGCCGGTCGTTCGCGGAGCTGCTCGTAGACGTCGTGGTGGCCGAGGTCATCGAGCCGTGGGGCGGCGGAAAGTGGCACCTGGAGATTTTCCACTCCAGAGACGCCGAGCCCGAGGACTGGAACGGAGAAATGTGACGCGGCGCCGCTCATGTCGTGTGGCGATCACACAGCCTTGGGTGCGTTCGGGCGTCTATGCGCTCGGCTGGCCAGCCGAGTGCGTGTGCGATCACTGGACGCGTGTTGAAGTTTTCTGGCGACCCACCATATAATCCGCCCAACGTTGTCCTGTATGTGACTCGGAGGTCAGTCAATGAGACGCCTGAATCTGGCGGCGCTGCTCGGTGCTTTGGTAGTCGGCCTGGTCGCGGTCGGCTGTGGGGGCGGCGACGCCGCAGAGACGGAGGGCCCCGTGGAGACGGCGGCTCCGACCGTGCAGATCCGCTCCCTACTCGCCAGCGCGGGCGAGTCGCGGCTGGTCGCCACAATCCGGGGGCCGGGACAGATCGGCTATCTGGCGCCTGTGACGAGGCGTGAGCGCAACGAGATCGTCACGACGTTCCGGATCAAGAACATCTCAGACGGCGCGCTCGCGGGGTTCAAGGTGGACGAGTTCTGGTATGACAACGACGGCGACACGGTGACCGGCGACTCCTACCGGATGCAGCGTCCGTTCCTGGTCGACCAGATCATCGAGGTGACGCTGCGGGTGCCGAACGACTCGCGGATGGAGCGCAGCAACTACGAGTTCAGCCACCAGAATGGCGTGGTCGAGGCCAACCTGTTCGAAGAGATGGAGGAGCCGATGCCGCTGGAGGAGGAGGACAGCGAGGAGACCGACGAGTCGGACGACGCTGAGACCCCGGCCCGCTAGACTCCTTGCAACAACGTGTAGCGTGACAATTGAGTCACGTGTCGATCGTGTTTTTTCGCCACACCAGCCTCCGTGCAAGGAGTCCAGCCCCCACGGATCGGGGCTGTGAGACACGCTCGGCTCGTGAGGCGGGGCCTCGCTAGCGCGCAACGGCGCCCACGAACCCTGGTGTTCGCGTGGCGCCTTGCTGTTTGCCGAGCCGCCCGCGTCGCCGATGCGCGTGGCCTCTCTTCGGCTCATCCGCCGTCCCGCCCCGTGGCAGGTAGCACTGAACGTCTCCCGCGTCGCCCTGGCGCTGCCGACCAACAGCGACGAGGACCGACCCATGTCGCGCCCGGCACGAGCACCGGCAGACCGACAGGGCGCTAGGGGGGGCGCCGGGGTGTCCAACCGCGTGACCCCCGGTGCGATCCCCAGCGCCTCCGCCACGCGCTCGTGGACCCAGTGCGCCGTCAGCCGTGGGTTGGCGAACGCGACGTTGGCCACGGCCGACATCGCGGCCTACGACCGGCGACCCTCCGAAGACGCGAGCGGAACGCAGCACAGCGGGCGGTCCGGCAGCGCGATCCCGTCGACGCGACTGGCGTCGACCACGACCCGGAGGTGGTCATGACAGACCTGGTGTCCCCACCCGCGGGACCCGCTGTGGAGCATGATCGTGACCTGGTCCGGTCGGCGCCCGAACGCGACCACCATCGCCCAGGCGGCCCCGCGCTCGAGCACGGCCCGCAGTTCACGGAACGAGAGTTGCCGATCCCGCCGGCGCGTCCCCACCCCGTAGGAACGTTGTGACACATCCGCTCGCCAATCCGGGGAAGATCGTCGGCGATGTCGGCGGTGTGGTCGAAGACGCGGAACGGCACCTCCCAACCTTCACACCGCATCCAGCGTCCAAACTAGTGAAGTGTCTGGAGGGCATGTGCACCGGTGCCGGCGCGCGGCGCCCGGATGCCACGGAGCGACGAGAGGGAGCACAGTGGCCATGTGTGACCCCGCTGAGCCGACGTCCAGCGCCACCCAGGGCGGGATACCCCGGCCGGAAGATGCGGTCCGAGTGGCCCGGACACGGCACTGGTAGGATGGCGACGCAGGCGTCACCGGCTGATGGCGCGGCCGCTGCTATACTCCAAGGTCATGAGCTTCGCGGACCGTGCTGACGGACCCGTGTCGCACCGAGACCTGTCGTAAGCCACGCGGGCACACGGCCTGCACACGGCGTGACGAAGGAGCATACCGGCAGTAAGTGACGGAGGAACACCGTAGTGAGGCGGGATGCAGGATCGGTCGAGTGCAGCGACGACCTTCAGCACGGACTGCTAGACATCGCCGCCGTCCAGCGGGCGTTGCGTGAGGACGGCCTCGACGGGTGGTTGCTGTACGACTTTCACGGCTCCAACCCGATTGCCCGGCGGGTGACCGGGCTGAACGACTTGGCCACGCTGACGACGCGGCGCTGGTACTATCTGATCCCGGCCGACGGACCGCCGCGCGCACTCGTGCACGCGATCGAGCGCGACCGCCTCGACCATCTCCCCGGCACCAAGACGCGATACGCGCGGCACGGCGAGCTGGACGCCGGGCTACGTGCGCTGCTGACGGGCTGCGCGACGGTGGCCATGGAGTTCTCGCCCGGGTGCGCCATCCCCTACGTGTCGCGGGTCGACGCCGGCACCGTCGACGCGATTCGCGCGCACGGTGTCGAGGTGCGCTCGTCCGGTGACCTGGTCCAGCGGTTCGAGGCGGTCTGGGACGCGGAGGCCCTCGGGTCCCATGAGGCGGCCTCCAGCGCCCTCTACGCCATCAAGGATCAGGCGTTCGACCTGGTGACCCAGCGGATGCGCGGCGGCGACCCGGTCACCGAGCTCGAGGTCCAGGACGCGATGGCGGGCTGGTTCGAGGAGGCGGGACTCGTCAGTGACTCGCGCCCGGTGGTGGCGGCACAGGAGAACGCGGGCGACCCGCACTACCTGCCGACACGCGATCGGCATCGGATCATCGGCCCAGACGAGGTGCTGCTGCTCGACCTGTGGGGCAAGCTGCGGACACCGCGGGCGGTCTACGCCGACATCACCTGGGTGGGCTACACCGCAAGCACCGTGCCGGCACGGTATGCTGACGCGTTCACGGTGATCTGCGAGGGGCGTGACGCGGCGGTCACGCTGGTGCAGCGGGCGACACGAGAAGGCGGCGAGCTACGCGGCTGGGAGGTCGACCGGGCCGCGCGCGATGTGATCGCCGCGGCCGGGTTCGGGACCCGGTTCGTCCACCGGACCGGACACAGTCTGGGGGAAGAGGTCCATGGCAACGGCGTGCATCTCGACGATTTCGAAACACACGACGAGCGCCGGCTCCTCCCTGGCACCGGCGTAACCATCGAGCCCGGGGTGTATTTCGAGGACTTCGGTCTCCGGACCGAGATCAACCTGTATGTCGGGGAGGGGTCGGCGACCGTCACCGGCCCGCTGCAGACGGAGATCCGCACGTTGCGGTAAGGTAAGTAGGTGTGGGGGACAGGATGTCAACACGCAGGAACACACTGTTTTCAGGGGTCCTCATCGTCGTCACGTCGGTGGCGATCGGTCTCGTGATCGTCGCGCGGCTCGACCCGGTGTCCAGCCCAGCGGCGCAGACCGTCAATACGTCGACCGGGCCGGCCATGCCGGCAATGAACAGCGCGCCGATCACAGGGCAGCTGGGCGCGAACACGTTCCGGGACATCGCGGAAGCGCAGACCCCGATGGTCGTCAACATCCGCACCGAATCGCGAAGCCGAGCCCGAGACCTGACCCGCTTCTTCGGCAGCGACGAGCTGTTCCGGCGGTTCTTCGGCGACCCGCCCGAACAGGGCCGGCAACCGCGCGAGGAGAACGGCCGACCCACGCCGCCGCCGACGGTCGCGGCCGGCACCGGCTTCGTCATCGACCGAGCGGGGTTCATCCTCACCAACAACCACGTCGTGGAGGACGCGACCAAGATCGAGGTCTTCTTCTTCGGTGATGACGACGAGGCCTACGAGGCCCGGGTGGTCGGGCGCGACCTGCTGACAGATAGCGCGTTGATCGAGCTGATCGAGCGGCCGGACTACGCGCTCCCCGAGGCGAAGTTCGGCGACTCGGACCAGATGCGCCCAGGCGACTGGGTGATGGCGATCGGCAACCCGTTCGGGCTCGGTCACACCGTGACGGTCGGGGTCATCAGCGCGGTCGGCAGGCCGTACGAGCAGATCCGGGGCCGATCACAGTCGGTCATCCAGACCGACGCGGCGATCAACCCCGGCAACTCGGGTGGTCCGCTCCTGAACCTGCGGGGTGAGGTGAGGCAGCTGCTGCCGCAGCTGCGCACCGGCAAGGTGACGCGCGGGCTGATCGGCGTGGGGATCTGGCCGGTCACAGCCGACGACTACGAGTACCTCGGGCTGAATGAGCCGATGGGCGCGATCGTGTCTGAAATCTTCGCGGACGGGCCGGCGAACAACTCCGACCTGGAGCTGGAGGACGTGATCGTCAGCTTCGGGGGCGAACGGGTCGAGAACGTCGAGGACCTGCAGCAGAAGGTGGTCGATACGCGGCCGGGCACGGTGGTCGAGTTGGGTGTGTATCGGGGTGGCGCACCGACGACGGTGTCGATCACTATCGGCGAGCTGGATCTGGGGACCGAGGGACGGCCGACGCGGGTGGTCATCGAGGATCTGAACACCGGCTTCGGCATGCGTTTGCAGGACCTGACGGCGGAGTCAGCGCGTCGGCTCGACATCGCGCCGGGCACGGCGGGCGCGGTCGTTACCGGCGTTGACCCGAACGGGGCGGCGCTGGCCGGGGGCGTGCGGCCGGACGACCTGATCACCGCGGTCAACCGGGAGCCGGTCAGCACGGCGGCCGAGGCGAGCCGAGAGCTAAACAGGATCGAGTCCGGGCGCACGGCGTTTCTGATGATCCTCAGAGAGAACTCGCCGGCCCTCCTCCGGGTCCGCAAGGAGTAAGCGTCGCGCGCGCGTGATGTCCCTGTCGCTCCGCGCCCTGATCGTCGAGCGGATCCGAGACCGCGGACCGCTGACGACGGCGGAGTTCATGGACCTAGCGCTGTATCACCCGACCCTCGGCTACTATACCCGTGCGCCCCACCGGACCGGGCGCGCGGGTGACTTCTACACCAGCGTCGACGTCGGACCACAGTTCGGCGCGCTACTCGCCACACAGATCGACGAGATGTACCGGCTGCTCGCGTCGGCCGGCTCCCCGGTGTTCGACCTAGTGGAGGTCGGCGCCGGCAACGGGCAGCTGGCGCGGGACCTGCTCGACGCCGCCGAATCAACCTACCCCGAGCTGTACGCGGTGACCCGGCTCACGCTGGTCGAAACGAGCGCGGCCGCGCGCGCCGCCCAGCCGGGCACCCTCGGACATCACTGGGCCAAGCTCTCCGCCTCAGCCACCACGATGCCGGACCGGGTCTCGGGCGCAATCCTGGCGAACGAGCTGCTCGATGCGCTGCCCACGCACGCCGTCTCGATGACCTCCGAAGGTCTGCGGGAGATCTACATCGACCTCGCGGGCAACCGCTTCGTCGAACGCATTGGACCGCCCTCGAGCCCGGCGCTTGCCGACTATCTCGCACGGCTCGGCGTGGACCTCGCCGTCGGCTGGCGCGGTGAGATCAACCTGGCGGCGGTCCAGTGGGTACGCACAGCGGCACGGCGGCTCGAGCGCGGTTTCGTGATCCTGATTGACTACGGTCACCCGGCGAACCAGCTCTACTCGGAGAGCCACCGCGCGGGCACGCTGACCACCTTTCACCGCCATCTCGTCGGGGTGCTGAGGGACGACCCACAACAGCCGGACGGCCCCGCGTGGCTGGCGCATCCGGGGGAGCAGGACATCACGGCCCACGTGGACCTGACGTCCGTCCGGGCGGCCGCGGAGGCGGAGGGTCTCGAGGTGCTCGGTCTGCTCGACCAGAGTTATTTCTTGCTGGGCCTCGGAGCACTGGACGACCCTGGCATCGGCGCCGCCGACGCCGACGCGCTCAAGCAACGACTGGCACTGAAGACGTTGCTGATCCCGGGCGGGCTCGGCAGCACCCACAAGGTGTTGCTCCTGGGCAAGCAGGTCGGTGTCCCCCCCCTGCGGGGCTGCTCGTTCCGAACACGGGTCACGTGAAGCACCTGCGCCAGCAGGCAGGAGTCAGAAGGCAGGAGACAGGAGACGCCGGATGGAGATCGCCGGCGCTGGGATTGAGAGACGCCAGCGATCTCGGCAGAAGATTGCAGGTTATGCATGCCAGACGCGGTCGAGCGTGAGATCAAGTTGTCCTACGACAGCCCGGCCGTGGCGCGCCGGGCGGTTGTCGAAGCCGGCGCGACACCGCTCCGCGCGCGACGACTGCAAAACGATTATCTGTTGGACCGCGAGACGGCACCGCTTGGCGACCGCCAGTGCACCTTGCGCGTCCGGGTCGACGACGACCGCGCGTACGTCACCTTCAAGGGCGCGCCCGGACCGGGCAGGATGAAGGTGCGGGACGAGCTCGAGACCACCGTGGGTGACGGCGAGCTGCTGCTGCGGCTGTTCGAGCGGCTGGGTTTTCGGATCTGGTTTCGGTACCAGAAATACCGCGAGGAGTTCCGCTGCGGCGACCTGGTGATCGCCGTCGACGAATCCCCCATCGGCACGTTCGTCGAGCTCGAGGGCAGCGAGGAGGACATCCTCGCCATGGCGACGACGCTCGAACGCCCCACGTCGGACTTCGTGCTCGATTCATACGTGGCCCTCTTCCGCAAGCATCGTGCAGCCCAGGGGTCGACCGCGACCGATATGCTGTTCGAGGACCCGTGACCGCCACGTTGCCGCCGGCGCTCGTGCTCGCCGCCGGTCTGGGCACCCGGCTGCGCCCGCTGACGTTCTGCCGGGCGAAGGCGGCGGTGCCGGTCGGCGGCGTGCCGCTGATCTGTCGGCACCTGACCCGGCTGGCCGCCCGGGGCGTGCGCGATGTGGTGGTGAATCTGCATCATCGGCCGGACACGATAACGGCGGTGGTCGGCGACGGTGCCGCCTGGGGCTGTCGCGTCCGCTACTCCTGGGAGCGCGTGCTGCTCGGGTCGGCCGGCGGGCCGCGGCGGGCCTTGCCGCTGCTGGACGACCGTTTCTTTCTCGTCAACGGCGACACGCTGTGCGATGTCGACCTCCGGGCCCTGTTCGACGCTCATCTCGCGCGGAACGCGCGGGTCACCCTCGCCGTCACACCGAACCCGGCTCCGCAGCGGTACGGTGGTGTCCTCACGGACACGGATGGATGGGTGAGAGGGTTCGCCCGAGCCGGCGACCCGCGGAACCCGGCACACTTCGTCGGAGTCCAGATCGTCGACGCCGCAGTGTTCGAGACGCTGAGGGACGGTGACCCAGCCGCGTCGATCGGCGGGCTCTATGACACGCTGCTGGCCCACGCTGGACACGTGGCGGTACATCACGTCGTGGGACACTTTCGCGACATCGGCACCACGGCCGACTACCTGGAGACCACGCGTGAGGTGGCGGCCGACGAGGGGCGTCCGACCGTGTTCGTTGGTCTCCGCAGCGTCGTGCACCCGTCGGCGCGTCTCGAGCGATCGGTGCTCTGGGACGATGTGACCGTCGGGGCCGGGTGCATCGTGACCGATTGCATCCTCGCCGACGGCGTCCACCTGGCCGAGGGGACTACGCTCGATCGGCAGGCAGTCATCCTCATGCCGCTGCCTTCGGAGGAGGCAACGGCATTGCCCGAGGCGACCCGGATCGGGGATCTGCTGGCGGTACCGATTTGAGGCGCCGGGTCGCTCGTGCAGTGTCCGGGTCATCGGGACAGTGGATTCTGGACCGCGGCGCCCGGCTGGCAAGGCGCAACGAGGGGGCATCCCGGCCGGGTTCGAGGACTCACGCCAGGAGCACCTGCAGCCCGAAGCCTGAAGCCCGAGGAGACCGGACCACAGCATGAACAACGCAGGCCCGTCCGACAACGCACCCGGGGCCGAGGAGATGATCGACCGCCGCGTGACTGAGTATCTGCGCCGGACGGGTCTGTCCCCCCTGACCACGAGCGTCACGCGGCTCCGTGGAGATGCGTCACATCGCTGCTACGTGCGGGTCACCCGGCGCGACGGCCCGTCCATCGTCCTCGCCGTCCATCCTGAGCCGTTTGCCGCCGACGCACTCCCAGAGATCGCGGTCGGGGCACTGTTCGAACGTTTGGCGATCCCTGTGCCGGCGGTCATGGGCCAGGCGGGGGATCTGGGCATCCTGGCGCTCGAGGACCTCGGCGACCAGACGCTGCAGGACTGGCTGACCGTACCCGGAGGCGACCCCACTCCCCTATATCGCGAGGCGGTCGGCCTGATCGCCAAGCTGCAACGGGACGGCGCCGAGCTCCACGCCGAAGGGTCGATCCCCTATACCCTGGCGTTCGACACCACCAAGCTGACCTCGGAGCTGACGTTCTTCCAGTCGGAGTTCCTGCTCGAGTATCGGCACGTCACGCTCGCCCCAGCGGCAGCTGAGGCCCTTCGGCGGGAGCTCTCGACGATCGCCGAAGAGCTGGCGGCCGAGCCGCGCGTACTGTGCCACCGGGACTACCATAGCCGCAACCTGATGGTGTATCGGAACCGGCTGGTCGTGATCGATTTCCAGGACGCCCGCATGGGACCAGCCACTTATGACCTCGTCTCGCTGCTCCGCGACTGCTACGTCGACCTGTCGCCGGACCTGGTGGCCGCGATGACGGAGCGCTTTCTGGAGGCGGTGCCGGCCCAGCGCGCCGTTGATTTCGGGCCCCGGTTCGACCTGATGTCGGTGCAACGGCATCTGAAAGCGCTTGGGACGTTCGGTCATCAGATAGCCGTCGCCGGTCGGCCCGGCTTCGCCGCCTATGTCCCGCGCACGTGCGCGTATCTGCGCCACACCCTACAGCGTTACCCCCGGTTCGGCCGGCTCCTCGAGCTGCTCGCGCCCCTGCTCCCAGAACTCGTCCGTGGTGAAAGTCCCGTGTCGCGCCGAGACCCGGCATAAGCAACGCCGCGCCTGCTGGCACGGCGCGCACGAAGAACCGCATGTGGTCGACTCCAATTCGAGGACAATAGGCACAGGGGCAGCGGCACCGAGCGTGGTCGCGTTGCGCGCTCTCACCCACCCGCTGGGTCGCAACTGGCACTCGACGTGATGCCGAACTGGTCACGACACATCTGCATGACCATCTCGGTGTCACCGTCCAGCATCTGGTGCCCTTCGAGGGCGCCATCGACCGCCCGCCCGCCATGATGACGATGCAGAAGATCGGCGACGACGACACCCCGATGGTGGAGGTGGCCGGCGACGCCGACTGGCGCAACATCCTCACACCGGCCCGCGCTCGCGCGAAGCCGGAACGTCTGGACGAGGGATAGGGGTCATGGCCCACATCGAAGAGATCGCGCAACACGAAGGCCGCTCGGTGACCCTGCGAGGCTGGCTGCACAACCGGCGGTCGAGCGGCAAAATCCATTTCCTCACCGTGCGGGACGGCACCGGGTTCATTCAGGCGGTGATGTCGAGAGCGGCGGTCGGGGAAGAGCTGTTCCTGCAGGCGGGACACCTCGGTCAGGAGACTGCCGTCGTCGTCGAGGGTGAGGTGCGGGCCGACGCGCGGGCACCCGGCGGCTACGAGATCGATGTGAGCGGGTTGCGCGTGGTCGGACAGAGCCGCGACTACCCGATCACGCCGAAGGAGCATGGCGTCGACTTTTTGCTGGACCGGCGGCACCTGTGGATCCGGTCCGAGCGGCAGCACGCAATTCTGCGCATCCGTCACACGGTGATCAACGCCGTCCGGGACTATCTCAACACCCAGGGGTTCATCCTGGCGGACACGCCGATCTTCACACCGGCCGCCTGCGAGGGCACGACCACGCTGTTTCCGGTCCCCTACTTCGACCACGCCACCGCGTTCCTGACACAGAGCGGTCAGCTGTACAACGAAGCCAACGCGATGGCCCTCGGGCGCGTCTATTGCTTCGGTCCGACGTTCCGGGCTGAGAAATCCAAGACCCGCCGTCACCTGACTGAGTTCTGGATGGTCGAACCCGAGATGGCCTTCGCGACGCTCGACGACGCGATCGAGCTGGCCGAGGCGCTGATCACGGCGGTCGTGTCGCGGGCACTCGAGACCCGCGCCCGTGAGCTCGACACGCTCGAACGCGACCGGGCACCGCTCGAGGCCGTGCGGACGCCGTTTCCGCGGATCACGTACGACGAGGCGGTCCGTGTACTCCAGGACGACGATCGCCCCGTCGAGTACGGCGATGACTTCGGCGGCGCCGACGAGACGCTGCTCGCAGCACAGTTCGACCGGCCGGTCGCCGTACACAGGTACCCGTCGGCGGCCAAGGCATTCTACATGCAACCGGATCCGGAGCGTCCGGAGCTCTCGCTGTCGGTGGACATCCTGGCGCCGGAGGGTTACGGCGAAATCGTCGGCGGAGGGCAGCGGCTCGACGATCTCGACCTGCTCCTCCAACGGATCATCGAGCACGATCTGCCCCAGGAGGCGTTCGAGTGGTATCTCGACCTGCGCCGCTACGGCAGTGTCCCGCACGCCGGCTTTGGGATGGGAATCGAACGGATGGTCGCGTGGATCTGTGGCGTGGAGCACGTCCGGGAGACCATTCCATACCCCCGAATGCTCTACCGACTGACGCCCTGACCACGCCGCCAAGGAACGCCCGTCCTGGTCCGCGCCGGCGTCCTGGCCCGGCGCATCGGCCATCCTCGGGGCAGCGGTTCTCACCGTCCCTGCTGTCGTGCTATAGTTGTCCAGTTACGTTCGCGGTGAGGAACAATAAGTGGGCGTTTTGGCCCGCTTTTTGTTTTTGGGGCTGAACCTGAGTGGTCCCCTTGGCAGTGACGCTGACGCATCGAGGGCGGTGAGACGCCCGGTTGGCAAGGCGCGACGACCGAGAATACCGGGAAGCATTTGAGGGAGGAGTCACGCAGCCACGCGGGACGCATCGCCGGCCGAATGGCCCCGGCATTGCGAACGGGGTCACCGAGTGACCGAGTCGCGAACAGATCGTCTCAGCGAAGTGCGGTCGATCGCCGAACGGGTGACGCGGAGCCACGGGCTCGAGCTGTTCGACCTGCAGTTCCGTCGCGAGTCCATCGGCTGGGTGTTGCGGATCGTCATCGACTGCCCGGGGGCACCGGACACCGGCGGGCAGGGCAAAGACGTGACGGTGGCCGACTGCGCGACGGTCAGCGTGGACGTGAGCGCGGTGCTCGACGCGGAGGTCACCTTCGACCACACCTACACGTTGGAGGTGTCGTCGCCCGGACTCGACCGGCCGTTGCGTCATCTGGCTGACTTCGCGCGGTTCGTTGGACGGCGGGTCAAGATTGTCACGTCCGAGCCGGTCGACGGACAGCGATTTGTATCTGGTCGAATCAGCGCAGTGGACGGCCGGACGATCGTGATCGAGGACGGCAAGACGACACGCCGGGTGCCGGAGACGGCGGTCGCACGCGCACGGCTGGAGGTCGAGTTGTAGTGCACTCGCCGCCCGGTCCGTCGCGAGGAACTGTTATGAACAACGCGTTGCAACAAACCATCGAAGCGCTTGCCAGGGAAAAGGGCATCGAGGCGGACGTCATCATCACGGCCATCGAGGATGCCGTATTGACAGCGTCGCGGAAATACTACAAGTCGGACGAAAACCTGCGGACCAAGTTCAATGCCGAGACGGGGCAGGTCGAGCTCTTCGCCGTGCGGCAGATCGTCGAGGAGGTCACCAACGCGGCGACGGAGATCACGCTGACCGAGGCGCAGGAAATCTATGGCGACGAGGCCGAGACGGGGATGGAGATCGAGTTCCCCAAGCCGACCGACGTGCTGGGACGCATCGCCGCCCAGACGGCCAAGCAGGTCATCTTCCAGAAGGTGCGCGAGGCCGAGCGTGAGAACATTTACGCCGAATACAGCCCGCGGGTGGGAGAGGTGATCAACGGGTTGGTCAAGCGCTTCGAGAGCGGCGACATCATCGTCGAAGTGGGACGTGTCGAGGCCCAGTTGCCCCGGCGCGAACAGTCACGCGCCGAGAACTACACAACCAGCGACCGCGTACGGGCCGTAATCAAGGACGTCAACAAGAACACCAAGGGACCGCAGATTATCCTGTCGCGTACCGACCCGGTGCTGCTGATCAAGTTGTTCGAGCAGGAGGTGCCGGAGATCTATGACGGCACCGTCGTCATCCGTGGAGCGGTCCGCGAGGCAGGTGACCGGGCCAAGGTTGCGGTGGCATCGCGGGAGCGCGACGTCGACCCGGTCGGCGCCTGCGTCGGCATGAAGGGCACCCGCGTGCAGGCGATCATTCGCGAGCTGCGCGGCGAGAAGATCGACATCGTCGCGTGGTCGGATGATGCCGTGACCTTCGTGACCAACGCGATCAGCCCGGCACGCGTGCAGCGGGTATCCGTGGTGGACGAGGTTGAACGGGTCGTCGAGGTGGTCGTCGAGGACCGCCAGCTCTCGCTGGCCATCGGCAAGAAGGGCCAGAATGTCCGCCTGGCCGCGAAGCTGACCGGCTGGAAGATCGACATCAAGAGCGAAGAGGAGAAACGGCGTGAGGTCGAGGCCGTGTTCGACGAGCTCGGGGCCGAACCCGCGCCATTGTCGGTGCCGGGACTCGACGCGGCGATGGTCGAGAAGCTGAACGCCGCCGGTATCGAGACGGTAGAGCGGATGGTCTCGGCGACCGCGACCGAGCTCGGCGAGGTGCTGGGGATTTCCGAGGGCGCGGCGGAGGCGCTCCGGCAGGACGCAGAAGCGGCGACGATGGCCGCCGGAGGCGCCGTGGGGAGCGGCACGACCGAGGCGGCGCAGCAGGAGGGCATCGAGCCGCTGACGGCGCCCGCCCCCACGCCCGTCACACCGCCCCCCGAGCCCCACGCGGCCGACGCCGAACCGGCCGAGACGCCAGCACGCGAGACTGGGGCGGCCCAGGCGACGACCGGCGAGGACGGGAACACGGCAGACCAGACGGCGGACACGGATGGTGACGGCGGAGCGGCGGCGGAGCCGACAGACGAGGACGGAAACACGCCAGGGGAGACGCCAGACGACTAGCCACGTGTGTGGGTCATGGGATGGGAGATTCCGGAGCGAGTCGCGCCCGGCTGATAAGGCGCGACGGGAAAACACATTGGACATCTGTGAGGAGCAACGGCGCCAGACGGTCTGCTCCGCCCAACAGGTACTGTCCCTCATGACCCAGACACGGCACTCGCGAGTTCTCCAGGCGACGGGTGAACCAGTGCAGTGATCGCAATGTAGCTTGTGCACCAGGGGCCGTCGAGATCGACGCCGCGCACGGCTCCGACCAGGCGCGACGAGGGAGCATGCCGCAGTAGGCGCCCCCGCTGAACGGGAAGCCCAGCGGCGACTCGTGGGAACTGCCACGGGAGCTGAACGCTAAGCTCTCGTGCGATCCCAACAGGGACGTACCGGGAAGACAGAGGACACGCGTGGCCACAATCCGGATCTACAAGGTCGCTGAAGTGCTCGGGATTCCGAGTCAGGAGGTCATCGACCTGCTCAAGCGCAAGCATGACATCGAGGCCAAGAGCGCCTCCAGCACGATCGATGAGATCGTCGCCAGGCAGTTTGCCGAGCGCACGGCGCGTGAGCGCAACCTGAGCCTGCCAGCCGGACCACTGTTCTCGGCGAAGTCGAGGTCCACGAGCCGGAGTCGCAAGGGCGCAAAGACGCCGGAACCGGCGACCCGGCCGCGCCTGGGTCAGCCCCGTCTCGTCAAGGCGCCGCAGGTCGCCGCGCCGGTCGTCGACGAGGAACTGCCCGACGAGACCGAGACACCACCCGCGGCCGAGGCGACACCGAGTGCACCGGCGCCGGCCGAGGCACCCACCGAGGCAGCAGCACCGCCGCCGGTGCCAACCGCCACGACACAGCCGGTGCCAACCGCCACGACACAGCCGGTGCCAGCCGCCACGACACAGCCGGTGCCAGCCGCCACGACACAGCCGGTGCCAGCTGCCACGGCGCCGCCACCGGCGCCGACCGCCACGAAGCCGGTCACACCGACCACCGGCCGGCTCGTCCCGTCGATGCTGAAGCTGCGTATCGAGGACAAGGCTCCGTCGCTGTTACCACCCGAGCCGACTGCATCGGCGAAGCTGCCGGTACCGCCCGTCGCCGCACGGCCGGCGGCCCCGACACGGCCGAGACCCGGTTCCCGGCCGATCGGCGCCTCACCGACGCGACCGAGCACGCCACTCGGGGGACAGCGCCCGCTGCCAGCGCAACCCTTCAGGCCTCCGTCGGGGCGGCCCGCCGTCGGCTACCGCCCGTCGTTCCGGCCGCCACCGCGTCGGCCGGGCGGGCGACGACGCCACCCGCCGCGTCCTTCGATGCCGCAGGTCCTGGCGCCGCCGCCGCCGATCACCCGCACGATCTCGCTTGCCGAGGGAATGACCGTCAAAGACCTCGCCGAGAAGCTGAACCTCCGCGCCAAGGACGTCTTGAAGAAGCTGATCGAACGCCGGTTGATGCTCACCATCAACACGACGCTGGACACTGAGACGGCCACCATGGTGGCCAGGGAGTTCGGCGCCGACGTCGAGATGCGCTCGTTCGAAGAGGAAATGGTGGCGGTCGAGTCGATAGCCGTCCAGGACGGGGATCTGGTCCCACGGGCACCGATCGTCACCGTGATGGGTCACGTCGACCACGGCAAAACGACGTTGCTCGACGCCATCCGCAACTCGCGTGTCGCCGAGCGAGAGGCTGGTGGCATCACCCAGCACATCGGCGCGTACACCGTCGAGATCAACGACCGCCGCATCGTGTTTCTGGACACCCCGGGTCACGAGGCGTTCACCTTGATGCGCGCGCGTGGCGCGCGTGTCACCGACGTCGTCATCCTGGTCGTCGCGGCCGACGACGGCGTGATGCCCCAGACCAAGGAGGCCATCGAACACGCCAGGGCGGCGGAGGTGCCGATCCTTGTTGCGATCAACAAAATCGACAAGGCCAACGCGAACCCCGAACGCGTCAAGACCGAGCTGTCGGAGATCGGGTTGACACCCGAGGACTGGGGTGGCCAGACCGTCACGGTCGAAGTGTCGGCCAAGCAGCGCCAGAACCTCGACTCGCTGCTCGAGATGCTTCTGCTCGTCACCGAGATGGGCGAGCTCAAGGCCAACCCCGCGCGCAGCGCGAGCGGCACGGTCCTCGAGGCCAAGATCGACCGCGGACGCGGTCCAGTGGCGACGGTGCTCGTCAAGGACGGCACGGTGCGTGTCGGCGACAATTTCATCGCCGGGCCGATCGTCGGCAAAGTACGTGCCCTCATCGACGACCGGGGCAACCCGCAGAAAGAGGCCGGCCCGTCGAGCCCGATCGAGGTGCTGGGTCTGACCGGACTGCCGCAACCGGGCGACACCTTCCAAGTCGTGGTGGACGCGGCCAAGGCGCGGCAAATCGCGATGCGCCGCCAGATCCAAGCCAAGCAGAAGACGCTCGGCGAAAAGGGCCGTCGCCTGACGCTCGAATCACTCCAGGAGCAGATCGCCGAAGGCGGCACCAAGGAGCTGCCAATCATCGTCAAAGCGGACGTGCAGGGGTCGGCCGAGGTGTTGGCCGACGCGTTGAGCAAGCTGGGAGACGAGCGTGTGAAGGTGCGTCTGATCAGCAGTGGCGCAGGTGCCATCACCGAAGGGGACGTCGTGTTCGCGGCAGCGTCCAACGCCGTCATTATCGGGTTCAACGTCCGACCCGACCGGAACGCCGCGGCCATGGCCGTCCAGGAACAGATCGACATCCGTCTCCACCGGGTGATCTACGACATCACCGACGAGATCAGAAAGGCGATGGCCGGTCTGCTGGAGCCGACGGTCAAGGAGATTCAGATCGGCGTAGCGGAGGTGCGGGAAGTGTTCAAGGTGCCGAAGTTCGGCGCGGCTGCCGGGTGCATGGTCAAGGAAGGCAAGATCACGCGGGCCGGTGACACCCAGGCCCGCCTCCTCCGGGACAACGTCGTGATTCACGAGGGCCGCATCGGGTCGCTCCGCCGGTTCAAGGACGACGCGAGCGAGGTCAAGAACGGCCTCGAGTGCGGGATCACCTTCGAGCGGTATGCCGACATCAAGGTGGGCGACGTCATCGAGGTGTTCACGGTCGAGAAAATCGCCGCGACCATCTAGTGTCCCCGAGTCGGAAGGCCGTCCCGCAAGCCGCCGGGCGGGGCAGCCCGGCTGGCGGCATTGCGCGGGTCGGTCACATGCTTGGCCGCGCGAGGATGCGCGGCCCGCGGTGGCTAGGGGGGCACCGGGGGGGCCCCTAGCCACCGCGGGGGGGTCGGGGCGGAGGCCCG
>JADFPE010000087.1 GCA_022562495.1 Acidobacteriota bacterium
CGCGTTCACCATCCGCGGACTCGGTGTTCAACATCAGCGGAAGACGCCACCGGGCGCACCGCCGACGTGTGACGCCTGGAGATGAGCCGATCAGCAGGCATCGAAGGCGGTCAGGGACGGACCAATCGACAGGAATCGAAGGCGGTCGCGTCGTCGCTCACCGCGGTGCGGTCGACGACGGCTGGTGCGTGCAGTTGGACGAACGCTACGCGAGCGCGTCTTCAAACAGTACCAGCAGACGGCTCCACGCTCGCTCCGCCTGTGCCTCGTGGTAGACGGTCGAATCGGGCGGGCACCATCCGTGCATCGCGCCCGCGTACACCTCGATTTCCGCCGGCAATCCGGCCTGCGCAAACGCGTCGCGAAGCACGTCCTTGGCTTCTGGCTGGTTCTCGTCGTCGTTCTCGGCGATCGCGAACAGATAGTGCGCCGTCATCTTGGGCACCAAGAGGTGAGGACTGTCGGGTGCGTCGGTGACGAGCCCGCCGCCGTGGAACGACGCGGCGGCACCGATGCGATCTGGGACCGCGGCGGCGGTACGCATCGTGAAAGGCCCGCCCATGCAGTAGCCCATCGTTCCCATCTTCCGGCTGTGGTCCACAGCCGGCTGGTCATCGAGGAAGCCGATGAACGCCATCGCGTCCCTCGTCTGGGTGTCCGCGTTCAACGACCCCATCAGCGGCATGATCGTGTCACGCACTTCGGCGAAATTCGTGCTGCTGACGACCGGTGCCCGCTGCGAGCGGTAGTACGGGTTGACCACCAAGACCGAATAGCCGGATTCTGCGAGCCGCCTGCCCATCTGTTTCTTGGCGGGCCGCAAGCCAAATGCATCGGGCCAGATCAGGACACCCGGATGGGCCCCGCTCGAGGGATGCACGAAGTAGCAATCCGCCTCACCATCGGGGGTCGTGATGTCGAGGTCGGTTTCCGACACAGCCTGGGCGTTCGCGGCACGCGGCAACAGCATCGCCAACCCCGCTCCCGCCGACACGGCCCCAAACTGCCGCCGTGACAGCGTCGTCGCACGCAAGTACTCGGTGTTGTCGGCCACGGTTCGGTCATCGCACATAGGTGCCTCCTCGCTGAACGGTTTCCGCAGTCGGGCGGTGGATCATTCCTACGGCGGCCCTGAGTCTACGTGAATCTCCCCCGACTGCGCCGCATTCGCGGACACCCTACTTTATACACCGACACCCTCTCGGAACGGCCAGATTTCTTCATCGCACGGTGCTCCACACCCACGCCGCCGCTCGCTCGACGTGGAGCCGGTCATCGAGATGCGCTCCGCTCCAACGCTGTCAGCTCCCACGCTCCCGACCGCACATCCTGTCGCAGCGTGCAGGTCTCACCCACCGTCCTGACCCTGAAGTACCGGTGGTCCGGCGTGCGCCACTGGTCTACGACCGCCAGGATCTCGACGAGCTGGTTCCCACGGGTGAAGCGGCGCGGCGTCTCGTCGCCCCGAGCACCCGCGTAGCAGTCCACGGCAACGGAAAGTGCGTCGCTCACCCGCCGAGTGTATATACTCGCGAGACTGCGATGGGGGACCAGACGTCATCATCTCGACCCACAGCACCAGCGCCGTGGTCGACAACGGGTGGCCGTTGTGTGCGGGTCCGGAGCAGGCCACGTCTACGAGCCCGGCCGGTGGCGCGAACGCCCCCTGGCAACTGGGGGCAGGGGTACGTCCGTCTGCCCCCTGGCAACTGGGGGCAGCGGTACGTCCGTCTGCCGGTGCACCAGGACTGCCGCAGCTTCGGGTGTCAGGGAGGGGCTACACGGGCATGACCCGCCGGTGGAGCCGCCTGGTCAGCGCGGCGGCGATCCTCGCGCTGCCCTTCGTCGCCAGCGGGCAGGGACGAAATCGGTGGCGCGACCCGACCGTGGCCACTCATGTTGAGCAGACCGGTCAATTCGTCTTCACTCGCATCCGCTACGGCGGCTACCGGTCCACCTGGAGCCACGACTATCCCCGCGCGGATCTCCATCTGCCCCAGATTCTCGATGACATCACGACGATTGACGTGCACCTCGGCGCCAGCAACGTCTTCAGGCTCGACGACCCCGAGCTGTTCAAGCACCCGATCGCCTACATCTCTGAGCCCGGCTTCTGGCGCATGAGCGAGAGCGAGGTCCAGGGGTTGCGGGACCATTGGCTGAAGGGCGGGTTCGTCATCTTCGACGACTTCGAGGCGGAGCAGTGGGACAACTTCGCGCTCCAGGTGCGCCGCGCATTGCCGGCCCATCGGCTGATCGAGATCGACGTCACCCACCCGATCTTTCAGATCTTCTTCGGGATCCAGAAGCTCGACTTCCCGCATCCGCTCGTACCCGTCGAACCGAGCTACTGGGGCATTTTCGAGGCCAACGATCCCACCCAACGGATGATGGCGATCGTCAACTACAACAACGACATCGCCGAGTACTGGGAGTGGTCCGACAACAGCGGCTACTTCTCGGTCGACTTCACCAACGACGCCTACAAGCTCGGCGTGAACTACATCGTCTACGGGCTGACGCACTAGCAACCCGTGGCGAAAGTCCGGCTGCCTTCGGCTGGCGCTGCATCCGCCCTGCCTGCGTTGTTCCTCGGTCCAGGTTCAAGTTTGAACCGCAACATTGACTATCCCTCATAAAAGCATTCCTCCGGTGTTCGATAGCCCAGACGCTTCCGAGATCGGGTCTGGAACCCGTGGGCCGATTCGCTGAAGATTGAGATCGCTCCACGGCCCATCGACCGGAGTGCCGCCTCTGGGCGGATAAGGTGGATGGTATGATCGCGCCCCGCATGTTCCACCTGACGATGGGCTTCGCTCTCCTGGCGGCGGCCGCGGAGAGGGCGCCGACGATGAGCGCGCCATCGAGGTTGCTGGACGGGCAGCCGCAGGAGATGGCTGCCAGAATCGGACGATAGGCTGCATCAGAAGGGTTGCGGCGCCTCGGGCAGCGGCGTGCGGTTCCAGAGCCGAAGGAGTGCAGGATGAGCAGGGTGCGAGTGCTGGTAGGTACGCGCAAGGGCGCGTTCATCCTCACATCGGATGCCCGTCGTGAGCACTGGGAGGTCGCGGGGCCCCACTTTGGGGGCTGGGAGATCCATCACATGAAAGGGTCGCCCGCCGACCCCGACCGGCTGTATGCGGCGCAGTGGACCGACTGGTTCGGGCAGGTCATCCAGCGGTCGAACGACGGGGGCCGGACGTGGGACACGGTCGGCAACACGTTCGCCTATGACGGAACCACGGGCACCCACCTGTGGTACGACGGCACGCCGCACCCGTGGGAGTTCAAGCGCGTCTGGCACCTCGAGCCGTCCCCGACCGACCCGGACACGCTCTATGCCGGGGTCGAGGACGCCGCGCTGTTTCGCTCGATCGACGGCGGCGAGAGCTGGCAGGAGCTGGCGGGGCTTCGCGGGCACGACTCGGGCCCCAACTGGCAGCCAGGCGCCGGTGGCATGTGTCTGCACACGGTCCTGCCGGACCCGAACGATCCGGAGCGGATGTTCATCGCGATTTCCGCCGCCGGGGTCTTCCGCACCGACGACGCCGGGCAGAGCTGGCGACCGATGAACCGCGGCCTGAAGTCTGAGGGGGTCTCTCTCCCCGATCCGGAGGCCGAGGTCGGGCACTGTGTCCATCGGATCGCCATGCACCGGTCGCGGCCGAACGTGCTGTTCATGCAGAAGCACTGGGACGTGATGCGCAGCGACGATGCGGGCGCCTCGTGGCACGAGATCAGCGGCAACCTGCCGTCCGACTTCGGGTTCCCGATCGAGGTGCACGCCCACGAGCCGGACACCATCTACGTCGTGCCGATCACGAGCGACTCGGAGCACTATCCGCCCGACGGGAAGCTCAGGGTGTATCGCAGCCGCACCGGGGGGAACGAGTGGGAGGCGCTGACCGAGGGGTTGCCACAGCGCGACTGCTACGTCAACGTCCTGCGCGACGCGATGACGGTCGACACGCTCGACCCGTGCGGCGTCTACATCGGGACCACCGGCGGGCAGGTGTATTGCTCGGCCGACGCCGGCGACACCTGGACGCCGATCGTGCGCGATCTGCCGACGGTGCAGTCGGTCGAGGTGCAGACGCTGCCATGATCCGAGTCGCGCTCCCGGCACATCTGCGGACGCTGGCCCGGGTGGAGGGCGAGGTGCGGCTCGAGATCGCCGGCCCGGCGACGATCGGGTCGGTGCTCGACGAGCTCGAGATGCGCCATCCGGTCTTGCGCGGCACGATTCGCGACCACGTCACCGGCCAGCGCCGGGCGTTCGTGCGGTTCTACGCCTGCGAGCAGGACCTGTCGAACGCGCCGCCCGATGCGCCATTGCCGTCCGCCGTCGAGCGCGGAGAAGAGCCCTTCCTGGTCGTCGGGGCGATGGCCGGCGGCTAGCAGCCCATGGTGCACGTTCTCGGTCGTCATTTTCCCGATCTCGACTACTCGCGAGACCTGCCGGTTTCGTTGTCTCTTCGTGGGCCGTCCGTGCAGTCGTCAGGAGCCGACGAATGCGGAGTCACAGGAGGCGGGACCGTGTCGTCTACATGCGGGACGATGGCGGGGAGGACACAGTTGAGGTTGCAGAGAACCCCGTCGGGGTTTCCTTCGTCCAAGCCCGTAAAGGGGGAGCACGCGTGACGACATCGAAGATGGCCGGCTGGAAGAAAGTCCTGCTCTTTGGCGTGGTGGCAGCCGTGTCGATCGGCGTGCTGCTGATCGTCGTGAGCGTCGGCACCCTGCTGTGGGCCAACTCGGTGGCCGAGGAGTTGGGCGAGCCGACGCCCGTGCCCACGGCCGTGACGATTGCCGTGGCGGGTGAGGCGGCCGCACCCGCCGCGCGGGGCAGCGCATCCTCCGACGCGCCGCCGCGGGTAGAGATCGAGCTGCTGGATGGAAGATTCGAGATTCGGGCCGGGCCGGCCGGTACCGAGATCCAGGTCGATGGCGAGTACGCCGAGAACTACTACGAGCTGATCGAGGAGCACACTCCGGCAGACGCGTCGGGTGGCCCCACGACGACGATCCGGCTGCGTCCCACCAGCAACGGGCTGGTCAGAATGATGGCGGCGTTTCGCGGGAACGGAGACCCGTCCCGCCAGCCGAACAGGCTGACCGTGCTGATCCCCGCCGGGCGCCCGCTCGCGCTCACGTTGGATGTAAGCCGGGGGGAGTCTCGGATCGACCTGGGGGGGCTGACCCTGACCGATCTGAATGTCGACCTCTCCATGGGCGATCATCGGCTCGGCTTTGGAGAGCCGTTGGCCGAGACACTCCAACAGCTGCGCATCAGCGGTGACACGGGCAACATCGAGCTCGATCAGTTGGGGAACGCGCGGGCGCGCGCGCTTCGAATATCCAGCCGGATGGGGAACTTCACGGTCGACCTGGGGGGAGAGTGGCCAACGGACGACGTCTCGGATCTGGAAATCACCCACGCAATGGGGGATCTCCGGCTTCGCATCCCGAACTCCGTGCGGGTCACACCCGATTCGCGCAGCTCGGCGACAATGGGCGAGAGTGGTCGGATTGATAGGCGCGAGGAGACCGTCGATCCGGATGCGCCAGTACTGAGGCTCGATCTGTCGACGACCATGGGGGCCACCCGCATCACCAGGTATGTCGCCGACAGGCCCGAGGAGCTCGCGCCGCGTGTGCCGAGCCCGCGCGCCCCCGAGCCGACTCGCTGAAGCACTGCTCCTGTGCCCGCCGTCCGGCAACTCGATGCCGGTATGCTCATCGACCCACTCGTCAATGTCGCCAAAAACGCGTGACAGGAAGGCATCATCGATATGCGCAGGATCGGTGCGCGTAACATCGAGGTCCTCTGACAACCGGTAGGTCTCGAAACAACACTTATTCGGGCAGGTGCCGCCCTTGGACATCCAGCTCTCGGCCAGCGCCGGATGCTGATTGATGCCGGCCAGACACCGTTGCGTCGCCCACGCATCGCCACGGCGCTTGGCGCACTGAAGCGCAGGTGGCTGCCCTTTGCAGCCGCCACTGCGGCGGTGCGGACGATGACATGCGTCGGCGTTCTCCTTCTGGTGATCCCGGGTCTCGTCGCCGGCGTCTGGCACGTACTCTATGCGCCGGTGGTCGTTCTGGAACCTGCCGGGATCAGGGTGACCCTGAGACGCGCTCGGCGACTGACCAGGCGTGGTGCGAGCGCTGTCGTCGAGAGGGATCGGAAGATTCAAGGGAACGCTAGTACGAAAAACTGGTCACCCGCCATCGCAGCCCGCGACCCAGAATCACCGGTGGAAGCGACCCGTGCGGGTCGCTGTGCCTCCAACCGCTACCGCGCCGTTCACGGTCTGGACGCCGTCCTGCCTCCAACTCCAGGAGTCGGCGAATTCGGTCGGCGCTGTCCGGGTGGGTACGAAACACGGATGGTTCTGGCAGGCGTCGCCCGGACTGGAGTAGACGCTCGAGCCAACTCCCACGCAGCTGTTCCATTTTCGCCAACGCGTTCGCCAAGCCGCGCGGATTCCCGGTCAACGTCGCCGCGTCAAGGTCGGCGTCGTACTCGCGTGTCCTGGAGAGGGCAAGTTGCAGGAGGAAGCTGAGGATCGGCGCCCCAGTCAAGAGCAGGACGAGCAGCCACGGGAACGTGTCGCCCCCCAGGATCAGCATCGGCAGATTGAGCAGCAACAGCAGCTGCCCCATCCACGAGAACATGCGGGTAAGCCGGCTGACGGCGTCAGCCAGCCCCATCATCCACCGGTCGTTGTTTCGGATGTGGCTGATTTCATGCGCCAGCACGCCCATCAGCTCTTCCTGGTTCAACGCTCGCAGCAAGCCATCGGAGAGGCAGATTGCGGAGTCATCGTGCCGTCCAACTGCGAAGGCGTTGATGATCCGGCTGGGCTGGTAGTAGAGGGCAGGCACCCTCGCGAGCTCGGCGCGCGCGGCCAACGCCGTCACCACCCGAAAGAGCGTTGGCGCCTCCGGTGGCGAGAGCGGGCGTGCACCATAGAGCCGGAGCACGAGCGCTGGTGACACGCGCAGGCCCACAAGCATGAGGATCCCGCCGCTGACGAACACCCCCACGAGACCCTCGACCCCCGCAACTACCCAGCCGAGGGTTGCCAGCAGCCCGAGCATGCCGACAAAGAGCAGCAGCGAGTGAATGAAGGTGGTGACCTTCCGCTCGAGAACACGCGCTCTACGTATCATTGGTACCCCGCTTCCACTGTTCTATACGCACGCCTCCGTCGAATCGTTCAATAATATCATGTATTTACACTCATTTAATCTTATTATCTTAACATCATGTTATTGACGTTCGACTGAAACATGTATCACTCTGTCGCTCCTGAGTCCACGCAAACAGCTTATATTCAGTCATTTATGGTCCGAGACCAGACGATCGTCATCGAACGCACAAACAGTCCATTGACGGTGGATACCGTGTCGGCGAGAGATTCAAAGAACACGCCCTTGAGCCAGTGTGTAGCCGTCTCGGATGCATGGGGGTCTTCGTGACCGGGGTATGCTGGATGGATGTCCGAATCACAACGCGCCGAATCCATCGCGCCCGGCATCACCGGCGAGATGGCCGACTACTACGACCTGTTTGTCGACTGGAAGGGGCGACTCGGGAGGGAGATGCCAGGGATCGAGAAGCGGCTGCGGGACAACGAGGCGCGGCGGGTGCTCGACTTGGGATGTGGCACGGGTCGTCATGTCGAGGCGCTGCTCGGGGCTGGGTTCGACGCGGTCGGGGCGGACAAATCGGAGGACATGCTGCGACGGGCGGCGGAGCTTCTCGGGAGTCGAGAGAGACTGCACACCTGGCGCGCCGGCGACGCACCGCCGGAATCGCTGCTGAGCGCCGCGCCGTTCGATGCGGTGATCTGCATGGGCAACACCTGGCCACAGATCCGCCCCTCCGAGGACTTGGCGCGGACCGCCGCGAGCCTGCAGCGGCTCCTGCGGCCCGGGGGGCTCGTGCTGTTGGGCCTGAAGGCTTTCGCGGTGCGGCAGGCGGAGGGCAATCCGTACATGCCGTTGCTTCGGCGCGAGCGGGACGGGACCCCGTACTGGTTCGTGCGCTTCGTCGACTTCGACGTGGAACCGCTCGAGGACGGCGCGCCGCTCTGCGAGACGCACATGACGGTGGTGTGCGGGGACGCGTCTGGCGAGGCCGAGACGAAGGCACTGTTGCACCGCGCCGGTCGTTCGCGCGTGTGGAGCCCAGACGGGCTCGTGCGGTGGTTCGAGGCGCAGGGATTCGAGCGCGTGCGCGTTGGTTCGCGGCTCGACGACCCTGCGGCGCCAGTGACGGGCGAGGACGTCTACGTGGAGGCGGTCGCGCCGTCGCCCTGAGTCTCGGCCGCCGGCTGGCGGATCGTCTCCGCGCCACCCTGTACGCCGATTGACCGGGGGTCCCGGTCGGGCCACTTAGCCACCGGTGGTCACTGACCGATCCGCGCTCCCTGGATCTCGCCACCCCCTTGCCGGAGGATGACGCGCGCGGCCCGGTCGTCCGCGACGTCGAAGATGAGCCGGACGTCATCGTCGAACGTCGGCACGAACACGTGATCGCCCTGTGCGCGGAGACGGACGGCAGGTTGCCCGGTCGCCTGGCTCATGAGCTGTCGGTCGTCCAGATAGACGCGCAGGACCAGCGGTCCGAGCTGGTATTCCCCCACGTACACGTCCATCGCGGCCGCGTCGAGTGCGAGATCCTGCACCGCCGTTTCTGGCATGCCGAGCATCAGACGCGCGATCCGGCGCGCGATCCGCTCGGTGTTGGTCGGCGTGTTGCAGAGGACCACGATCGCGATGTCGTCATCCGGATAGTAGGACACATACGTCGTAAAGCCGTTGATTCCGCCGCCGTGGGAGATGACCGGGTGATCCTCGACATCGCCGACCGCGACACCGAAGCCGTAGCCGAGCGCCTCACCGTTGTTCAGGGTCCCGGGCGTCGTCATCTGCCGGTACGAGTCGTCGCTGACCACGCGGCCCCCGTGAAAGGCCTGCAGCCAGGTCAGCAGGTCGTGCACGCTCGAGCCGAGCGCGCCGGCCGAGAACGGCAGGAGCATGCTCAGCGGGTCGTCGTTCAGGAGGGCGCCAGCCTCGACCTTGTAGCCTGCTGCGCGGTGCTTGACGATCGGCGCATTGTAGAGATAGTGCGACTCCAGCATGGCCAGCGGGTCCCAGACGCGCTCGCGGAGCACCTCGGCGTAGCTCTGGTCCGTGACCTTCTCGATGATCACGCCCAGCAGGTAGTAGCCGGAGTTGTTGTAGCGATACTGCTCACCGGGCGGGAAGTCGAACGGCTCATCCGCGAAGAGTGCAATCAGCTCTTCATGGGAGAGCGCGAGCGTCATCTTCTCGCGCCACGTGGGGCCCAACCCGGTGTAACTCTTGATGCCTGACGTATGGTTGAGCAGGTGGCGCACTGTCACCGTGTTGTCGTTCGCCGGGTAGTCCGGCAGGAACGTCGTCAACTCGTCGTCCAGGCTGAGCTCCCCGTCCTCGACGAGCAACATGACGGCGGTCGCCGTGAACTGCTTCGTGATCGACCCGATACGGTAGACCGTGTGTTCGGTCGCCTTCACGTCGTTCTCGAGGTCGGCAAAGCCGTACCCCTTCGCAACAATGGTCTCGCCGCCCTGTCGCACGCCGATCGAGACCCCGGCGATCGGACCGTCAGCCATCGCCTGTGCGACGACCGCATCGATCTGGGTGAGGAGCTCTAGACGGGAGAGCTCCTGGGCGTGCAGGTTCGAGAGCAGCAGTCCGCCGGCCATCGCCGCCAGCAGCGCGCTCCCCGCCACGAACGACCGTCGGTCCCGACACACCTGACGGGCGCTCTCCCCCGCCCCTGACGCGTGTGCAAGGTTGCGCAACATTTCCCGTTGAACACCGGTACGAACGGGTACGGTCGGCCGAACGACAAGACAGCCGACCCCGTGTTGCCGAGGTCGGCCGTTCCGGGTGTGCCCCACGGTGAGGGCCGCGGCTAGCGCAACCTACCGCGACCCTTGGCGTGCGTCGTGTGCGGCCGCCTGCTCTTCTGCCCGCGCTCCGGCGAGGATGCCCTCCATGCTGTGGTTCCCCTCGTGGCACGCGTACTCGAACAGCGTCAAATCGTTCCGCCGCATCGGAATCTCGGCGGTCCAGGGCGCGGTC
Source organism: Acidobacteriota bacterium (assembly GCA_022562495.1). GTDB lineage: Bacteria > Acidobacteriota > Vicinamibacteria > Vicinamibacterales > UBA8438 > NP936. The sequence continues at coordinate 10,147 of JADFPE010000087.1, forward strand.
CACGTGTCCGGGTCGGTCACCGTGAACTCGTAGACCAGCGTGTCCGCATCCACGCGCGTGAAGCGCTCGACCAGCGTCATGTTCGCGGACGACCCCGTGCCGGCGGGCGCGGAGCCGAGGGGGATCCACCGTCTGTCGTCGTCGAAATTCGCGGTCTCGACCACGAGGGTGTCACCCTCCCAATGCCCGCGGGAATCGCCCGACCACTGACGGATGTCATCGCTCAGCGCGGGACGGCCGTCCAGCGGCACGACACGAGAGGTGTGCACCATCTCGGTGACCAGCACGACGTGGTCGGGGGTCTGAAAAACCTGCAGGTTCTGGTTGTAGCCGAGCGGCGTGATGGGCGGGCCGGCGTTGAACCCCACAATGCACCGATCGGAGGTATTCCGGTCCAACCATGAATCGGCCGCATGCTCAGTCAGATACTCTCGTCGCGCGTCCACTACGCGCTGCGCCTCGGGCGTCAACGGCGGAATGCGGCCGTTCGGCGGGTCGATGATGAGCGACGTGCGTCCGGTCGACGTCGTACCCCCGTCAAGCCAGAAGTTGTTGTAGAAGCCGGGTGCTCCGTCCTCGCCGCTATCCACGCTGCCAGTGACTTCCGTCCGTAGCGCGGACCGGTTCGCCAGGTCGACATTCCGGTCGACGGCCTCTCGTTCGAGGTTGGCCGCTTCTTCTGCCGTGAGAAACTCTTTCCCGGCCTGTGCCTCCGGGCGCTGCAGGGGTGTGATGGTACGAAAATCCCAGATGCCCCCGAGGTCCGGCTGCCCCCATGGCGTGCGGGGGCCGGTCTGGGCCGCGGCGGGCATGGCCGACAGCGCCACGCCCACGATCACAATGCACACGACAGCGAGACCTCGATGGCTCATCTGATCCTCCTCCTCGCTCTCTCGGCTCTCATTCGAGTTCCACCCATGATGAACCGAGACGCACCTCCGTGCAAGGACACTGTGAACGGATGACCGACAGGAGGGCGTCTCGGTTGCGGGGTTGGTAGCCACACGGGTGGATTCGGGTGGATCGAACTCTTGCAAGATGCGTCACCCTTTGCGCACGACACCCGCCGCCGTGGCCGGATCAGATCGTCTGGGACGCCGAGTCCTGGGGCTGACGCCGGGCACGCAGTCGCTGTTCGACCGCCCACACCTGCGTCCCCCCAACCCGCGCACCCCGGCGGCCCTCGCACCTGTGGCGAGGGCGTGCGCTCAGGCGGACCGCGGGACGAAGGCGAGGAACCGCAACGGGTTCTCGACCGTCATCGTGTGAATCGCGTCGTCACCGACGCCGGCCTCGCGCAACATCGGCACGAACTGCGTAATGGTCTTCGCGTATCCGGCACCCCCGTTGCGTGTGATGTCTCTCGCCGCGGCGAAGTCGGACGCGAGCAGCACGTTCTCCAGATAGCCCGCCTCGATGAGCGCGAGAACCATCGGCACCTTCCGGGCGTCGGCGTCGGGGCCGCCGCCGAGGCGGTCGAAGCCGACGAACGCGCCGCGCGCGGCGATCGCCTTGTGCACCGTTGCCGCGGGATCGTCGAGCCCGCCAAGATGGCCGATCACGACATGCGCCGACGGAACGCCGAGCGACTCGAAGATGTCGAGCTGCGCCTCCGCTTCCAGCCCATTGGCGGTGTGGGTGAAGATCGGCACATGGGTCGCCAGGTGCGCTTTGGCGATGGCACGGAACACCGTGCGTTCCGCCGGGGTGATCTCGTCCGAGCTGGCGATCTCGCCGAAGGCGCCCCAGCGTTCAGCCGCGGCCGACTGCGCGAGCGCCTCCGCAATCTCGTCGTCGGTCTGGTCCGCGAGCTCCGGCGGAATGAACGGGTCGGTGTAGTAGCCGCCGCTCGCGATGATCGGCATTCCGGATTTCTCCGAGACCTCGCGCAGAAACTCCACGCTGCGCCCCATGTCGGCGTGTCCACCGTCGACGATGGCGGCGACACCGTCTCGCGCCGCGGCCTGCATCTCGGCGACCATGACGTCGACGTCCCGCATGAAATACGGCGCGTCCGGCGACCCGAGGAACATCTCGCGTTGATCGTCCGTGATCCCGCCCAGGAGCCGATCCCAGAAAGGGACGTTCAGCGACAGGTGCTCGTGAAAGAGCACTGCGCCGTGGCTCAAGGCGTTGGGGGCGACGTCCGCCAGGATCGTGCGCACGATTGCCCCGTCGGGAAACACCGATGGCCCGGTTCCCGCACCCGCCCCCGTCGCTGAGGCGGCCGACGCGGTGCCGGGCGGCGTCGCATCCTGGACGCTGCCTCCGCGACAGGCCACAGCCAGACTGACGCTCCCCAGGCCAAGCAGCGTCATCGCCTCCCGACGGCTCCATCCCGGTACCCGACCTCGTTGACGCACCGTCATGACACCCTCCTCGAGTCAACACGCCCAGGCCGCCTTCGCCGATCTTGGCGGTGACCGACACGTAGGTCTGGCATCACGCTGCCGACCAGCCCTTGCTATCGCAGGTGGAACGCGACGGTCACCCCCCATTTATTCGACCCTCGCCCCGGATCGAACGCCCTGTCTCCAGCCACAGGCACAATGCCCGACAGCCACGGGTAGGGGTTGGATAGGTTGTTTCGGTACGCTCCGACACGCACCAGGTCGCTGATGTCCACATAGAAGCGATACACGCTCGCGCGCTCCGTCTTCCCCAGTCGCACCCCGAAGCGTCCTTGCTGCGACATGAGCTGGACCAGTGAATCATCCCGCGAGAGCTCCTCGCGAGTCACGACGGTGCCGATGGTGATCTGATCGGCAAGCGGATAGGACAACTCGCCGCCGATGTAGTAGCCGTCCTTATGGAGTGGTGTGGCATCGAGCCCAAGGATGTCCGCCGTCGTCCCCGGCAGTCCCCACGTGTACCTGACGACTTCTCCAAAAACAGACGCGTATCGCACTGGCCTATACCGTACGGAGACAATCCACGCATTGTCGGTGCGCTTGCTCGCAAAGAAGTTCGGCAACCGTTCTACTTTGCTGCCGGTGTCCCCGCCGCGCTTCACCGCACCGCGAAGCTCGAGGCCAGGTGCCGGCTCGACCATACCTGAGATCAACAACGCCGGCCAGGAGTTCGTGTCGAGTGAGCCATCGAGCCAGTAGAAGTAATCGTAGTCGTGAAAGCGGTTGCCCTCTCCCAGCGTCACGGCCACGGATACCTCAGCCACCCGGCGCCCGGCTGTGCGCTTGGTGAGCGACGCCATGACGCCGAAATCGGCCGAGGCGTTGATCCGTTGGATGTGCGTCGCGTCCTTCGCAGACAACGATCCAGCCTCTTCCCACCCGAACCCCAGTGGAAGAATGAACCGGCCCATGCGGACTCGTAGGGACTGCGCGGTATAGTCCAAATACGCCTGTCGCACCGGTCCCTGCTGACGGAGCGGATCCAGTGCAATGAATCGGTAGTCGTCGACTCTGACACGGCCGTCGTTTTCACAATGCACGTTCGGCCCAAACGCCTCCGGCATGTTGGGAAAGAAGAAGTCCTGCTCTCCGCACGCTGGCAGCGGTACGCTCTCGTCGACCGGGTTGACCTCGACGAGGTAGCTGAAGTGCGTATCGAGCTTGCCGAACAGCCCCACGATGGCGTATCCCACTCGCCCCTGCTTTTCGAGCCCAAGCGTCGCCTGTGCCCCGTCAAAGCCATACCCGGCAAGGAAACGGAGTGCGAGGCGGAACTTCTCACCCTGTGGCAGGGTGAGACCGTCGGTGTGATCGGGCTGTGGACCGGCCGCGCCGGTGTCCGGCAACGGTGCGTCGTTGGTTGAGGGAGACGTGCCGGCCGGCGCGTCTGAGGCTCGTGGTTGAGCTATCGCCGCAGCGGGCAGGACCCAGCCCAGAAGCATGAGGGCAGTCGCGACGACCACTCGTGACCGCGCGATCGACGGGCCTGGCTCGGTGGCTGGATGGTGGAGTCTACGCCTGCTTGGAGCCGTCACAGGTCGGGCCGTCTTCTCGGCAGCGCCCGACGAAGGCTGTCCGGCACGTCTCTACTGACGCACCGTCTCATGACCTTCGACACGCAGCATGATGTCGGCGCCTCCCTCGGGTGTCTCGACAAGACCCCACAGCGTCACGGTCCCTCGCAGGTCCACCAGGGCAGTGAAGGCGGCGCCATCAGCACCGCCCGGCGCGGGTGCGAGGGCGAACCGCTGGCCCGTGGCCTGACTCACCAGGGTCAGCGTCGCGTGCGATGGCCCCACTTCAATCGTGCCTTCGACCCAAAAACGGATGTGGGTCGGCGTGAAATCGACGCGACGCACGGCGTCACGCAGGGCGCGAGGGTCCGGTCGAGCGCCGGCGTCGAAGGTCACGGTGACGAGCGCCAGCTCGATATCGTCGTCCGTCTCGGCAACGCCATCCAGGCGTTGTAGGGATCGCGTGATCCCGTAGGCTCACAGCCCTCACACCATGCCCGAGACGCCGACCTCGGCCTTCAGCACCTCTGCCGACGCTGTGCTCGACAGCAGTATCAGCCCGATAGCAAGCATCACAGACGTCCTGATCGTCATCACGTCCTCCTTTGCGTTCCGCGCGGCCTCGGCGCTACGGCACGATGATGTACCGCACTCCGGCCAGCACGCGTGTACTGGGGGCGAGTTGCGTCCCGTTCAGGTCGTGGATGACCGGAACCTGCACTCCGCCCTCGAGAATCAGGTTCCGGCGTAACAGCAACTGGATGCCGGGCGACAGATACACGACATGTCCACCGGAGTCGCTCGCAAGACCGCCGCCGACGCGCGCACGATCCTGCCAGCGCCCGTTGATCTCGAGCAGAAGAAAGGTATCACGTCCGGGATAGCGGACCGGATGCACCCGATACTTCACCATGCCGTCGTAGCCAACCTGGTTGCCGACCTCGACCATGTTCGCCTCGGTCGTGAGCCTGATGCCGATGTCGCCCGTAAACGCCCAGCGGCCCCGCCCGGCGGCGGGGACATACGTCATGAGGAGAGTGGCCATCGGGTCCCACGACCCCGACCCCCGCTGCAGCGCAGCCGGCAACAGCTGTCCCTCGGCATCTTCGAGATGATGTGCGCCGGTGGGTGCCTTCACGCCAACCTCGGTCGCCAGCTGAAACGTCCCGAACGGCTGGTCGCGTTTGTAGAAGCGCCACTTGGTCAGAAACAGGGCATCGCCGAGCCCCCCGGCGCCGACCGTGAACGGCTGGGCCGCCCCGCCGGGAAACGACAGCTGCTTGTCCACGAATGGTAGGACCGCGACCAGCGACAGCCTCGCTCTGAGCCCGTAGACGATCGCGACGGGCGTCGTCCGGACGCGAAGGGCTGGCCCACCCGGGTCGACGGCTGCGGTGCCGCGACCGAGCAGGCGGTTGCGCGTCTCGACGCTGGCGAACGTGCGTAGCCCGAACCCGCTGATGAATTCGGTTCGCGCGCCCGCGCCGAAGACCTGCCCAGCGGCGACCGCGGGGGTCAGCGTCAAGAGGATGGCGACCGAGACCCGAGACAGCATGCTCGGACGATAGCCCGCATTGGCCGCCTTGGCAATCACCGTGAGGTCAGGGTGTCTGGCTGGGGGCCGACGACGAGGACAGGAGTCGATCGTCCGGCCCATAGACGCGTTTCAGGGTGAACGCCTCGGCGGAGGGGCCATCGCGCCACAGCCGGTCGAGCCGCGCCATGGCGTCCTCCACGCTCGGACGCTCACCCGGCGCGACCCACCACATCGCGACGGGCTCGTGCAGCGGCGGGACGAACCACTCGCGGCGACGGCGGAAGAACGCGGCGTGCTCGGTGTGGTAGACGTAGCGTCGAAGGTCTTCGACGGACCGCCAGACGGTCAGATTGAACAGCACACGTGGGTCGTCCAGCACGCGGACATCGGTCGCGGCGCCGCCCTTGGTCGTGAAGCGCCAGACACACCCGGGCGAGCGGTCGCCCAGCGCGTTGATGCGGTCGATCTCGTCGCGCAGGTCGGCCATCCGCGAGTCGTCGAGCGGATAGCGCATCCAGGCGAGATTGACCTGGGCAAGCGATAGGGTCATCGCTCGGATGTCTGTCCGAGGTCGAGCGGGACATAGGCCAACGTCAGCCGGTAACGCCTCGCGTCCCCCTCCGGTACGACGGAGGCCTCGGCCTGAACGTCGCGGCGTATCGCCATCAACTTGTCCCGAACCTCGAGAATCTGTGTCTCGCTGGCGTGCAGCTCGACGTAGCTGAGAATCGCGTCCTCTCCGGATCCCAGATCGCACCCGGTCCCCGCGAGACGACGCAGATCCTCGGCGCACCGCTGGGGCTCGCCGCCGCCGCACCGATCGCCGACCTGCTCGGCGTGCGGGCCTGGTCTGCGGCCGGCGGCGTGGCCTGCCTGACGATGGGCATCATCGGATTCTTCGTGCCCTCGATCGCGCGCATCGAGGCGCGAAGCCGACAGGTGCCGGACCTCGAGTCAGCGGCTGTCGAGGCGCAGGACCCGGCATGATGCTGGCAGCCGATCCGCCAGCCCCCGTCGAACCTGACGGCCCGCCGATCAGTGCACCTCCGAGCTCTGGGTGCCCGACGAGATCACCCGCGCGATCATCTGGGTCAGCTCGTCGGCCGGCAGATCGAACGGCCCGGCGCCGACCGCGCCACTCGGGATCTCGATCGCGATCGTGACCCCAGAATCCACGTCGGTCACGATCCAGCTCAGCCCACGCAGCGACACCTCGTCCCCATCGGCGCTGTCCCCGCTGGCCCGGCCGAAGACCCGCATGATGGACAGCAGCACCTCGCGCACATCAACGTCGGTCCAGCCGGCCGGCTCGGGGCCGTCGTAGGTCACGGTCTCGGCAACGACCTCGTTCGTGCCCTTCAGCAGCACCTCTACATCAAACGTCATCATGTCATCCTCATGCCTCGAGCACGGTAGCACGACCCGTCCCGCCGTCACCCGCCGCACGGTTCACGCGGGCGACGGCGGGTCCGCCATCGCCGTGGCGGAGGCGGACAGCATCGCCACGCCCTGGCTACCGGTGGGACCCCACAGCCTCCAGTTGCGCGCGAAACGCCGCGGGGTCGGTGACCGGCGCCTGACACGCGAAATCGCGACAGAGATACGCGGTGGGCAACCGGTCCCGCATCTCCAGGGCGCCCACCCAGGGGAGCCGCTCCACAATCGCCGTTTGATGCGCTCCCGGCTCCACCACCAGGCTCACCGCGCCGGGCAGGAAGCATGCGGTGAGGACCCGGTGCAACGCGGCGGTCGCGGTCGCGTCTCGCGCGCCCACGATGATCACCTGCGGCACCCCGGTCCGGTAGGTCGACGCCGCCGCCATCATCATCGGCACGACCCGGGCCACCTGGGCCGACGGCGCCACCCGCCGCAGGGTGCGCTCGATCCGGTCGCCGTGCTCGCGCGCCTCGTCGCCACCCGACAGATGGACCAACGTGAGGAGGTTCCAGACGGCGACGGACCCGGCGGAGGGCTCGGCGCCGTCGTACTCCTCCTTGAGCCGCAACAGCACGGTCGGGTCGTCCCCGGTGGTGCTGAACCAGCCGCCGCCGTCCTCATCCCAGAACAGGCGGTTCTGCGTCGCCTGCAGCTCGCGGGCCCAGTCGAGCCACACCGGGTCGCCGCCGGCCTGGAACAGCTCGAGCAATCCCCAGACGACGCACGCATAGTCCTCGCTGTAGGCGTCGATATCGGCGTGGCCGTCGCGGAACCGGCGCAACAGCACACCACGGTCTGCATCCCAAAGCCGGTCCCACAGAAACCGTGCCGCACGGGTCGCCGTCTCGAGTGCGGCCGCCGACCGCGGCTCGTCGAGCGGCGTGACACGCGCCGCGCGCGCAAAGGCGGCGATCATCAACCCGTTCCACCCAGACAGCACCTTGTCGTCCAGATGGGGGCGCGGCCGCGCGCACCGCGCCTCGAACAGCCGCGCACGCGCGCCGTCGAGCACCCCCGTGACCTCCTCGACCGACCGGCCGCTGAGCCGCGCCACGTCCTCGACCCCACGGGCCACGTAGAGCAGGTTCTTGTG
>JADFPE010000088.1 GCA_022562495.1 Acidobacteriota bacterium
GAGCTGCCGTGCCAACGAGACCTTATCATGGGGTGGGCACACCAGGGCGTTGTCCCCGTCGTGCAGGTAGTGACGGATGCCACCGACGTGGGTGGCGACCACGGCGAGGCCCGTGGCCATGGCTTCGACGATTGACAGACTGAAGGCTTCGTAGTGGGAGGGCGCAACACAGACGTCCGCGGCACGAAGGAACCGGTCGGGATCGCGGACCGGGCCGAGGAACCAGACACGGTCGTGGAGCCCATGCGCCGCCACAAACCGTCGTGCATCCCCACCGGCATCCAGATGGTGGCCGGGCATCTCCGGACCGGCCAAGACGAGGAGGCTGGTCTGGTCGCGCAGCATTCGCCAGGCCTCGAGGAGGTCGAGCACGCCCTTCTCCACGCTGAGACGGCCCAAAAACAGACAGACCACGCGGCCAGCCGGTAGCCCGAGCGCTGCCCGGAGCGCCGACACCTCGTCTGGCGCCGCCGGCCGAAAACGTGTCAGGTCGACGCCATGCGGCAGGTAGATGATGCGCTCCCCGTCGAACCCGCACGCGCGCGCCTCGGTCTCGATGTCGCGTGAAATACAGACGCACGCCGCCGCCCGAGCAAACGTGCGCCGGACCCTGATCTTGGCGGCCGAGGCCAGCCGCCCGTCGGGCGCGATCCACAAGCGCTGCAGAAGTGGGTCCCAGTTCGCGCAGGAGAGTGCGCCGGGGGTGTTGAGCTGCATCACCACCGGACGCCGGAGCAGCCGGTGGATGCCGAGGACCGCCAGTCCCACTCCGCGTGGATCGGGACAGTAGATGACGTCGAAGCTGGACCGCCTGCGAAGGAGATCCGCCACCACGAACGGTGCCATCAGCCATTTTGCGATGCCGGTGCGTGGACCAGCCGGCCCGATGCGCCGGACCGGGACGCCATCGACCGTGTCTTCGGTGGGTGTCGCGTCGTCGATCCGCTTGGTGAGGACCTGCACCGACACGTCATGGGTCCTGAGCCAGACAGCCAGCTGTCGCGCATGCGTCTCAACCCCTCCGATCACCGGATGGAAGTAGGTCGTCAGAATGAGAATGCGCAGCCGGGTCATGGCGAGCGGCGTAACAGTGGATGGATCAGCCTCCAGTAGCTGGTCAGCAACCGTTCGTAGAGTCGCTTGCCCGCGCGGAGCGCGGGATGGCGGGTCAGATCGTCGCGGGCCACGATCGGATCGCTGCGCAGCAGGTCACGGTCGGCCAGCTTACGGATCCGTGCCACAGCCGCCCGGTCGGCTGGCAGACTCGGGAGCATGGCGAGGAGCCCACCGAGGGCCTTGACATAGGTCAGGCCATGACCTGTCAGGAGCAGCAGGGCCGCCTGCAGCAACTCGTGCACCGCGAGCATAGGGAGGAGCAGGACGATGGTTCGCGTCTGATAGTTCTTGAGGATTACGTGCCACCGATTTCGAATCTGATAGTAGAAGAGCCAGGCGCTGCGTGGGCGGCTGCTGTGGTGAACCAGCGCCTGAGGCAGTTCCACGATCCGATGGCCGGCCATGACGAGCCGATGGGTGAAGTCCCCGTCGTCCTTGCCCATGAAGTAGCGTTCGTCGAACAGGCCGACCTCGATGGCGGCGTCGCGTGCGATGAGCAAGGCGGACGCCGACGCCGTGCCGATATTCTTCGGGGCGTCTCCACGGTCGGCCAAGGGACGATCCAGGTACGGATTGACGGCTTCGCAGATGAAATGAAACCCCGTGTCTGCATACTGGATCAGGTCCGGACGGTCCCGATGTACGACGACGGGGCTGCCAACAGCGATGGCAGGGTCCTCGTCCACTGCCGCGCGCAGTCGCTGCACGGTCTGCGGGTCGACGATCACATCGGCGTCCATGAGGAACACATACGGTGTGGGCGCCTCGCGCAGGCCGATGTTTCGTCCTGGGTTCGGACCCCGATTGACCTCGAGCCGCCGGAGGCGTATCTGCGGCACCCGCCGGGTCGCCTCCTCCACCGAGCCGTCAGTGCTGGCCACGTCGACGATCGTGATCCGGGGTGGTGGACACCCCGTGGCGAGCACTGACTCGATCGTCGTCCACAGGGCTCGCTTCGCGTTGTGCGCGACAACGGCGACCGAGACATCGTGGGGAAAGTCGTCAAGATGGCTCATCGGTGCCAGTCGTTGAGACGTTCCGAGGGGCGCCGCTGCCCACTACATGCGGTGACCGGCGCTTCGGTAACCGGGTAATCCACTTGCCGCTCAGACGCATGAGTCGATAGCGGTCGTCACCGGCCCGGACGGCACGGAGACCGAATAATCGTTCGGAAAACGCCGTCTCGATGCCAAGCTGTCGCGCCGCCTCGCGCGCGAGGCGCCCGCCGACCCCCCAGGGGAAGCACAGATGACGAACCGGCGCCCGCAGACGGTCCTCCAGCACCGCGCGCGCACGGTCGAGCTCCACCCGGATGGCGTGCGTCCGCGTGTCGTCCGACTCGAACACGCCCCGTCCCTCGTCGGCGATGGCCCGCAACGTCCGTTGCCATCCCGGCTGGGCGAAGAAGGCGGCGCCACCCGCCTCTCGCACGCGGGTGAGACAGCGGTCGCGCCGGTCCATGTCCTCGACATAACGGACCGCGTCGCTCATGCGTGAGCGCTGGGGGTAGAGCGGAGCACCGAGGTCGTCCGGTTGCAGAAAGACCGGGTCACCATCCTGTGAGATCTGCGGGCGATCCAGAAGATGCGTCGATGCAAACTCCGGCGTGACGAAGCGGGTCACGCGGTCGGCGCAGAAGACACTGGCGTGCGAGTACGTGTGATTCTGGACATCCACCCATCCACCGGCCTGAAGCGCGCGAAGCTCGGGCCACGTGACGAACGGCCGGTCGCTCAGATCCGCGCGTTCCGGTGTCAGTCCGCCGTCGTCCAGCGTCGGCCGCGTGGCGTCCGCGTCAACAATGCGACCTGGAATGGCGTAGGTGATGGCGCGGAAGTTGTACTTGCGCAAGAGCGGCATGGCGACGGTCCACAGGCTGGCCCGGGCATCGTCGAAGCACAGGGCCACCGTGAACGGTCCGGGATGCCTGCCGTCGCGCACCAGCCGGGCGATGGCGTCGGTGGTGACTGTGCGGTAACCGTTCTCAGAGAGAAACTGCAGGCGGGGTTCGAGGACGGCTCTGGTCACCTCGTGGAGGTGAAACACCGGGAGCAGTCGACCTGTCGATCCGCCGAAGAGAAAGGACGGGTAGCGGCCAGTGGCCAGATCCAGCACACCCCGCAACCTGCCGCCGCGTTCCGAGAACGGAACGCCGGTCGCCTTACCCACGGATGAGGCCTCCACGTGACGGCGGATGGCGCACGACCGGGGGCGCGAAACCGTCTGCGGACTGAAGGTGCTCCGGAGTCCTGGCGCACGCGTCCGGCTGAGGACGATGACCCGCAGGGGCGCGATCACTGCACTAGCAGTCCGTGGTGAAAGTCGCGCGATGCACCGAGGGTGGCGATGCGCCGGCCAGTCAAGGCGAGACGAGGGAGCATACCGGCAGTATTCGACCGAGGAACAACGCAGACTGGGCGGATGCAGCGCCAGCCGAATGCCGGGGGACTTTCACCACGGGCTGCTAGTAGGGCCACGTCACGAGCACAATGTTCGACCGTTCTTCCCCGGCAAGCGACCCGAATCGTGCGATCGTGCTCATCATGAAGCCGACGGTGTCCCCTGCTCGAGGTACCCAGGAGCCATCCAGCGGAGGGATACGGATTTGTTCCGCGCCGAATTCGTCGGCTGTCACAGACTTGCATTGCTGGCCGGGCCGCAGCCAGTCCCATGTCGCGCCATACCACCGGTCGTTGATGAAGCCGAAAATCCAGATATTGCCTTCGATAGCTGCACCATCAGAGAACACCTCAGTCGAGATGGGCCACTGACCCGCAGCGGTGTGAAAGACGCAGACTTGGGTGGGCGTGATCGTCACGTTGGTGACCAGCGATGACATGTTCCAGTTGCTCACGTTCGTGTGCAACCACGTGATTTGACTCGGGTTGATCTGGTCGGCGGTCTCCGGGGTCCTGAACGCCTCGGTGACCGACCATTCGCCGAATACGGTGCCGTTCGTGCCGCGTACCCGCCAGTAGAACATCGTCAAGCTCGGTAGCTCATCCGGTAGGATCCCGGTTGTGCGGTCGCCGGTGTTCCCCATGCGGACCGCTTCCAGTCGTACAGGCTTGGAGAAATTCTCGTCTGTGTCGAGCTCGAACTTGTAGACGACCGTTCCCGCCTCGCCGAGCACGGCGCCGTTGTCGACCAGCAGTGGGGGTTGTCGGTCTGTCGCCGTTTCGCCGCCGATCGGATACCGAAGCGTCGGAGGCTCGATCACGATGAACTCGGTCCGAAAGGCGAACGGCGTCGAGGATGGTCCCGTCGCGCCGTCCAGCGAGGCGAAGGATCGCCACGCGTACGCGTGACGATCCTCCAGCGTGGCCGGTGGGATCGTGACGGACGTCTGTGGTTGCCCTGTCGACACGGTGGTGGTGTAGACGCGGGTAGGCGTTGCGCCCGAGATCGACCAGAGCTCGAACGTGATCTCGAGGGCGACCTCGGGACGGTATGTGAACACGGGGCTCTCGACAACCAGTTGCACCGTCCGGTTTCGGAAGATCGAGTCGGGTGCGGGCGTTTGGGCCACCGGTGCCGACGCCTTGAGGGTGGTGGGGATCGCTGGAAGCCCTGGGATCGTGATTGCAGCGCCCCGTTCCGTGAGGGCGCCCAACGTGCTCAGAACAGTTGCCGAGGGACTCGTCGGGACCGGGCTACCCGATCCACATGCCGCCATCACCAGCGTTGCACACGCTGCGCCACCACACACCATCCGGTGTCGTAGGGTCAAGCTCTCACTCCAGGCTTGCGGAGGCTCTTGGCGGATCGGCTCGTCCGAAGCGACAAACCCTCACCCAATTAACCTATCACAGACTGGTGCGAGGGCAATGATCGGCAGGGGAGCGGTCTCGGCTGGCGGCCTGACTGGCGTGCATCGGTGGCGCGTAAGGGCGCACGGCGCTGGGTGGAACGGGGCGCGGCGGCGGCGTGGGAGCCCACTCGTGGCTCGTAGACGGCCACTAGTAGGGCCACGTGACGAGCACGACGTTGGACCGTTCCTCTCCGGCCCGGAGACTGGTACGCGCAATCGTGCTCATCATGAAGCCGACGGTTTCCCCCGCTTGGGGCGTCCACGAGGCGTCCATTGGGGAGATGCGGATCTGGTCACGGCCGAACTCCTCGGCTGTGATGCCCTTGCACTCCTGACCGGGCCGTAGCCAGTCCCACGTGGCGCCATACCACCGGCCGTTGATGAAGGCGAAAATCCAGGGGTTGCCCTCGATGGGCGCGCCACCGGGGGGGTCCCCCGGCTCTACAGGGAACACGTCGGTCGAGAAGGGCCATTGGCCCGCAGCGGTGTGGAAGACGCAGACCTGACTGGTCGAGATCGACACGCCGGTGACCGTCGATGTCACCGCCCAGTTGCTCACATTCGTGTGCAGCCACGTGACCTGACTCAGGTCGATCTCGTCGACCCCGCCGCCGCCGCCCCCGCCGCCGGACGACGGCGTACGGAACACGGCGATTGGCGACCAGCTCGTAGTCAACGTGCCGTTGGTCGCTCGGGCTCGCCAGTAATGAACGGTGTCTTCGGCGAGGTCGACCTGGGATGCGATGGACGTCTGACTGGCATCAGAGCGGACCGCGCTTGGCGAGTCGACGATTGCCACAAAGCCCGCGTCGGTTGCCACCTGCACCTGATAGGTGACCGTTCCGGCGGGCCCGGTCACCGTGCCGTTGTTGACGACGTAGGTCGGACGCGTGGTAGGGGTGGTCGCGGTCCCGTCCGGCGACGAGGGGACGGGAATACCCAAGACCACCGGTGGTGGCGGTGTGCGGAACGACCGGGTCGCCGAGAATGGACCGACGACCTCGCCCGTTCGCCCGGTCGCGCGGACGTGCACCCGCCAGTAATAGGTCCGGTCGAAACCGAGGCCGCCGGGTTGCGCCGAGGTGGTCGGGCCTGTGGACGGCGACACACTCAACACTGCAGTGAGAGAGGAGAAGCTCGGCGAGGAGGAGATCTCGAACCGGTAGATGATGTTGCTGGCTGGTCCGTCCACGGTGGCGTTGTTGACCGAGAGCAGAGGCGCGTCGATCTGTACGGTGGCGCCGTCCGGGGGCAGATCCAGGGTCGGCGCACCAATCGTGACCGGGCTGTAGATATCGAAACTCGCTCCGTTCGAGTAGGGGCCGGTGTTCGCGCCGTCGACCGCGCGCGTCCGCCAGTGATAGATCCGCTCCGGGTCCAGCGTGAGAGGGAGCTCGAAGGAGACCATGTCGCCATCGTCCGACGGGATTTCCTCGAAGGTGTGAAGGATGCTGACGAAGTCGCCGTCTTCCGCGATCTGCGCCTCGTGCCAAAACGGGCGCGGGCTGTCAGACACGGCGCTTCTGAAGACCAGCGTCACCGGCTGGGCACCAACGGCGATCAACTGGGCATCGGCCGGCTGGATCGGGGTCGGTACGGAGATCGTGATTCCGGCCAGCGGACCGGCGATATTTGGGCTCAGCGGGTTGGAGCTGCGCTCCGCGTCACACGCGACCATCAGGGTCGCGGTCGCGAGTACGATGACAATCTTGGGTGTTCGGATACCAATTTGGGCCATGTCCCAACTCCCCGCGCTTCCGGGCGTCTGCGCCCGGTTCGGGGATGCCAGCCCAGGCGGCGCGGCGGCTGGCATCCGGCCGGTTACCTACATGCAAACTCCGATCCCCCTTTTTCGGACATCTGGTTCGGGTATCTGAGGATGCGCGGGGCTGCACACGGTCCGCCCCGCGTCTGCATGGACGTATCGGACGCTCAGGCCCCTATGGATAGCGTCTTGACACGACGAGATGGGATTTCTTTGCAACAGACTGCGCGCGGACGACGCGTTGGCCGTCCCGGACCGACGATGTGCCTGAAGGGAGCGGTGAGCGAGTCGTGTGGCTGCCAGGTCGGGCAGCCGGCTATCATAGACGTCGCATGACAGACGTCGTGGACACCGCGCCGGACAGGAATCGGGGAACGTTCGGGCGCTGGCTGGTGGATCCAGGGGCCCTTGCGGCAGCCTTGATTCTCATTTTGGGAGGCTGGGCCGCCCTTTCGGTCGATGCGGTACAGACCGGCGGTGGCATTAAGGGGGACGAGGCGACCTATGTCGCGATGGCCTTTAGCGCGGCCTACGACCGGGATCTCGAGTATGAGCGCCGGGACCTCGAGCGGTTTTTCAGGACTTACAATGGCGGGCCTGAAGGGATCTTCTTGAAACGCGGGCGCGATCTATATCTGGAGTTCCGTGTCGGGTGGCCGCCGATCGCGATCGGCAGCGATCCCGATCGGCGGACCGACCGGTTGTTCTTTGGCAAGGCGTTCATCTACCCCGTCATGGTTGCGCCGCTCGTATGGCTGGCCGGCCTGAACGGCATGCTGCTCTTTCACGTGATGCTGCTAGCCGGGGTCGTGTTCGCGGGCTATCGCTTCGCGGCGGCGCGGTCGCCCGCCGCGCCGGCCCTGGTGTATGTCCTGGGTTTTCTCGGTGCCTCGATCGTGCCGCTCTACGTGGTGTGGCTCAGCTCGGAGATCTTCAACTTCTCGCTGGTGTTCTTTGCGTATTTCGCCTGGTTCTACAAGGAGGTGGCTCCTCGTCCAGTCGCGGCCTCTGGGTGGTGGCGCCAGGGTTCGAGGGCCGACGCTCTCGGGGCGGTGCTCCTGGGTTTGGCCACGTTCTCGAAACCGTACCATGCGCTGCTGATCGTTCCACCGGTGCTCTGGTACTGGCACCGCCGGCGCTGGGCCGACGGGGCTCGGGTGGCCGTGGTCTTTGGTCTGGTGGCGGCCGGCGGCTATGGCGTGACTGCGCTGGTGAGCGGCGAGCTGAACTATCAGGGGGGCGAGCGCCGCACCTACTATGGCGAGTTCCCGTTCGACGGGCCAGACGCCGGGTTCGCCGACCGGGGTATCGTCGTATCCACCAACGACTTGAGTCTCGAGGAGGCGCCGGCGAGCACCGAATTCGTCGGGTTGTTGGCCCGAAACGTGTGGTACTTCTTTGTGGGCCGGCATTTCGGGTTCGTGCCGTTCTTCTTTCCGGGTGTCGTCGTGGTCATATGGGCGCTGTGGCGCAGACCCGAGCTGCGAGCCTGGCATCTCCTCATCCTGGCCACGGCGGCAGCCACGGCGGTCGTCCTGCTAGTCATAACTCCCTACTCGTGGTCCGGCGGCGGCGGTCCGTCCGGCAACCGCTATTACATGAGTGTCTATCCGGTGTTGTTCTTCGTGGCGCCGCCGCTCCGGTCTCTCGGACCGTCGCTGATCGCCTGGCTCGGCGGCGCCGTGTTCACGGCGCAGATTCTGATCAACCCCTTCGTGTCGGCGAAGCACCCGTATCTGAGCGTCCAGCGGGGCGCGTTCCGATGGCTGCCCGTCGAGCTGACGATGGTGAACGATCTGCCGATCATGCTCGACCCGGCCCGGTCCCGCGTGGTGTATCAGGTGGACCCCACGGTACTGCTGTATTTCCTGGATGATGAGGCGTATCTGCCGGAGCCCCCGGGTATCTGGATCGCGGGCCATAGCCATGCTCACGTTATCGTGCGCACTGATGGTCCGCTGACCGCATTGACTGTGACCCTCTCGGCACCGATCGACAACGACGTTACGGTGCGCATCGGGGGCAGCGAGGCCACCGTTCACGTGCAGGCCGGTGTGCCGACGCAGGTGACCCTGACGCCGCGGGGCGTGTTCTCGCGGCAGAGCTGGGCGTATCTTCTGTCGGTGACGACCCGCGATGGTTTCGTCCCTCGGCTCCGAGACCCGAACTCGACCGACCCCCGGTATCTCGGTGTCGCACTGCAGTTGACCCCAACCGTCGACGCTCGGCGCTAGACATCTCCACAGGGTGACGTCGTGACATGTGACTCCACCCGCGGAGCAGTCAAGCAGTCCGTGGTGAACCCCCGCGTCGCACCGAGAACGGCGGTGCGCCCGGCTGACAAGGCGCGCCGAGGTGGAATACCGGCCTGTATTCGACCGAGAAGCAACGCCGGCAGCCGGGATGCAGTGCCGTTCGAATGCAGCGGGGCTTTCACCACGGGCTGCTAGGAGGCGGTGCTCGGGTGCTGACGGAGGTGCGCGCCGGCCGGTCGCCGATGGGCCAGGTGGGATCGCGGTCTCGAAAAGTGGCCTGTGCTACCATCCCGGGCTCAGTGCGTCCTCGTGCAGAGCGGCACTTTCGACGAAGGACGTCCACGTCGCCGCCCAACGTCAAGCCGGCTTGCCGGCGCGGGCTGCCTGGGAAAGTGAACCTTAAGTGCGAGGGTAGACAACTGAATGCAAGACCACGGATGGGGGCTCATGAGACGTGCACTCGCGCTCCTCGGCGTTTCCGCTGCCGGGTTCCTCGGTACGCCTGCTGCTGACGCTCAGATGCGCGCTTGGGAAGACACGGCGTTCATCAGCGTCAACTTCGGATATCAGGTCGGGGACCGATCGTTCTCGGAGACCCTGCCGAGCGTGACGATCTATGGGGAAACGGCGACGTACGGCGTCAATCACGAGAGCGGCGAAGGCGGATTTTTCGACATCAGTGGAGGTGTTCGAGTCTGGCGGAACCTCGCAGCCGGACTCGGGGTGACGAGGTTCTCGACGGCCAGCGGCGCCGCGGTGACCGCCTCGATTCCCCATCCTCTGTTCTTCGACCGACCGCGCACCGGGACGTTCGCCACGTCGGATCTCGAGCACACGCAGACCGGTATTCATCTGCAGGCGGTCTGGGTCGTGCCGGTTACTGACCAGATCGATGTCTCAGTGTTCGGGGGACCGTCGTTCTTCAGCGTCGAGCAGGGCCTCATCACGAGTGTGACGTCCGCAGAGATCGCGGCGCCGTTCTTTGAGGTGGCGATCACCGGCGCCACCAGCATCACCGTCTCAGAGCGCGCGGTCGGAGCCAACGTGGGCGTCGACATCACGTATCTGGCGACCGAGCGGTTGGGTGGGGGATTCTTCGTCCGCTATGCCGGAGCATCTGTGGACATTCCGGCCGGCGGGGGCTCGCAGGCGATCGACGTGGGCGGCGTGCAGTTCGGCATCGGTCTCCGGGCCCGATTCTAGTGCAGTGTCTGGGTTGTTTGGACAAGAGCTTTTGGCGCAGCGCCTGGCTGGCAAGGCGCGACGGAGAAGCAAATGTGGCATGTGTGACCGAGCAGCGCCGGCGCCAAGCGGGATGTCCCGCCCGGAAGATGCTGTCCCAATGACCTAGACACTGCACGCGAGACGGCCGGTTCTCGGGTGCAGCGATCAGCCTGATCGCGGTGCCGGCGGAGACGCGGTGATGGGTGAAGGGATCATCGCCCGGTGGCGCCGACGACGGTTCCCGCATTGGGTCAGGCCGACTACCCCAGCGGTGGCAGTCCGACAGCGCCGTGCCACGACGACGGTCCGCTACTCGACCGGTGACCCGTCCGAGTATGTGTTCACCATCGACATTTACGGTTTCCGCGACCACCGGCATCCCGACCGCCACGTCGGCTGGTGGCGGTTCGAGCTGCCACGGGGCGAGGGGACGGCCGAGTTGCATCTGGACTTCGACCCGGTGAGACCGGAGTCGGTCACCGTGCGCGTCGGTGGAGAGGCGCTCCCGCTCATCGATTCGTGGCACCACGACGGGTATGTGTTCGACCCGCTTGGTGACCTCCAATTGGTGTTCCGAGACGGGGATGGGCAGATTCGCCGGATCGAGAAGACGTTGCTGAAGTTCTTCGACCGCGACGTGCTGCGTGGCTTCTATGAGCGGCAATACGCTCGCGAGGGCTACACCCCGCCGACGGACCAGCCGTTTCTCTGGGAGCTGCACGAGTATAAGAAGATGCGGTTACAGCGTCTCTTCGAGAAACTCATCCCCGCTGGAGGGAGCGTGCTCGACGTTGGCTGCGGGCGGTCGCTCTTCTCCGAGATCGACGTGGACTTCCCGTTTACCGTGGTCGCCGGAGACCTCGAGCATGCCGGGGTGCGGGCACGGGCCGGCGAGGTGCCCGAGCAACACTGGCTGGTGTTCGATGCCGACCACGTGCCGTTCGCCGACCAGCAGTTCGACGCGTTGTTTGCAGGCGAGATCATCGAGCACATGCCGGACGTGCCGGCGACGCTCGCCGAATGGCACCGGGTACTGAAGCCGGGCGGCGTCGTGATCATCACGACACCGAACCGCGAACGGTTCCTGTCGGTGGCCGACCGTCGACTGCGACCCTACAGCGAGGACCACTTGAGCGAACTGTCCTATCGCGAACTGGCTGGCCCGTTGCTGGTCGAGGCCGGATTCGAGTTCGTCGGGCAGTCCTGCCTCCACCTGGAGATCTGGCTCACGAACGTGTGGACCGATGACCCCACCGACGACTACTTGCAGAGCTATGGGAACAAGCGCCGGAACGTCTGGCTGATGAAGTGGATGTTTGCGGTCGGGCGGTTGGTGCCCTGGCTGTCCATGGGGTTGATCGTGGTCGGACGGAGACGGTAATGCTCGAGGGCGGCAGGAAGCAGGAGATAGGAGCCAGGAGGAGCTGGAGGGCTATGCCGGCTTCATCTGTCGTCGGTCCGGGCCACCCGGAGCGCACGCAACGCGTCAGCCAGATGGAACCGTCGACACGGTGGCACGCGTAGCGGTCGTCACGTCGCATCCGCTGTTCGCCGAGGGCGGGCACCTCGTCATCGCCGACGGGCTGACGGCGGCGTTACGCGACGCGGGACACGACGCCACCGTGATCCGGACACCCCAGAACCGGTTCGGCCGGCAGGGCGCGGCGTATCTGGCGACGTGGCTGACCGATGTCGGGCTGACGCACGACGGGACGCCGGTCGACCATGTCGTCAGCTTCCGGTTCCCGAGCTACGCCGTGCGGCACGCCTCGCATGTCTGCTGGCTCAACCATCGGATGCGCGAGTACTACGACCAGTGGCCCCGGTTCAGCGGGCCGCTGTCATGGCGCGGGCGGGTGAAGGAGCGGCTGCGCCGGCGGGTGATTCACGCGGCCGACCGGTATCTGCTGACCCGCAACGTCCGGCGTGTGTTCGCGCAGTCCCGGACGATCCAGCGCCGGCTCGAGCGGTGGGGCGGCATCCCGTCGGACGTGCTGTATCCACCTCCACCGCCCCGCCCCTACCGCTGCGACGGCTACGGGGACTACCTGTTCGTGGCGTCGCGGCTGTCGCCGCTCAAGCGCGTCGGCCTCGTGCTCGAGGCGCTGGCGCACCCGGTGGCCGGCGGTATCCGTTGCGTGATCGCGGGTGACGGGGAGGAGTGCGAGACTCTCCGGTCGCGGATCAACACGCTGGGGCTGGGCGAGCGGGTGCGCCTCGTGGGGACCGTCGGAGAGACCGAGCTGGTCGATCATCTGGCACGCTGCCGCGCGGTCTGCTATCCGCCCAGTGCCGAGGACTACGGTCTGGTCACGCTGGAGGCGTTCGTCTCGCGGAAAGCGGTCATTACCTGTGTCGACAGCGGCGGCCCGGCTGAACTGGTGCGCTCGGACGAAGACGGGTTGGTCGTCGAGCCGGACCCGGCATCGCTGGCGCACGCCTTTCGGCGGGTCATGGACGACGCCGCGCTGGCCGAACGGCTCGGCGCCGCAGCGGAGGCACGCGCGCGCGAGTTCACCTGGGATAGAACGATTCCACGGCTGCTGGTCGGCTAAACTCTACTGGACCCGGGATCTGGGATGTGGGATCTGGGATTCGGGCTGGACGGCACTCCTGACGTCGACGCGCCGGCCTCTTGCAACGACGCAGACCCGGATCTCGAAACCCGGATCTCGAATCTCGCCCTGGTGTGCCTCAGCCGCGTGATGGACCATTGCTGAAGAAGGCACCTGCTCGACCAGCGGCGAGAATCCCTCGATGCGAGCCGTCGTACAGCGTGTGACCTCGGCACGGGTGGCCGTGGACAGCCGACGGGTGGCTGCCATCGAGCACGGGCTGCTCGTGCTCGTCGGCATCGCTCGCGAGGACGACGCAACCGATACGGCCTACCTCGCGAACAAGATTGTCGGGCTGCGCGTCTTTGAAGATGCGGGCCATCGGTTCGATCGGTCAGTGCGGGAGATCGAGGGGGCGGTGCTCCTGGTCTCGCAGTTCACGCTGTATGGTGACTGTCGCCGGGGGCGACGCCCCTCGTTCGACCAGGCGGCGCCGCCGGTCGAGGCGAGAGCCGTGTATGAGGCGCTGGTCGTGGCGTTGCGTGCGCACGGCGTGCCGGTCGAGACGGGGGAGTTTCAGGCGCATATGACGGTCGAGTCGGTGAACGACGGCCCCGTGACGATTCTGCTCGACAGCCGCAAGGTATTCTGAGGTCGTGCCGGCCAACGAGGCTTCGCCTCGCCGGCCGAGCCGTTCTCAGAGCCCCGCGACGCGGGGGCTAGACTCCTTGAACGGAGACCGTCGTGGTAAGCGCGCTAAGAACACGATCACAACGTGACTCAGTTATCACGACACACGTTGTTCAAGCAGTCTAGTCGTCTGCTCGTCGTCGCGTTGGCAGGCGAAGGCCTGCTTGGCGGGGTGGCCCTCGCGTGGATCCGGCTGCGCGGACTTGGCGTTGAAGCCGGAGACCCGGTGGCGGGGATCGGGTTGGGACTTGGGGCAGCGTTTCTGCTGGCCCTGGTCAACTACGCCATCTTGCGTCTGGCTCCGCCCATCCACCCCGTGCGGGCGATCCGTCGTCTATATCGGGAGACGCTCCGGCCGATGTTCGCCACGGTGAGGCCGCTCGAGATCGCGGGCATCAGCCTGGCCGCCGGGGTGGGTGAGGAGCTGCTGTTCCGAGGCGCGGTGCAGGTCGAATTCGGGTTGGTGGTGGCGAGTGTGCTGTTCGGGTTCGCGCACATGGGCGGCCGGAGCTCGCTGGTCTTCGGGTTGTGGGTCGCCGTGATGGGGTTCGGGTTGGGCGGGCTCGCGCACCTGGCCGGTGGGCTGCTGGCCCCGATCGTGGCGCACGCCGCCTACGACGCAATGGCGATCAGTTACCTACGGTGGGCTGCTCATGGGGTGTAGACGATGACGCGATGGGTGATGGGTGTGGGATGGTCGGTGCTGGGGCTGTGTCTGACGGCCGGTCCGGTGGTCGCGCAGCAGCGGCCGCTGCTGACCGAGGACCCCGAGACGATCGGCGAGGGGTTGATTCTGCTGGAAACCGGGATCGATCACGCCTGGGCCCAGACCTTCACCGTCTCGGGGCTCGAGGGCAACGTGCTGCGCGGCCCGCTCCTGGGGTTCAGCTTCGGGATGGGATCGAACGCCGAGATTCAGATCGACGGGGTGTCGGTCAGCCGCCTCCGGATCTCCAATCGGTTCGACGCGCCGCTGTCGAACGTGGTCGACGTCAGCGGAGACACCACACGCAGCTTCGACGACATCGTCGTCGGGGCGAAGGTCAAGATCGTCAGCGAAGGGGCGCGTATGCCCGCGATCGCCCTGCGGTTCGCGACGCGACTGCCGAACGCGAGCAACGAGAGTGGACTCGGGCTCGACACGATCGACTTCTTTCAGTCCATCCTTGTCGGCAAGACGATGCAATCGGTGCGCGTCGTCGGCAACATCGGGCTCGGGATCCTCTCGGACCCGACCCGTGGCGACCGGCAGAACGATGTGTTGACCTACGGGTTCTCGCTGGCTCGGGCGTTCGCTGAGGGCGCCGAGATCGTCGGGGAGATCAACGGGCGCGCCAGCACCCGCCGTGGCGTGGCGCCGCCCGGGACGGAGAGTCGCGCCACAATGATGTTCGGGCTGCGCTACACGCGTGGCACCGTGCGATTGGACGGGGGTCTGTTCACCGGGTTGACGTCGCGGGACCCGCGTCTGGGGCTCACCGGCGGGCTCACCTGGGTGTTCGTGAGTCCGTTGAGGCCCTAAGGCGCATCCTGAGGAGCACCCAAGTGATCGATCTCATCAAGGCTCACGCCTACGGGAACGACTTCCTGTTCGCTCCGATCGAGCAGACGGCCGACGCCGAACGCGCCACGCTCGCTCGGCGTGTGTGTGACCGACACAGCGGTGTGGGCGCCGACGGGCTGGTGTTGTACGCGACGACCGCGGCAGGGGCGACGATGACGTTGTACAACGCGGACGGCGGGGTGGCCGAGGTCTCGGGGAACGCCGTCCGCTGTCTGGCGGCCATCATCGCCCAGAGGAACACGAGTGCTCGCGAGGTGGTCATCGAGACGGCCGCCGGCGCTATCCCGTTGACGCTGGTGGGGCCGGCCGGAGACCGGATGACGTTCGAGGCGTTGATGGGACGGCCGACGGGTCTTGCTCAACGCTCGCTCGAGGTCGCCGGCGAGCTGGTCGAGGTCGTGGAGTTGTCGGTGGGGAACCCGCAGTGCATCGTGCTCCAGGGGCCGGTGGACGACGCCCGACTGCAACGCTTGGGCCCGGCACTGGCGACGCACTCCGCGTTCCCGGCTGGGTCGAACGTCGAGCTGGTCGAGGTGGAGTCGCCGTCACGGATCAGGATTCTGATCTGGGAACGCGGGGTCGGCCCGACGGCCGCGTCGGGTACCGGGGCGTGCGCGAGCGCCGTGGCAGCGGCCGCCTACGGCGGCGCGTCGCGAGATGTCGACGTGGTGTCACCCGGCGGCACGCAGCACGTGACCTGGACCGACGCGGGCATCCGGCTCACAGGCTGGGCCGAGGTCGTCCTGACCGGCCGCTGGCACGGCTGACCCGATCCCAGGCGACCCACACCACTCCCGTCATCCTGCGCGGCAGGCTTTTCGCTGTGTCACTGCCTTTCGGAGTGCAGGTTTCTCGTACTTTGCAGCCTGGTCTGTCCCTCTGCAGCGTTTCCGGCTGTGTGCGGTTCTTGCATAGGACGTGCAGGGATGCAGGGACCGCGGGTCCGGCGCGGGGCGCTCCGCGACCGGTATGGTACGATGAAGTCACTTGCTCCTCACGACCGACCCCGCGAAAAGCTCGAACGTCTCGGGCCGTCAGGTCTGGGCGACAACGAATTGCTGGCCGTCATCCTCGGTCATGGCTTTCGTTCCGCAAGTGCGATCGAGGTCGCAAATCGCGTGCTGGAAGCGGTGCGCGGCGTGCACGGGCTGACGCGACAGTCCCAGGCCGATCTGCGCCGTCTCAAGGGGATCGGCGCCGCCAAGGCGTCGCAGATCCTGGCCGCGGTCGAGTTGGGCCGTCGGACGCTGGTCCGCCAGCCGGAGCACCGCGTGCAGCTGGGGTCCCCACGTGACGTGGCGTCGTTTCTGCTGCCGAGCTACGGTGCGCGCCCGGTCGAGCAGTTCGGTATCGTGCTGCTCGACACCAAGCATCGGGTGTTGAAAACTGCAGTGCTGTCGGTCGGGACGCTCGACGCCAGCTTGGTCCACCCACGCGAGGTGTTCCGGGAGGCGGCCAGTGGCGGGGCGGCGGCGATTGTGCTGTTCCACAATCATCCATCAGGCGACCCGACACCGAGCAGCGACGACGTGACGTTGACGGCGCGGTTGGTCGAAGCGGGGCAGCTGATGGGCATCGAGGTGGTCGACCATCTGGTGCTGGCTGACGCGAGATACTGTAGCTTCAAAGAGATGGGGAGGCTCTAGCGCGTGGGTCGCATTCTCTACTTGGACTGTTTCTCGGGCGCGTCGGGCGACATGCTGATCGGCGCGTTGCTCGATGCCGGGCTGCCGTTCGACACGCTGCGGACGGCGTTGGGCAGTCTCGCGCTCGACGACGAGTGCACGGTGTCGGCGGAGCGGGTCAGCCGGTCGGGTATCGCGGCCACCAAGTTCACGGTGGTCGAGACGACCGGCGACGCCGGCGGCACGCATCGGCACCGACACCTCACGGGTATCACCAAGCTGGTGGAACGGTCGGCACTGTCGGACCCCGCCAAACAGCGGGCCAACCGGTTGTTCCGGCGGCTTGCGGAAACCGAGGCGACGATCCACCAGATGCCGGTCGAGAAGGTGCATCTGCACGAGGTCGGGGCGCTCGACTCGATCGTCGACATCGTCGGGGGGGTGTTCGCATTCGAATGGTTCGGCGCCGCCCGGATCGTCGCCTCACCCCTCAACGTCGGGAGCGGCACGGTGACCTGCGACCATGGCACCCTGCCGGTGCCGGCGCCGGCCACCGCGGCGCTGGTCTCCGGTGTGCCGGTCTATGCGGCCGGACCGCCGGGAGAGCTGCTGACGCCGACCGGGGCATTGCTCGTGACCGAGTTCGCGGGTGAATACGGTGTGCTGCCGCCGATGCGGATCGAGAAGATCGGGTACGGCGCCGGCACACGCGACCCCGCGGGGCACCCGAATGTGCTGCGGGTCCTGGTCGGGGAAGAGGCGCACGACGGCGGGTGGGACCGGGTGGCGGTCGTCGAGTGTGAAATCGACGACATGAACCCGCAAATCTTCGGGGTGCTGATGGACCGTCTGTATGCCGCCGGTGCCGTCGAGGTGTTCTATACCGCCGTGCAGATGAAGAAGAACCGACCAGGTACGCACGTCACCGTCCTCGTGCCGCCGGGTCGTCGCGAGTCGGTCAGTGCAACCCTGTTCCGCGAGTCGACGACCATCGGCCTGCGCCACGCCGAGGTGACCCGCGAGACGCTGCGGCGCGAGCTGGTGCCGGTGTCGACCCGGTTCGGCGAGGTGCGGTGCAAGGTGGCGCAGCGTGGGGCGGCGGTGGTCAACGTCGCGCCGGAGTTCGACGATTGCGTGCGGCTGGCCGAGCAACACGGTGTGTCGGTAAAGGAGGTCCACGCCGTCGCGGTCAAGGCGTATCAGGATGCTGGTCTCTTCGAGTCCGTCCCTGCCGCACATCCCGAACAGGGTCGTCGAGCGAAGGTGTCGAAGGACTAGCAGTCCGTGGTGAGTCCCCGCGGAGCGCGCGCGTGGGGTTCGGGGCGCAGCCCCGACTGAAGAGGGCGCGCACGTGCGCGCCTCGCGGGCGCGGAGTGGGGCCTTGGGGGTCCCCGCGGAGCGCGCGCGTGGGGTTCGGGGCGCAGCCCCGACTAAGCTACGATGGCTGAGTTCAACATCCAGTCGGA
>JADFPE010000089.1:5000-17992 GCA_022562495.1 Acidobacteriota bacterium
TTCTCGGTCATTTTCAGTCGGGGCTACGCCCCGAACCCCATGCGGTTGCTCGCGGGGACCTCGGAGCCCCGCGCCGCGCCCGCAAGCTGCGCGGGCGCGTTGGCTCCCCATACTGCGGTCTGGTCGCCTTCAGCTTCGGCACTCTCTCGGCGGCAACCCACAAACGCCGCGGCAGCTCGGCTCGAGCTTCCCGGTGAGGCACTCACTGGCCCGATATATAGCGGACTTCGCCGTCACCGGTCGTGACCGTGCCGATGACGACCGCGCCGGTCTCGCCCGCCTGCTCGAACCGGGAGCAGAGCGCGTCGGTGGCCTCGGCGGCGCACACGACCACCATCCCGACACCCATGTTGAACGTCCTGAACGCCTCAGCGTCGCTCAGCGCACCCCGGTCCTGCAGGAAGCTGAAAACAGGCGGCGGCGTCCAGGTGCCGCGGTCGATCTCGGCCGCCGTGCCGGCGGGCAGCACCCGTGGCAGGTTGTCGGTCAGTCCGCCGCCGGTGATGTGCGCCATCCCCTTGATCGTGCCGGCCGCATGGGAGAGCACCGGTTCGACGACTCTCAGATATGAGCGATGGGGCCGCAGCAGCACGTCGCTCACCGATCCGTCGAGCCCGTCGGGAGTCGCGTCCGGTGTCAGCCCGAGGGTGTCGAAGATGATGTGACGGGCCAGCGAGTACCCGTTCGTGTGCAACCCGGTCGAGGGCAGTCCTATCAGACGGTCACCGGGCCGGATCCCACTGCCGTCGACCAGTCGTGTCCGGTCAACCAGACCCACGATGAAGCCAGCCAAATCGTACTCGCCGTCGGCATAGAACCCGGGCATCTCGGCCGTCTCGCCGCCGATCAGCGCGCACCCGTTCTCGCAACAGGCGGTCGCCAGCCCCGCCACGACGTCGACAGCCACCTCCGGCAACAGCCGACCGGTCGCCAGATAGTCCAGAAAGAAGAGCGGTGTGGCACCCTGCACCAGGATGTCGTTCACGCAGTGGTTGACCAGATCGATCCCGACAGTGTCGTGCCGGCCGGTACGAAAGGCGACCTTCAGCTTCGTCCCGACACCATCAGCGCTCGAGACCAGCACCGGGTCCGCCAGACTGGACAGATCCGGTCGGAACAGCCCGCCGAAACTGCCGATCTCGGACAGGACGCCGGGCGTGAACGTGCTGCGCGCCAGCTCGCGAATCCGCCGGACCACCTCGTTGCCAGCGTCGATGTCGACACCGGATGCCTTGTAATCCATGAGGCTCATGCCGAGTCCCGAGCATGACTCGGACGTCGGCGTCGCGCGTCATCTCTGGCGGAACACGACCAACACGTCGTCGCCACGGCACTCGCCCGGATCCACCGAGTACACGCCGAGCTTGATCCGATGGATCAGCGTGAACATCGGGTGGTCCAGCCCATTCCGTCGATAGAACGGACACTCGACAAACCCGCACGGCCGGACCAACGCCACGGCACGCCAGCGGATCCACTCGACTTCGACGTGCTGCGTGAACAGGCGCCCCAGCTCTGTCCTGCTGATGTGATGATGCCACACGACCCCATACGCCTGGTCCTCGTAGCCCGCCTCAGGGCCACAGCCACCGACCAGCGCCGTAATGAACGCGAAGGGCCTTGGCAGGCGAAACCTGACGTTCGCGGGCTCCAGGACACTGAACAGACCATCGGCGGGGTCCGTGACGATGCATCGGCCACGGGGAACCAGCACGCGCGACACGTCGCGGATGTCATCGGGTCGCAGCTCGGCCGGCACATGCTCCAGGAACGTCGAGGCAGGTCACGACATCCATACTCCCGTCGGACAGCGGGATGTGGGCGGCGGACCCGTGAAAGATCCCGACGTCCGGAACCTGGGCGAGGCCCTGCCGTGCCGTGTCGAACCGGATCACACCTACGCCGACCTCGGCCCTCCCCACCAGACTCCGATGCGCATGGTCAGAAGTCGAGCACCCGGATCAGCTCCTCGGCCACGGCGCGGGCCTGGGACTGTTCCGGAGCGGCCCAAAAGGCGGCGCGGACCGTCATGAAGAAGCGCTCTTCTTCGAGGTCCTCATTGAGCATGTCGAACGCGTCCCGGAGCACCAGGGCCACCGCCTCCAGGTCGGTCCGGGTCTCGAGATGCGCGAGCACGGCGTTCGGGTGCCGCATGGCGAGGGCGCCGAGCACCAGCGCGATCGGCTCCCGGGCAATTGGCGGGGCGCCGACCGCGACATCGAACAGCACCTGCAGGGCGCCGGCGTCATCCCTCGACGCCAGCGCGCCAAGACCGGCCGCCGCCGAGCGCAGCAGGCTCTGCTGGTCGCCGGCGGCGGCGGCGAAACGCAGCGACTCGGCCACAAACCGGGCGTGCTCGTCGTGGTCGGCGCCGAGCGATGCGGCCGCCGCCGAGACCATCGGCTCCAGTACGGCATCCTGGCCCTGGATCGACGCGACCGTAGGCAGGGCACGCGCATCGCCGATCCGGGCAAGCGCCAGGATCGCGTCGTCCTGCAGCGGCCCGATCTCGCCGGCAATCCGCATCAGCGGGTCGAGCGCATATGTCGCCCCGCGGTCCCCGAGCGCCTCGATCACGGCACCCCGGAAGAAGTCCACGCCCCGGTCGATGTCGGCCACGAGACGCGCCCGCACCGCGGAGTCGGCGTCGTGAGCCGCCAGTGCGCGAATCAGCGCCGGCCGGACAAACTCGGAGGTCTCCGTGTCGAGCGCTCGGAGGAGCTGGCCCGCCGTCGCCGACGTCGGGTTGTGCTCAATGTAGCCGTAGGCGACCGCACGCAACCGGTCGTTCGGGTCCGCCAGCACCCCGAGCACCGCCTGCCTGGCCACGACCCCCCCGAACCCCACCAGGAGCACCAGCGCCCGAAATCGGACATACGAGTCCGCGTGCCCGCTGACGGCGGTAGCCAGCGCCGGCCGGGCCTGCTCCTCGGGCGTCCGTCGGACCAGGCTGCTCGCTCGGGTCCGCACGTCGTAGTCGAAGTCGCCGAGCTGGTCGATGGCGGTGGTCAGGTCGCGCTCGACGACCGGCGCCGGTTGCCTGGCAGCCTGTGGTGACAGCCCCCCTGCATTCGACCGACAATCAGCGCCGTCTGTCGGGATGCAGCGCCAGTCGAATGCAGCGGGACTGTCATCACGGGTTGCGAGCCGCCGCGTAGCGGGGCTGTAAGACACGCTTCTGCTAGCGAGGCTGCGCCGCGTCCTCTCGTCGGTCCGGGGTGCAGCTTCGCTAGCAGCCACCGGCATGCCGGCCGCGAGCAGCACCACGCCCAGCATGCCGCCGACGGCACTAGACATCTTCCAGCGATGAGACGGTGACATGTTCGCCAAGTGTTCGTGACACGCAGAGATGTCTATCCCCCGCGTCGCTGGGCTGTAAGCACAGCCCCGGCTAGCGATGTTGGGCCGACCAGGGTCAGGACGGTTCGAGGCGCAGCTTCGCTAACCGCGCTCATCAATCAGCCCTGTCCGTCCGGTAGTTTCAGTGCCATCTGCATGTACACGTCGGAGTCCTTGGGCACCTCGACGGGGTAGTCGCCGGTGTAGCACGAGGTGCAGTAGTCGCCGCTCCTTGGGCCCACCGCCTGACGCAACCCGTCGAGACTCAGATAGGCGAGCGTGTCCGACTTCATGAACTCGCGAATCTCGTCGACGGTCTTGTTGGCGCCGATCAGCTCGGACCGCTGCGGCGTATCGATGCCGTAGTAGCACGGAGCCACCGTCGGGGGACAACTAATGCGCATGTGGATCTCGCGTGCGCCGGCCGCCCGGACCATCCCCACGATCTTGCGACTCGTCGTACCACGCACGATCGAGTCATCGACGAGAATCACCCGCTTGCCTTCCAGGATGCTCCGCACGGGATTCAGCTTGATCCGCACCCTGAACCCGCGGATCTCTTGCTGTGGCGCGATAAAGGTCCGGCCCACGTAGTGGTTCCGGATCAGTCCCATCCGAATCGGCAGACCCGACTCCTCGGCGTAACCGACCGCCGCGCACATGCCCGAGTCCGGAATCGGCACGACGACATCGGCATCGGCGGGCGCTTCACGGGCGAGCAGTCGCCCCAGGTTCGTCCGCACCTCGTTCACGCTCTGCCCGAACACCAAACTGTCTGGGCGCGCGAAGTAGACGTGCTCGAAGACACAGTGCAACCGCTGCGCCGACGGGAACGGCCGATACGACCGCGACCCCGCGCCGTCGATGACCAGCACCTCGCCCGGCTCCACGTCCCGCACATACCGCGCGCCGATCAGGTCAAGGGCGCAGGTCTCGGAGCACACCACCGTCGCGTCGCCGAGCGCGCCCACGACCAGCGGGCGGAACCCGTGCGGGTCCCGCACCGCGATCAGGTGGTCCTTGGTCAGCAGCACCAAGGAGAAGGCGCCCCGCACCTGCGTGACCGACTCCACGATCGCATCCTGCGGGGTCGGCGCCTTCGAGCGCGCGTAGAGAACGAGTACCACTTCGGTGTCGCTGGTGGTCTGAAAAATGTGCCCTTGACGGACGAGATCCGCGCGCAGGTCCGCCGCATTGACCAGATTGCCGTTGTGACACAGGGCGATCTCACCGTGCACGCACGCGATCAGGAGCGGCTGCGCGTTGACGACGAGGCTGTCGCCCGCCGTCGAGTAGCGCACATGCCCGATGGCCATGTCACCGACGAGCCCCGCCAGCGCGCCCTCGTCGAACACCTCCGACACCTGCCCCATGGCACGCGTCAGATGCAGCCGCTCGCCGTCGGCCGTCGCAATGCCGGCACTCTCCTGTCCGCGATGCTGCAAGGCGTACAGCCCGAGACGCGCCAAGGCCGCCGCCTCGGGATGTCCGTAAATCCCGAAGACTCCACACTCGTCGTGGAACTTGTCCATAATTAGCCGGGGCTCCGCCCCGGACCCCACAGGGTCGCTGCGCGGGGACCCCCACGGCCCCACTCCGCGCCCGCCAGGCGCGCACGTGCGCGCTGTGACCGTTGCCGCCGATCCCGTGCCCAGACCCCACGCGGCCGCTGCGCGGGAACCCCCACAACGTCTAGGCGACGGCCGTCTCAAAATGTCGCGTCAGCCCGTTGTCCCACGCCTGCTCCGCCTCGTCCAGCCCGATAGCCGCCACGACGGCGCCGGCGACCGAGATCGTCAGCCGTTCGCCCCCCGTATGCCCGATCACGCTGGCCGGCACCGAGAAGGCGCGCGCCCGCGCGAGCAGCCGGTCCCGTTCTTCGGGCAGCGCCGAGACAACAACACGCGACGGCGCCTCGCCAAACAGCGCGCGGACCAGAGCGAACCGGTCGTCCGGTCCGGCCGGCGCCGGCAACTCGACCCGGGCGCCAACACCGCCGCTCTCGACACTGCACTCGGCGAGCGTCACGGCGAACCCGCCTTCCGCGCAGTCGTGGGCCGAGCGGAGCAGCCCATCGCGGGCAGCGTCGACGAGCAGCCTCTGCAGCGCCCGCTCCCGGTCGAGGTCCACGGCCGCCGGCCGCCCACGCACCAGCCCGTGCGCCACCTTCAGATACTCGCTGCCCCCCAGCTCGCCGGCCGCCTCTCCAAGCAGCACGATCTCGAGACTGTCGGCCGGAAACATACGTGTCAACACCCGCGTCGCGTCCTCGAGCAACCCGACGACCCCCAGTACCGGTGTCGGGTAGATCGCCTGGCCGTCGGTCTCGTTGTACAGACTGACGTTTCCACCTGTGATCGGGATCTCGAGCGCCCGACATGCCTCGGCGATCCCGTCGACTGTGTGCGCGAATTGCCACATGATCTCCGGACGCTCCGGGTTGCCGAAATTCAGACAGTTGGTCGCGCCGATCGGGACGGCGCCGGCGCACGCAACGTTCCGGGCCGCCTCGGCCACGGCCAGCCGGCCGCCCTCGCCTGGGTCGAGATAGCAGTAACGCCCATTACCGTCCACCGAGAAGGTCAGCGCGCGACTGGTACCCTTGATCCGGACCACCCCTGCGCCCAGCCCGGGTAGCACCAGGGTGTTGGTGCGCACCATGTGGTCGTATTGCCGATACACCCAACGCTTGCTTGCGATGACCGGCGCCCCCAGCAGGTCGAGCCACGTCTGGGACAGGTCGGCGGGCGCCGGCAGCGCCGTGACGTCGAGCTGCTGCACCTCCGTCAGATACGCGGGGCGCTCGGTCGGTCGGTCGTAGAGCGGCGCGCCGTCAGCAAGCTGCCGGTTCGGGATCTCGGCCACCACCACGCCGCGGTCGCGGACACGGAGCCGACCATCGCCGGTCACTTCGCCGATGCGCACGGCGTGCAAGTCCCACTTCTCGAAGACCTGCTCCACCTCCGCCTCGCGGCCGCGTCGGGCGATCAGCAGCATCCGCTCCTGCGACTCGGAGAGCATGATCTCGTAGGGGGTCATACCGGCTTCGCGTTGCGGGACCCGTGACACGTCGATCTCGATACCGACGTCGCCGCGCGCGGCCATCTCGCTGGTCGAACACGTCAGCCCCGCAGCACCCATGTCCTGGATGCCGACCAGCGCGCCGGTCTGCATCACCTCGAGACAGGCCTCGAGCAGCAACTTCTCCATGAACGGGTCGCCCACCTGGACCGCCGGCCGCTTGTCGGCCGAATGCCCGTCGAACTCGGCCGAGGCCATCGTCGCGCCATGGATGCCGTCGCGACCAGTCTTGGCCCCGACGTAGTACACGGGATTGCCCGTGCCCGAGGCGAGCCCCTTCGCGAGCTGGTCCGCCTTCGCCACACCGAGACAGAACACGTTCACCAGGGGGTTGCCCGCGTAGCTCGGCTCGAAGGCGATCTCGCCGCCGACCGTCGGGATGCCGATGCTGTTGCCATAGCCGGCGATACCGGCGACGACGCCGTCGACGAGCCGGCGCGTGGCCGGGTCGTCCAGCGCGCCGAACCGCAGGGAGTTGAGCAGCGCGATCGGGCGCGCGCCCATCGTGAAGATATCGCGAATGATCCCCCCAACACCGGTCGCGGCCCCCTGATACGGTTCGATGAACGACGGATGGTTGTGCGACTCGATCTTGAACACGGCGATCAACCCGTCGCCGATGTCGACCGCGCCGGCGTTCTCACCCGGTCCCTGCACCACCCGCGCACCTTCGGTTGGCAGCCGGCGCAGATGCAGCCGCGAGCTCTTGTAGCTGCAGTGCTCGGACCACATCACGGAGAAGATTCCCAGCTCGGTGATCGTCGGCTCCCGGCCGAGGATCTCGAGCAGCCGCTGATACTCGTCGGCGCTCAGCCCGTGCGCGTCGATGGTGGACTGATCCATATGCAGACGGGGCGTCGCCCCGAACCCCACGCGGTGGCTAGTGGGGCCCCGCCGCCCCACGCCGCCACCGTGGGCCGCGCATTGTCGCGCGGCCGCCCGGCTGATTCGACCAACTCAGTGACCCTGAGGCCGGCGTAGCCATCCGCCTTCCTCCTGTCTCCTGCCTCCTTCGCCATCACGCCGCGCCCGTCGCCGCCAGGGCGGAGACCACGGATTCGAGCACCACGAGGCCATCGGTGCTACCAAGGACCGACTCGCAGGCACGCTCCGGATGCGGCATCAAACCGACCACGTTCCGCCCAGCATTGCACACGCCGGCGATCGCCGCGAGCGACCCGTTCGGGTTCGCGGCGTCCGATGCGGACCCGTCGGCGGCGCAGTAGCGGAAGATCACCTGTCGGTTCGCCTCGAGCGCCGCGACCGTCTCGGGGTCGGCGTGGTAGTTCCCCTCGCCGTGCGCGATCGGCAGCTTCAGCACCTGCCCCACCGCGGCGCCACAGGTGAACGGCGTGTCGCTCTGCTCCACACGCACGTGGACATGCTGGCAGAGAAACTTCAACCGGCGGTTCGAGAGCAACGCGCCTTCGAGCAGACCCGCCTCGAGCAGCACTTGAAACCCGTTGCAGATGCCGATCACCGGCCCACCCGCATCGGCGAACTCGCGGACCCGCGCCATGATCGGCGAGAACCTGGCGATCGCGCCGGTCCGCAGGTAGTCACCGTAGGAGAACCCACCGGGCAGCACCACGACATCGGCGCCACGGAGATCGGTGTCCTTGTGCCAGATGAACTCCGCCTGCTGCCCCAGGACATGCTTGGCCGCATAGTAGGCGTCATGATCACAGTTGGAGCCGGGAAACTCGACGACCGCGAACTTCATGCGTGTGTGCCCACAGAAGGCAGAAGGCAGAAAACAGAAGGCAGACGCTGGTCTGAGCGCTTCGTGGGCATCTCTTGAATTCTGCCAAATGCACCTCGGGCTAATCCGATCGACCGTCTGAATCGAGGCTGGCGAAGCCGACCAATGTCTTTCTGTCTCCTGCCTCCTGTCTCCTGACTCCTAGAGGTCATTTCCCGTCCACCTCCACCCGATAGCTCTCGATCACCGGATTGGCCAGCAGCTTGTCCGCGACCTCGGCGGCCACCGACCGCGCTTCGTCGGCTGAGCTCGCATCGACGTCGAGCTCGAAGTACTTGCCCTGACGGACGTCCCGCACCGCCCCGTACCCCATAGACCGCAGCGCGTCGACGATCGTCTTGCCCTGCGGGTCGAACACCGAGGGCTTCAAGGTGACGAACACTCTGGTCTTCACGCCGGACCGCTCCGATCCACGGCCGCGGTATCGGACAACGGCGCGGCAGACAGCACGCGGTCCACGAGGGGACCGACGTGACGCAGCTGCTGGTCGAGATCGAACGCCCGGTCGATGTCGTCGCGCGACAGCACCCCCATCACGTCCGGGTCCGCGGCGAGCAGGTCTTTGAAGTCGAGCCGCTCGTCATGCGAGCGCATCGCCGCCCGTTGCACCCAGGTGTAGGCCTGCTCGCGCGACACCCCGCGTTGCACCAGCTCCAGCAGCACGGTGCCCGAGAAGATGATGCCACGCGACCGCCCGAGGTTCTCGCGCATCCGGTCGGGGTGCACCACGAGCGCCCGCACGATCCGGGCGAAACGGCGCAGCATGTGGTCGAGCACGATGAAGCTGTCAGGCACGATCACTCGCTCGACGGAGGAATGCGAGATATCACGCTCGTGCCACAGCGCGACGTTCTCGAGCGCCGCCATCGCGTTGGCGCGCAGCAACCGCGCGAGCCCGGTCAGCTGCTCGCACCCGATCGGGTTCCGCTTGTGGGGCATCGCCGACGACCCCTTCTGCCCCTTGGCGAACCCCTCCTCGACCTCGCCGATCTCCGTCTTCTGGAGCCCGCGCACCTCGACCGCAAACTTCTCCAGCGACGCACCGGTGATCGCGATCGCGCCGAGCAGCTCGGCATGACGGTCTCGCTGGATGACCTGGGAGGACACCGACGCCGCTGCCAGCCCGAGCGCGGCGCAGACCCGTTGCTCGATCTCCGGATCGAGATGCGCGTAGGTCCCGACGGCGCCGGAGATCTTACCCACACCCACGATCTCGCGGGCGCGCTCCATCCGCTGCCGGTCGCGGCGCAGCTCCGCGTGCCACAGCGCAAGCTTCAACCCGAATGTCATCGGCTCGGCATGCACGCCATGCGTGCGCCCGATCATCGGCGTATCGCGGTGCTCGAGGGCGCGGTCGCGAATCGCCGCCAGCAACTGGTCGAGGTCGTCGAGAATCAGTCCGCACGCCTCGCGCATCTGCAGCGCGAGGGCGGTGTCCAGCACGTCCGACGACGTCAGACCGAAGTGCAGCCAGCGTGCCGAAGGGCCCACACGCTCGGCGACCGCGGTCGTGAACGCGATCACATCGTGCTGGGTGGTCTGCTCGATCTCGTCGATACGCTCCGCGCGCACGCCGTCGCACGCGGCGATGTCCCGCGCCGCCTCCTCCGGAATCAGACCGGTGGCCGCCATCGCCTCGGCCGCGGCGACCTCGACACGCAGCCACGTGTCGTACTTGCGCTGGTCGCCCCAGATCCGGCCCATGTCGGGGTGTGTGTAGCGAGGGATCATGTTGCCTATACGCCCTTTGGGCGGTCTGTGTGCCTGGCGTTCATCGGCAGTGCTCTTCGTTCAGCCAGCGTACGATCAGTCCTCCTTCTGGCGGCGGTCCGGCAGGGTCCGCCGGCGCTGCGTGCGTCGCTGGTTGCCCCGGGTGGCCCGACGGCGTTCGGCCGTCACCCGGCGATCACTCTCGGCTCGACGCCGACCGCTCCGACGCTCGCCACCACTCGGCGGTCGATTCGCCATGTCGACACCTCTCTCCAATCCCGTGGCCCTCTGCCGTCGCGAACAGCCGGGCCAGCCACCCCGACTCTAGCCGCCCGGATCCCAGAACCCGGTTCAAAACGGCAACGCGACCTGCCGGCCTGCCGAGGCGCCCGGACGACGCGGCGCCGCCCACGACCCAAGGTCGACCGACTCCGCCACCCGGTCCTGTCGTGAGACCACGACCCGCACGTCGTGACGACCGCTGGCCTCGAGCGCCTCCCGACACGTCATCTCCGCGATTTCCGGCACGTTGTTCACCCGGCTCAAGTGCGCGAGGACCAGACACCGAACCGAGCGCCCCAGGTCTTCTCGCACGAACACCGCCAGCGACTCGTTCGACAGGTGGCCGCGCGCACTACTGATCCGCACCTTGGTCGACCGGGCATACGGCCCGACCCGCAACAGATCGGTCGCATGGTTCGATTCCATCACCAGCACACGACAGTCCCGGAACCGCGCCCGCAGCAACGGGGTGACCACGCCGACGTCGGTGGCGAACCCGATCGCGCCGTCCGGCGTCCCGATCTGAAACGCCACCGTCGCGGCGGCGGCGTCGTGTGACACCTCGAGCGGCGTGAAGTGAAACCCGCAGATGTCGGTCGGTGTGTCGCATCGGAGATCGCGCCACGACGAGACGGTGGCGTCGCTCCACACCGCGCGGGTCGCCGCCGTCGTGTGCACCGGGACCCCGTGCCGGCGCGAGAACAGTGCCGCACCGCGGGTGTGGTCGCCGTGGGCGTGCGTGATGACCACGGCCCCGATGCTCGCGGGAGACACCGCGATACTGTCCAGCCGCCGAGCCACTTCGCGATAGCTCAGGCCCACGTCGATCAGCACCCGCTGGTCGCCACGCTCGAGCAGGGTGGCATTCCCCGCGCTCCCGCTGCCGAGCACCGTCAGCCGGACCCCGATGACGCCTCTCCCTTCCTCTCGAAGCCCTACGGCTGTAGGCTGTGGACTTTGGGCGCTCAGCCATGAGTGCGCGCCGCCGCACCGTCGATCCCGTTCAGCCCGTCTCCAAAGCAGACGCTGGCGAAGCCCTCCCGCCTGCGCCAAGGCTTCGGCGGGCAGGCCGGCGTCCTCCTGTCTCCTGACTTCTGACTCCTGACTTCTCGAGCATCTTCCTGCTAGACCAACCCGAGTTGGTCCTCGCTCAGCCCCAGCCGGTCGACCGGGCCCAGCACGGTCGCCGCCAGCCCGCCCGGCGGAAACAGATCCCGTGCCACCCGCTGCACGTCGTCACTGGTCACCAGCTCCACGCCCTGCAGCATTTCGTCCAGCGTGAACTGCCGGCCGAAGTAGATCTCTTGGCGCGCCATGTGCGACATCCGACTCGACGTGCTCTCCAGGCCTAGTACCAGACTCCCCCGCAGATGATCCTTGGCCCGTCGCAGCTCCTCGGAGGCGATCGGTCGATCGCGCAGGTCCTGCAGCTCGGCGACCACCAGGTCGATGACCTCGCGCACCGCGTCGGTGTCGCAGCCGGCGTAGATCGTGACGGCTCCGCCGTCGCGATAGGAGACCAACCCGCTGCTGACCGCGTAGGCGAGCCCTCGCTTTTCCCGGATGTTCTGGAACAACCGGGAGCTCATCGAGCCGCCCAACACGACATTCAACACGTAGCAGACGTAGCGGTCGTCGTGCTGCTGCGGGTAGCCGCTGACCCCCAGACAGATATGGCACTGCTCGAGGGCTTTGTCGCGCAGCGCGAGCCCGGGCGTCGCCGTGGGCGCACTCGTCTCCACCCGCTCGCCGTTCAGAGGCAGGCTGCCAAACGTGTCGGCCACGAGGTCGCGGACCGCCGCATGGTCGACGTGGCCCGCCACGGCGAGGACCAGGTTCTTGGCCGTATAGACGCGACCGAAGTACTCACGCAGCGTGGCGGCGTCGAGCTCGCCGACGGTTTCCGGCACCCCCAAAATCGGCCGGCCCAGCGGATGTCCGGACCAAAACCGCTGGGTGAACAGCTCGTGCACCAGATCGTCCGGCGTGTCCTCCACCATCTTGATCTCTTCGAGCACCACCTTCTTCTCGCGCTCGATGTCACCGGCGTCGAACGCCGGGTGGAGGAGCAGGTCGGCGAGCACGTCGACGGCGCGTGGGAGATGCTCGTCGAGCACCTTCACGTAGTAGCTGGCGCACTCCTTGGCGGTGAACGCATCGAGCTGCCCGCCAAGCGAGTCGATCTCCTGCGCGATGTCCTCGGCAGACCGCGTCGCCGTGCCCTTGAAGAGCATGTGCTCGATGAAATGCGCAATGCCCGAGTGGGTGGCGCTCTCGTGGCGGGAGCCACGGGTGAGCCAGGCGGCGAAGCTCACCGAGCGGACATCGGGCATCGACTCGGTCAGCAGACACAAGCCGTTGTCGAACTGCTCGCGAACAATCATCTCGGGAAGCCACCTGCCTGCCGCTCACCGGTGTCTACCGGCAGACAACTCCGCAACTGGTTGTGCAAGAAGGAATTACGAGACACTCGCAAGGGGAAGATGATACCACGAGACGCCGGTCCGCTTCAACTATCGGAACGCCAGCGGTCGATGGGGACGGTCCCGAGCCGCACCGGCGACTCGTCCCAGCCAAAACCGCGCCCGGCCTGGGTACGGCGCGGCAAGGAACAGGACCGGCAGGA
This sequence comes from Acidobacteriota bacterium, assembly GCA_022562495.1. Classification (GTDB taxonomy): domain Bacteria; phylum Acidobacteriota; class Vicinamibacteria; order Vicinamibacterales; family UBA8438; genus NP936. Next base: position 17,801 of record JADFPE010000089.1, read on the forward strand.
TGCGACCCCGCTAAGTGGTCCCGGTCATAATTACGGTAACGCACCGAATTACGGTAACGCACCGAGGGTGGCGAGGCGCCCGGCTGGCAAGGCGCGACGAGGGAGCAAATTTGGGGGATTTGTGACCGAGGAGCAACGCCGTCCAGGCGAGATGCATCGCCAGCCGAATGCTACCGTCATTATGACCGGGGC
>JADFPE010000314.1 GCA_022562495.1 Acidobacteriota bacterium
CGGACATGCGGGTGTCCGGTGTGGAGGGCGCGTGGGCCGTTGGTGACTGCGCGCTCAACCTGAACACCTTCGACCAGCGTCCCTGTCCGCCCACGGCGCAGAGCGCCGAGCGCCAGGGGCGCCAGGTGGCCGACAACATCGTCCGTGTACTGTCCGGGCGTCCGACGCGGCCGCTCTGGATTCGACCGTTCGGCAGTTCTGCTCGCTCGGTGGGCACAACGCCGTGGCGGATCTGCTCGGGGTGCGGGTGTCGGGTCTCTTCGCCTGGGTCCTGTGGCGGAGCCTGTATCTGTTCAAGTTGCCATCATGGTCGAAACGGGTGAAGGTGGGGTTCGACTGGGCGTGGGACCTGGTCTTCTCCCGCGACCTGGGACACCTGCGTACCGATCAGACCGAGCGGATCTCACGGGCGCGTTACCAGCCCGGAGACTACGTCTTTCGCACGGGTGATCCGGCGGTGAACTTCTACGCTATCGAGCGTGGCGAGGTGGACGTCATCGAGACGCGCGAGAACGGGGAGGAACGCCCCCTGGCGGTGCTCGGCGCGGGCGATTTCTTCGGCGAGATGGCGATGCTCGAGGGGCGGCCGCATCACGCGAGCGTGCGGGCGCGCAGCGAACTGGTGGTGTTTGTGATGGGATGTAGCATCTTCGAGCGCATCTCGAAGTCGCTGACACCGTTGCGTAATCTCGTGGCGGAGGCCGTCCGTCGCCGCGGCGGTCACCTGTGGCGGCATCTTCCAGAGGCCAGGGCGACCCGCCGACCGCCAGCAACACGAGGCCGAGCACCACCAGCGGCACCCAGTGCCAACTGTTCAGCACCCTGTAGAAACGGTCCTTCATCAGGTCGGGCGCGTACTTGCCCGTGACCTCGGTGTTCGCGTTCAGCTCCTCGCCGAAGATGGTCCAGAGAATGTGCGCCCACCACGTGCCGTCATGCGGCGTGTGTGGGTCGCCGGGCTTGTCGGAGCGCTGATGATGGATCGGATGGATCGCGGTCCAGAAGATCGGACCGCCCTGGAGCGTCAGCGTGCCGCAGACAACGAGACCCCGAGCAGCGACTGACGCACGCGGTCGCTGCAGAGCACGACCGCACCCGGCGCGAGACGCGGCATGGCGTCGCCGGACGGCAGACCGGAGTGGAAGGCACACCGGTCTCGGTGCGCCTCACCGCATGCCGCCACCAATGGTGAGACCGACGTAGATTTCCCGGTCTGGCGATGGCTCGTAGTAGCGGCCACCGAAAGCGTTGACGATGGCGGACGAGTTATAGCGCTCGTCGAACAGGTTGTCGATTCCGACGAACGGACGCACATCCACATCGCCCCACTTGGTGTCGTATCCAAAACGGAGATCGACGACGGTGTACGCCCAGTTGGAGGCCATGTTGTCGTTTCTCACGAAGAACTCGTCGACCCACCGGACGGTCGCGCCCGACCGCAGACCGAACGGTGCGGTGTAGTTGAACCCCACGAAGATCCGGTGCGGCGGCGCGCCCGGCTCCTTGTTGCCCGCAAAATCGGACGCGCCAAGGACAAATTCCTCGAACACGAAGTCCTGATACGTGTAGGCGAACCGGGTGTTGAAGCTGGCGTTGGGCACCCACTCGAGGAGCAGCTCGACCCCATCGCGCGACGACTTGCCGGCGTTGCTGAAGAAGTCCTGTGAGAGGGGGTTCTGGAACGACACGAGCGCGTTGTCCACGGTGGAGACGTAGACGGCCGCTTCGTACCGGAGCCGTGCCGATTCGATCAGGCCCCGCACGCCGACCTCGAAGCTGCGCAGGTCCTGGGGGTCCAGATCCTGATTGAAGCCGCCCTCACCTGTCGGGGTGTTGGACAGCTCCACGGTGGTCGGTGTCTCGTAGGCGGTCGCGACGTTCGCGAACAGGTTCACATTGGGCGCCGCGGCCACCGTCACCCCGACAGAGGGGCTGAGGGCGCTCATGGTCCGGGTGCCGGACTGGTCGCCGTCGTCCAGCTTCCGGTCACCGGCGCTGAAGTCGTAGTAGTCCCACCGGACCCCGGCGGTGAACTGCACACGATCGTTCGGCGCGATGCTGACCTGGGCGAACGGCCCGGCCGAGAACACATCCTCGGTCTGGTCGACCCGCAGCGCCCCGTTGGTCGCGTCTTCCCCCGACACGGCCGGCGGCACCTGGGCAAACTCCTGCCGGTCGTCGTTCTGGGACGCGACGTCCAGACCGGCGACCCACTCGACGCCGACCGACCCGACCTGCGTCCCCCCGAGATACTCCGACCGGACCCCGAATCCGGTCCGGTCCAGCTCGATGTTCTGGAAGGCGCCGATCGCGTCCAGACTGCGCCACATGCCCCAGCCGGTGGCTCGGAACTCGTGCCCGCCGCCGAAACGATGCTCTACGGTCAGACCGCCTTGCCCCTGGGTGGTCGCCTCGCCCCAGTGTCGAGCTAGCGCGATCCCCCGGGCCAGACACGCACCAGATAGACACTCACCGTTAGGCCCTCTCACCGGATCGGCCCGGGCGTCGGCCTCGTTGAGGAAGCTGGAGCTCTCGGCGAACGGCGCGTTATACAGGTTGAACACGCCGCGAATCTCCGTGTTGGCCGACACCACCCGGCGCACGACGACGTTCGCCTGGGTGATCTCGGCGGCACTGTTCTGTCGGAAGCCGTCGATCTCGAACCGGCTGACACTCGCCATGAACTGCGTGCCGGCATTGCCCCCTTCCACCCGGACCTGCTGCCGGTTGTAGCCGTTGCTCCCGAACTGGAAGTCGGGCGTGATCGTCAGGGGACGCGACGTGTCGATCGTCGTGGTGAGATTGATCACCCCGCCGGCGGAGTTGCCGTAGAGCACCGAGCTCGGGCCGCGAATCACTTCGATCCGGCCGACCGACCCGAGGTCGACGTTGCCCGGCTCGGTCGTGCCGTCCGCCGTCGTGATCGGGATGCCGTCCTGAATGATCGCCAGTCCGCGCAGCCCGAACCGCGGCTGCGGCGCGCGGATGCTGAGACCGATGCCTCCCGAGAGACCGTAGTTACGCCGATTCTGGACGAACAAACCGGGAATACCGCGGAGCGCCTCGTCGAGCGACGTCCTACGCTGGGCGTACTCGATCTGGTCTCGCTGCACGATGGCGATGGAGCTCGGCACCGCCGCGAGGTCCTGGCCGGTCCGCGTGACGGTAACGGTCTCCGCGAGCGGGGCGATGGTCAATGACATGTCCACCATGGCCGACCCACCCGCAGCGACAGTCACGGTGGCCGCGTCGCTGCTGAAGCCGGGGAGGGCACTCCGAACCTGGTAGCTGCCGGCCGCCAGGTTCGTAATCTCGTACCGCCCCTGGCCGTTGCTGACGGCCGTCCGCTCGCCACCGGTGCCGGTGTTGGTCGCTGTCACGGTGACACCCGGCAACACGCCGCCGCTCTCGTCCTCGATCGTGCCGCTGATGGTCCCCGTGCCCTGGCCCGCACCGCTCGTCGATACGCCAACGACGAGCAACATCGTCAGTGCCCTTGTGCTCCCGCCACAGATTGTTCGAAGTCTGATCATCGTTCTCCAGTTCCTGTCGTTTCTCGTAGAGCGCCTCACCGGTCCCACTATGATGTCGCGGCCCGTCAGCATCCCTACTGGGGTCCGGTTCTCCTGGGTGTCGACGATCAGGAGGTCCCCGACGTGCTTGTCGCGCGTCTGCTGGTCGGCCTCCGCCACCGGGCTGGTGCGGTTGACCGATCAGACGTCTCGCGTGCACTGATTGCCTTCCATTATGTCCCCTTCCCTCCGCTGAGGCTACGGCGGACCGGTCTGCCTTCGCTGCCCCTTCTGCCGTACCCCAGCTGCGGCGAGACAGGTCCG